>CAYQXH010000093.1:0-9586 GCA_964421325.1 uncultured Propionibacteriaceae bacterium
CAGACCTGCGTGGCAGCAGCCCAGGCCGTAGCGCTGATCGGCATGCCGGAGGCCCGGATCAACCTCGCCCAGGCGGTGGTCGCCTGCGCGCTCGCCCCCAAGTCCAACGCCGTGATCAAGGCCGTCGACGCGGCCATCGCCGACGTCCGGGCCGGCCGGATCGGGACGGTGCCGCCCCACCTGCGTGACGCCCACTACCCGGGGGCGAAGCTGTACGGGCACGGGGCCGGCTACCAGTACGCCCACGACGCCGAACACGGCGTGGCCGCCCAGCAGTACCTGCCGGACGAGCTGGCCGGCGCCCGGTACTACCAGCCGACCGACCACGGCAACGAGGCCGCCCTCAGTGAGCGGTTGCAGCTGCTGGAGGAGTTGCTCAGGCCACCGGTCGACTGAGCAGTGTCGTCTGTCCTCACCCTTGCGGCCGCTGCGCGGCGTGGCGGGTCGGCGTCTGTTCCTCGCAGTTCGTTCCTCACTGCTCGTCAGGACTTCTCCCTTCCCGGTCGCTGGCGCGACCGTGGCGGTCGGCGTCTGCTCGTCGAGACGCCTCGGCATGGTGCCGCTGACGCGCCACCATGCCTTCGTCGTCTAGGCTTCAGGGGTTACGTTCCCACAGACAGCGAGGTAGCCCATGTCCGCCGGAGAGATCGCCGGTCTCATCGCAGCGGTAGCCGCGGTGGCCTTCGTGGTGTTCTGCGCCGTGCCGCTGCTGAAGCTTGGCCGCGTGCTGGAGGAGGTCCGACTCGCGGTCCGTGACCTCGGCCACAACTCGGTGCCGATCCTGCAGGAGCTGAAGGGCACCGTCACAGCGACCAACACCGAGCTGGGCAAGCTCAGCGTGGTCACCGATGACGTCGCGAAGGTGAGCGCCCACGCGACGGTGGTCAGCGAGAACGCCGCCCAGCTGTCGACCCTGTTCGCCAGCACCCTCGGCGGCCCCCTGATCAAGACCGCGGCCTTCACCTACGGGGTGCGCCAGGCGGTCAGTGGCAGGAAGAAGGGCAAGTGATGGGCAAGCGGCTGTTCTGGTTCGCAGTCGGCGTCGGCCTGACCGCCCTGATCGTGGTCAAGGGTCGCGAGTACTACCAGCGCTACACCCCGAAGGGAGTCGCCGACTCCATCGAGAAGACCCGCAGCGGTCTGGTCGACTGGGTCGGGGAGTTCATCACCACCATGGGTGAGGCGATGGATGCCCGTGAGGGCGAGCTGCGCGAGGCTCTCGGCCTGGACGAGTGACCCCACTCGTCCAGGAGAACCATCCGACCCCGCAGCACCGGCGGCCAGTGGCCGCTTGATCAGAAGGACTACCAACCATGAAAACTGCTGACATCCGCCAGCGCTTCCTCGACTACTTCGCGGCGCGCGGGCACACCATCGTGCCCTCGACCCCGCTGGTCTACAACGACCCGACCCTGCTGTTCGTCAACGCCGGCATGGTGCCGTTCAAGCCGTACTTCACCGGGGCGGAGGATGCCCCGTACGACCGGGCGGTGAGCGTGCAGAAGTGTGTGCGCACCCTCGACATCGAAGAGGTCGGCAAGACCACCCGGCACGGCACGTTCTTCCAGATGAACGGCAACTTCTCCTTCGGCGACTACTTCAAGGAAGGCGCCATCTCCTACGCCTGGGAGCTGGTGACCGGCAGCCAGGCCGAGGGCAACTACGGCTTCGACCCCGACAAGGTCTGGGTCACCGTCTACCTCGACGACGACGAGGCCTTCGACCTCTGGCGCAAGGTCGGCATCCCCGCGGAACGGATCCAGCGCCGTGGGCTGAAGGACAACTACTGGCACATGGGCATCCCCGGACCGGGCGGACCCTGCAGCGAGATCTACATCGACCGCGGCCCGGAGTTCGGCCCGGACGGTGGCCCGATCGTCGATGAGGACCGCTTCCTCGAGATCTGGAACCTGGTGTTCCAGACCGAGGAGCTCTCGGCCGTGCGCGCGAAGGACGACTTCGACGTGTCCGGTCCGCTGCCGAGCAAGAACATCGACACCGGCATGGGCCTCGAGCGGACCGCCTACCTGCTCCAGGGCGTGGCGAACATGTACGAGATCGACGAGATCTTCCCCGTGATCACCAGGGCGGCCGAGGTGGCCGGCATCAGGTACGGCGCGGATCCGCAGGCGGACATCCGGCTGCGGGTGGTGGGCGACCACGTCCGCTCGGCGCTGATGCTGATGACCGACGGGGTCACCCCCGGCAACGAGGCGCGCGGCTACGTGCTGCGTCGGTTGCTGCGCCGCAGCGTCCGCTCGATGCGGCTGCTGGGCGTGCACGAGCCGGTGCTGCCGGAGCTGTTGCCGGTGAGCAAGGACCTGATGTCGGCCTCCTACCCGGATGTCGTCGGCCAGTGGCCACGCGTGTCGCAGGTCGCCTACGCCGAGGAGGAGTCCTTCCGCCGGACCCTGGTCGCAGGCACGCAGATCTTCGACCTGGCTGCCGGCCAGGCGCGGGCCGAGCACCGCACCGAGATCAGCGCCGACCGGGCCTTCGCGCTCCACGACACCTACGGTTTCCCGTTCGACATCACCGTGGAGATGGCCGCGGAGCAGGGTCTCCAGGTCGACCAGGCCGGGTTCCGCAAGCTCATGCAGGAGCAGAAGGACCGGGCGAAGGCCGACGCGAAGGCCAAGAAGGGCGCGACGGTCGCCACCGAGGCGTACCGGACGCTGCGCGCCGACGGCGAAGTGCCGTTCCTCGGATTCACCGACCTGACCGCGGACGCGAAGGTGCGCGGCATCATCGCCGGCGGCCTGCTGGTCGACCGGGCACGACCCGGCGACGTGGTTGAGGTCGTGCTCGACCAGACCCCGTTCTACGCCGAGGCGGGCGGCCAGAACGCCGACTCCGGCCAGATCACCGGTGACGGCCTCAGCCTCGAGGTGCTGGACGTCCAGCGCCCGGTGCAGGGCCTCGTCGTGCACAAGGTGCGGGTGTCCGACGGCGAACTCGTGACCGGTGCAGCGGTCACGGCTGCCGTTGACGAGCTCGCCCGGGCCGGCGCCTGCCAGGCGCACACCGCCACCCACATCGTGAACGCCGCGCTGCGGCAACTGTTGGGCGACTCGACCCACCAGGCCGGTTCGTTCAACAAGCCGGGCTACCTGAGGTTCGACTTCAACGCCCCGGGTGCGCTCACCCCCGGCATGAAGGAGGAGCTGGAGGGGGTGGCCAACGAGGCGATCCGCGCCGACCACCAGGTGACAGCCCTCGAGATGCCGCTGACCGAGGCAAGGGCGCTCGGCGCCCAGGCCATGTTCGGCGAGAAGTACGGCGACGTGGTGCGGATGGTCGAACTGGGCGGGCCCTGGTCGCGGGAGCTCTGCGGCGGTACCCACGTCGAGCGGACCTCGCAGATCGGGTTGCTCAGCCTGCTCGGCGAGTCCTCTGTCGGCTCCGGCCTGCGCCGGGTGGAGGCCTTCGTGTCAGCCGACGCCTTCGCCCACCTGGCCCGGGAACGCGCCCTCGTCGCGGGTCTCACCGACCTGCTGAAGGTGCAGCCGGACCAGCTGACCGATCGCGTGGCGCGACTGGTCGCCCAGGTGAAGGCAGCGGAGAAGGAGATCGCCGCGCTGCGCAGCCGCGAGTTGCTCGCCAACGTGCCGGCCCTGGTCTCGGGTGCGGTCGGGGCGGGCGGCTACCAACTGGTCAGCAAGCACCTGCCGGGCGTAACCGGGGACGACCTGCGCTCGCTCGCGATCGAGGTGCGCAACGCCTTCGGCACCCGTCCCGGAGTCGTGGCCCTGGTCGGCGGCGCGGACAAGCCGGTCCTGATCGTCGCGACCACCGAGGCTGCCCGCACCCTCGGCGCTAAGGCCGGTGCCCTGGTCGGCGTCGGTGCGGTCGCGCTCGGTGGACGTGGCGGCGGACGCGACGACCTGGCGCAGGGCGGCGGCACGAACGCAGGTGCTGCACCGGCGGCCCTTTCCGCGATCAGCGCTGCCCTGGCCGGCTGAACGTGCGGATCGGGGTCCGGCTGGCACTCGACTGGGGCAGGGCCAGGATCGGGGTCGCCGCCAGCGACCCCGAAGGCATCCTGGCCCACCCGGTGGAGACGGTGCCGGCCGGCCCGGGTGCGGTGCCGCGGGTGGCGGCGCTCGTCGCCGAGTACGAACCGCTCGAGGTGGTGCTCGGCCTGCCGCGCAACCTGGCCGGCGTCGAGGGACCGGCTGCCGTCGCGATGCGGGAAGTGGCTGCCCAACTGCGCATCGGCCTGCCTGGCGTGCCGATCCGGCTGGTCGATGAGAGACTGACCACCGTGACCGCTGCGCGTGGACTGGCCAGTGCAGGCCGGAACACCCGCAGGCAGCGCTCGGTGATCGACCAGGCAGCCGCCGTGGCACTCTTGGAACTGACCTTGCAGCACGAACGTACGACCGGCCGGCCGCCGGGGGAGTTGCTCCTTCCCGATGGCGACCCAGGAAGGACTCCAGCGGATGAGTAACCGATCCCCCGGGGAGATCCGGGACCCCGAAACCGGGAAGCTGGACTTCAAGGAGATCTGGTACAAGGCCAGGGCAGCGTTCGCCGTCCTGCTGTCGGTGGCGGTGCTCGCCGGTGGCGGCTGGTACGTCTACGACAAGGCCCAGACCGCCTGGCTGGAGTACCGCACGGCAGAGGACTACATCGGCAACGGGGTGGCGCCGGTCGAGGTCACGATTCCCAAGGGCGCAACGCTGTCCCAGATCGGCGACATCCTGGTGCTGGCGGACGTCGTGAAGACCAAGAAGGCGTTCACGCGGGAGGCTGCGGCGAACGGCGACGTCTCGATCCCCTACGGGCGGTACAACCTGAAGACCCAGCTGCCGTCGAAGGTGGCGCTGGCGATGCTGCTGGACCCCAAGAACATCGTCCACAACCGGATGACCCTCCGGGAGGGCCTGCGGCTGTCCCAGCAGGTGACGGCGATGTCCAAGGCGACCAACATCCCGGTGAAGGACTTCCAGGCAGCGCTCAAGGACTGGAAGAAGCTCGGCCTGCCCACCTGGGCCAAGCGCGGCGCCGAGGGCTTCGTCTTCCCCGACACCTACGAGCTGCCGGACAAGCCCAAGGCGGCCGGGGTGATCAAGCTGGCCACGGCCCAGTTCAACAACATCGCCGAGAAGCTGGACTTCGAGGAGGGTGCCCAGACACTCGGGTACAGCCCCTACGAGGTGCTGGTAATGGCGAGCATCATCGAGCGGGAGGCCGGCACCAACGACGAGGACCGGCCGAAGATCGCCCGGGTGTTCTACAACCGCCTGGAGCAGGGCCAGAAGCTGGAGTCGGACGCCACCGTCGCCTACGCCAACAAGATCACCGGCCGGGTCTTCACGACCAAGGCCGAGCGGCAGCTCGACTCGCCCTACAACACCTACCTGTACAAGGGCCTGCCGATCGGTCCGATCGCCTCGCCGTCACAGAAGTCCCTCGAAGCCGCGCTGAACCCCGCGGAAGGCGACTGGTTGTACTTCACGGTCGTGAACCTCGACACCGGGGAGACCCTGTTCGCCAACACCCTCAGCGAGCACACGGCCAACGGCCAGAAGCTCCAGGAGTGGTGCCTGGCCTCCCAGGCGAACCGCGACAAGTGCAACGGCAAGTAGCCGGCCGATGCTGCGTTACCTGACCGCCGGTGAGTCCCACGGCCGTGCGCTGGTTGCCACGATCGAGGGCATCCCGGCGCACGTGCGGATCACGTCCGCAGAGGTGGCCGACGCCCTCGCCCGCCGCCGGCTCGGGACCGGTCGCGGCGCGCGGATGAAGTTCGAGGCCGACGAGGTGACCCTGCTGGCCGGCGTCCGGCACGGTGAGGCCCTCGGCTCCCCGATCGCGATCATGGTCGGCAACTCCGAGTGGCCCAAGTGGGAGACCGTCATGTCCGCCGACCCGGTGGACGCCGACGTGCTGGCCGATCTCGCGCGCAACGCTGCCCTCACCCGGCCACGGCCGGGCCATGCCGACCTCGCCGGGATGCAGAAGTACGACTGGGACGAGGCCCGGCCGATCCTGGAACGGGCCTCCGCCCGGGAGACAGCCGCCCGGGTGGTGCTCGGCCGGGTGGCAGCGAACTTCCTGGAGCAGGCCTTCGGGATCCGCATCCTCAGCCACGTCGTCCGGATCGGGGCGGCTGCGAGCGAGAACGCAGTGCTGCCGACCCCGGCCGACCTGGCCGGCATCGACGAGCATCCGGTGCGGTGCTTCGACCCGGCCGCCGGCGAGGCCATGCTGGCCGAGATCGCCCGGGCGAAGACCGACGGCGACACCCTCGGCGGCGTCGTCGAGGTGCTTGCCTACGGGCTGCCCCCGGGCCTCGGCTCCCACACCCAGTGGGATCGCCGGCTGGACGGCCGCCTCGCGCAGGCGCTGATGGGCATCCAGGCGATCAAGGGGGTCGAGGTCGGCGACGGTTTCGAACTCGCCGCCACCAGGGGCAGCCTCGCCCACGACGAGATGCTGCCGGCCGACGGCGGCGTCCAGCGGGTCTCGAACCGGTCCGGTGGCACCGAGGGCGGCATGAGCAACGGCGAGATCCTTCGCGTCCGGGCTGCGATGAAGCCGATCGCCACCGTCCCGCGCGCCCTGCGGACCGTCGACGTGACCACTGGCGAGGCGGCGCAGGCCAACCACCAGCGATCGGACGTCTGCGCCGTCCCCGCGGCCGGCGTGGTCGCTGAGGCGATGGTCGCCCTCGTCCTTGCTGAACTGGCCCTGGAGAAGTTCGGCGGTGACTCGCTCGCCGAGACCAGCCGCAACCACGCCGCCTACCTGGCCCGGCTCGCCGAGCGGCACCTGGGTTGAGCGGGCCGGTGCTGGTCCTTGTCGGCATCCCCGGCTCCGGGAAGTCGGCTGCCGGCGAGCTGGTGGCGGAACGGCTGGACGTCCCGTTCGTCGAGGTGGACGAACTGGTCGAGGCCGAGCTCGGTGGCCCGGCCGGTGAGTTCTTCGCCAGCGCGGGTGAGGACGCCTACCGGGCGGTGGAGGAGCGGGTGGCGATCGCGGCTCTCGGCTCGGGGGGCGTGGTCGCCCTGAGCAGCGGAGCGGTCACGTCGGCCGCTGTGCGGGCAGCCCTCGCCGGCCTGCCGGTCGTGTGGTTGCGGGCGAGTGTGGCCAGGGCCACCCGCCGCCTGGGCATGCACAGCCTCGGCATGGGGACGCTGGTCGGAATCCGGAACAGCATGGACGCGATGCTGGCCGAACGGGCACGCTGGTATGCGAACGTGGCGATCCGGGAAGTGGACACCGACCGGCTGACCGTCGAAGAGGTGGCTGCGGCCGTCCTCGCCGAGCTAGGAGCGTAATGACCTGGGAGCCGATCGATGTGGCTGCCGAACAGCCCTACCAGGTGCTGATCGGCTCGGGGGTCTCGCGACTGCTGCCGCAGTTCCTCGACGGCGTCGAACGGGTGGCCATCATCCACCCGCCAGGGCTCGCCTCGGCGCTGCCGGCCATCACGGCAGAGCTCGAGCAGCAGGTGACCTCGATCCGCGTCCCCGAGGCCGAGGCCGGCAAGACCGCCGAGGTGCTTGAGGGCTGCTGGGAGGCCCTGGCCGGCGCCGGCTTCACCCGATCCGATGCCATCCTCGGGCTCGGCGGCGGAGCCACGACCGACCTGGCCGGCTTCGTCGCGGCCACCTGGCTGCGCGGGGTGAAGTACGTCGCGATGCCGACGTCCCTGCTGGCGATGGTGGACGCAGCCGTCGGCGGCAAGACCGGCATCAACCTGGCTGCCGGTAAGAACCTGGTCGGCGCCTTCCACGAGCCGTTCACGGTGCTCGGCGACCTCGATTTCCTGGAGACCCTGCCGCCAAGCGAGCTGCGCTCGGGCATGGCCGAGGTGCTCAAGTGCGGCTTCATCGCCGATCCGGAGATCCTGACCGAGTTCGAGGCCGACCCGTCCGGCGCCCTCGAGTCGGGCAACCCGGTCCAGGCCAGGCTGATCCGGCGTGCGGTAGCAGTGAAGGCGGCAGTGGTGTCGGCCGATCTGCGGGAACGTACCTCCGATGGCGCGGACATCGGCCGCGAGGCCCTGAACTACGGCCACACCCTCGGCCACGCCATCGAACGCCAGGAGCACTTCCGGTGGCGCCACGGCGAGGCGGTCGCTGTGGGCATGGTCTTCGCAGCCGAGCTCGCCCGACGGCTCGACCTGATCGACGGCGACCTGGTCGCCCGGCACCGCGAGGTCCTGGACCTGGTTGGGCTGCCCACCCGTTATGAGGCCGGCTCCTGGCTGGACCTCCGCAACGCGATGAGCCTGGACAAGAAGTCGCGCGGATCGAAGCTGCGCTTCGTGTTGCTGAAGGCCCTCGGCGTCCCCGTGATCGTCCCCGACCCGGCGGAGGGCGTCCTGATCGACTCCTTCCTCGGCCTGAATGCCAAGTGATGTACGTCCCAGCCCACTTCGCGATGAGCACCGAGCAGGTCCTGTCGGTGCTCGGCTCAGGCTCTGCCGGTGACCTGGTAACCGCCGGGCCGGACGGTCTGGTGGCCACCTACCTGCCGATGCTCCTCGACCCGGCGGTCGGCGACCTCGGCGCCCTGATCGGCCATGTCTCGCTGGTGAACGACCAGTGGCGGACGCCCGGTGAGGCCCTCTTCATCCTGCACGGCCCGGACGACTACATCGAGGCCGACTGGCTGAACACCCCGGGCTCGGCCAACGTGCCGACCTGGAACTACGTGACCGTCCACGTCTACGGCGAGCTCGTGGTCCACGACGACCCGGAATGGATGCTGGCAGCAGTGCGGAGGCTGAGCGCAGCCCACGGGGACGCCTCGGTGGACGACCTTCCGGCGGAGGCTGTGGCGAAGCTGCTGCGCGCCATCGTCGGTGTCGAGCTGCGGATCACCCGGCTGGCGGGCAAGGCGAAGATGAGCCAGAACAAGACGCCGGCAGCGATCGGCCAGGTCATCGAAGGCCTGCGCGCCAGCGGGGGAGCGGCCACCGCCGACTGGATGGCCGAGCACTCCCTGCCGCGGGCACAGGCGAAGGCCGACCTGCTGGCCGGGATCCGCGACAGCCGGGGCTGACCGGCCCGGCCCGGGGGCCCGGGATTCTGACAACTCGGGGGTGGCCGCTAGACTCAGCCGTCGCAGTGTTGGAGTTCAAGAAAGCGGGCGGTAGTGGCAACGGTATCCACGAACGATCTGAAGAACGGCATGGTCCTGGACATCGACGGCCAGCTGTGGACCGTCATCTGGTTCCAGCACCACAAGCCCGGCAAGGGCAACACCGTCGTCCGGAGCAAGCTCAAGCACGTGCTGTCGGGCAAGGTCGTCGACCGGACGTTCAACTCCGACATCAAGGTCGAGACCGCGAGCGTCGACCGCCGCGAGATGCAGTACCTGTACCACGACGGTGAGTCCTACGTGTTCATGGACACCGACACCTTCGACCAGCTCAGCCTGAGCGAGGACGTGGTCGGCGACGCCAAGAACTACCTGCTCGAGAACGGCGTCGCCACGGTCGCGCTGCACGACGGCAACCCGCTGTTCATCGACATGCCGACCTCGGTCGAACTGGAGATCACCTACACCGAGCCCGGCCTGCAGGGCGACCGCTCCACCGGCGGCACCAAGCCCGCGACGGTGGAGACCG
>CAYQXH010000094.1:0-9578 GCA_964421325.1 uncultured Propionibacteriaceae bacterium
TTAAGCTCGGCCGCTTTCAAGGCGGCTGCACTAGTCCACTATGCGACCTCGCCAGGTCGGTTAATCTTACGCAGAGCTGCCGTGCCAAGCTGGATCCATGCGCACAGTCACCGTTACCACCCCCGGCGGAGCCGAGAACCTGGCCATCACCGAGGCTCCGCAGCCGCCCGTCGGGCCCGGCGAGCTGCGGATCAGGGTCCGGGCGGCCGGGGTGAACCGGGCCGATCTGTTGCAGCGGCAGGGCCACTACCCGCCGCCGCCGGGGGCCAGCCACATCATCGGGTTGGAGGTGTCCGGAACGGTTGATGCCATCGGCGAGGGTGTCGAGGGCTGGCGACTGGGCGACCCGTGCGTTGCCCTCCTGGCCGGCGGCGGCTACGCCGAGCTCGTCAGCGTCCCGGCCGGCCAGGTGATCCCCCCGCCGGAAGGGGTGGACCTGGTCAGCGCAGTCGGCCTGGTCGAGGTCGCGGCCACCGTCGTCTCCAACTTCGACCACGTCCGGCTGGCCGAGGGCGAGACCGTCCTCATCCACGGTGGTGCCGGCGGCATCGGCACCTTCGCGATCCAGTACGCGAAGGCGGTCGGCGCGCGCGTCCTGGTTACGGCCGGGTCAGCCGAGAAGCTGGAGCTCTGCCGCGAACTCGGGGCCGAGGAGGCCTTCGACTACCACGACGACTGGGCGGCCCTCGTTGCTGCTGCCACCGGGGGCAGGGGCGTCGACGTGATCCTCGACGTGATGGGCGCCAAGTACCTCGAGGCGAACGTCGAGTCCCTTGCGACCGATGGCCGGCTGGTCGTGATCGGGCTGCAGGGCGGACGCAAGGGGACGCTCGACCTGAACCGGCTGCTCACCAGGCGGGCAACCGTGACCGCCACCAGCCTGCGAGGACGGCCCGTCGAGCAGAAGTCCGCGATCTGCAAGGCGGTGCAGGACCGGGTCTGGCCGCTGGTTGCGGCTGGCCGGATCAAGCCGGCGCCGGAGACCCGGTTCCCGCTCGAGGCTGTTGCCGAGGCCCACCGGCATCTGGAGTCCGGAAACCACGTCGGCAAGGTCATCCTGACCCTCTGACCCGTATCGGGGACGGTTCCATTCCCGTTCACGCCGTCCCCGGAGCGGATGGACGGCGTCCAGCCCCGCCCTGAACTGAAATGGAACCGTCCCCGTTCCGGACCGGTTCACGCCGTCCCCGGCGAGCGGATGGACGGCGTCCAGCCCCGCCCTGAACCGAAATGGACCGTCCCCGTTCCGGACCGGGGGGTTTCAGGAGCGCCAGGTTCGCCAGAGGCGGGCGTACTCGCCGTTGCGGGCCAGCAACTCGGTGTGCGAGCCCAGCTCGGCTATCCGGCCATCGATGACGACGGCGATCCGGTCGGCGTCGTGGGCGGTGTGCAGCCGGTGGGCGATCGCAATCACCGTCCGGTCGGCCAGTAGCGCCGCCATCGAACCTTCCAGGTGCCGGGCGGTCCGCGGGTCGATCAGCGAGGTGGCCTCGTCGAGCACGAGCGTGTGCGGGTCGGCCACCATCAGCCTGGCCAGGGCGACCTGCTGCGCCTGCGCGGGCGTGAGGTGGACCCGACCGTGGCCGAGCACCGTGTCCAGGCCCTGCGGCAGCCGCTCCACCCAGTCAAGGGCGTCCACTGCCCGCAGCGCCTCGGTCACGGCCGCGTCCACCTCGTGCTCGGCCAGCTGCCGGTCGCGCGCCAGCACGATGTTGTCCCGCACGGACCCGACGAAGACGTGGTGCTCCTGGGTCACCAGCGCCACCTCGGTCCGCAGGACGTCCAGCGGCAGCTCCATCACGTCCACCCCGCCGATGTCCACCTCACCGGTGCGTGGCCCGTTGATGCCGGTCAGCAGCCGGCCCAGCGTCGACTTCCCGGACCCGGACGGCCCGACGATGGCCAGCCGCTCCCCCGGCCGCAGGTCGAGGTCGATGCCGTGGAGCACATCGGTCCCGGGCCGGTACGCGAACCGCAGGTCGCTGCCAACCACGTCCGTGCCGTCGGGCAGTTCCTCGCCCGGCGTCCGGTCCTCCGGCACCTCAGCCACGCCGAGCAGGCGGGTGGTCGCAGCGAGCCCGACCTGGAGGGTGTCGAAGACCTGGATTAGCCGGTCCATCGGCTCGACCAGGCCCTGGACGTAGATCGCAGCCGTGGTGATCTGCCCGAGGGTCACCCAGCCCTGGGAGTAGCCGAGGGTGCCGAGCAGCACCACCCCGACCAGCGGCAGCTGGTAGGAGATGTCGAGGAAGATGAAGAACAGGTTCCGCAGCGTCATCGTGTACCGCTCGGCCTGGTTCGACTCGGCGATGTCGTCATCACCGATGGCGATCCGCCTCGCCCCGAGGCCGAGGGCCTCGACCGTCCGCGCACCCTCCACGGTCTCGGTGGTCGTGGAGTTGATCTGCGAGTAGGTGCCCGACTCGGTGATGTAGCCGGCGCCGGCGTACTTCAGGTAATGCCGGGTCGCGAACCAGAGGACGACGAGCGAGCCGCTGACCGCGATCGTGAGGAACGGCGAGTTCAGCAGCAGGGCCACCAGGCTGGCCACCACGAGGACGAGCGACATGATCAGCTGCGGGAAAGCCCAGCGCACCGACTGGCTCATCTTGGACACGTCGGACGTGATCCGCGTGAGCAAGTCACCGCTGGAGGCCGACTCGACCTTGCCGAGCGGCAGCCGCAGGACGATGCCCACGATCTCCTCCCTGGCGGCAGCCAGCAGGTCGTAGCCGAGCACGGTCGAGGCCCGCCGGGCTGCGAACACAAGCGCAGCCTGCACGATGACCACGACGATCACACCGGTGATGATCGGGTCCACCTGCGCAGCGCCGGCCGCGCCGCCGGTCACCTGGTCGACGAGGTCGCCCAGCATCCGCGGCACCACCAGCCCTGCCATGGCTGCGGAGAGGTTCGCGCCGAGCGCCAGCGCCAGCATTCCCCTGCGGGTGCTGAGCAGCCGCTTGACGAAGGTCCAGGCCGCGGCGTTGCCCGCCACCGGCAGCCCCCGCTCCGGGTTGCGGGACGCGGCATAGAACGCCCGCGCCCGCTCGCCGCGCAGCCGGTGGCGACGACGCAGCGCCGCCAGCCGTCCCAGCAGCGGCCCTCCCGGACGGGCCAGCAGCTCGGCCGGGAGCCCCGCGGCAGGGTCGGTGTCGGCCCAGGTGTCCCGCGACCCTTCGACAAGCTCGGGGGACGGGACGGAGCCGGTCGTCTCGGGGGAGGCCGAGGCCAGGGACTCAGGTCGCATCACTCGTGCTCCTCCATGCCTCGGCCGACGACAGCGCGGTAGGCCGGGTTGGCGAGCAGCTCGGCGTGCCGGCCGCGGACGGCTTCGCGCCCGTCCACCAGCAGCACGACCTCGTCGGCGTAGTGCAGCACCAACGGTGAGGCCGTCATCACGACGGTTGTCCGGCCGCGGCGTTTCGGCACCAGCCGCTCGGCGATCGTCGCCTCGGTGTGCGCGTCCACCGCTGAGGTGGGCTCGACCAGGATCAGCACCTCCGGGTCCAGCAGCAGCGCGCGGGCCAGCACGACCCGCTGCCGCTGGCCACCGGAGAGCCCGCGGCCCAACTCGTCGATCCGGCCCTGCCAGCCGCCGGGCAGCCCGGCGTAGACGTCCTCGGCCGCCGCCGCGTGCAGGGCCGCCTCCGCCTCCTCGCGGCTGTGCGTCCCCCAGGGATCTACGGCCTGCTGCAGCGTGCCGGCGAACAGCTGGCTGCCGGTGTCACTGACCACGACGGTGCGGCGCAGGGCCGCCAACTGCAGTTCGCTGTAGTCGGTGCCGTCGGCCCTCACGCCCCACTCCCCCGTGCCGAGCGCCGCGTCGGCAGCGGCAGCTGCAGCCCGGCGGGCCTCCTTCTCTGCCTGCGCCCGGCGCGCAGCCCTGCCGGTCAGCTCGTCCTCCTCAGCGCCCTCGTCGTGCACCTGGCTGGTCGGCAGGTAGCGTCCGAGGCGGTCGGCGAGGGCCGCGGAGTCCTCCGGGACGGCACTGACCACGGCGAGGAAGCGGCCGGGCTCGACCACCACCCCGCTGACCTCGTCCTCGAGTCGCGGCCGGTCGGCCAGCTCCGCGGACCCCTGGCTGAACGGCACCTCCGGATCCAGCAGCGCAATCGTCTTGCGGGCCGACACCAGCCCCTGCACCCACTTCTGCGCGAACTCGAAGAAGGTCTGCAGCGGCCAGACCATGAACACCGCGTAGCCGACGAAGGAGATCAGCTGCCCGATGGTCAGCCGGCCCGCCAGCATCTCGTGCGAGCCCAGCCAGACCAGGGTCACCAGCAGCATCCCGGAGAGCAGCACGCTGATCGTCTCGGTCACCGCCTGCCACGTCCCGGTGACCACCCCGAGCCGTCGGACGCGCTGGGACTGGGCGGCGTAGTTGCTGCCGAACGTCCGCTCACCGCCGATGCCGCGCAGGATCCGCAGGCCGGAGACGATGTCGGTGGCCATGGACGTGAGCTGGCCGGTCTGGGTGCGCTCGGCGGTCTGGGCGGCGTTCAGCGGACGAAGCACCGGCGAGGCCGCCCCGACCAGCAGCGGTGCTGCCACCAGCACGACCCAGCCCAGCGGCGGGGACGTGCTGAACATCAGCGCGCAGACGAGCGCGAAGGCAGCCAGCGATCCGATGCCGCGGGAGACCACCTCGATGGTCTGCCCGAAGGTGTTCGAGTCCGAGGAGGAGATGCTAAGCACCTCGCCGGTCGGCAGCCGCCGGCTGAGCACGTGCCCCAGCTGGACGGCCTTGCGGGTCACCAGCTTCTGGGTGCCGTACAGGGCGATCAGCCAGCCGCGGACGGCGAGCGTGTGCTGAGCGATCCCGGCAGCAGCACCGATCACGATGACGAGGGTCAGCAGGGCTGCCCAGCCGACGGTGGCTGCCACGTCGCCGCGCAGGATCCCGACGTCGATCGCCCGGCCGAGCAGCAGCGGGCTGAGGGCCCCGGGCAGGAACCACAACAACCCGGCCACAGCCATGGCCACGACCACGTCGGCCTGCACCCGCAGCAGCCAGAACAGGAACCTGGCCGGGCTACGGGTGTCGGGGCGTGCCGTCTCCTCGGGGGTATAGGCCTCGAGGACGGGTGGGAAGTCATGCATAGCCGACAAACCTTACGCCGCGGGCCCCCACCTGTCAGCGGGCAACACTGCGCCCCCAACCGCCTAGACTCGGCGCACGAGCCAACGAGGAGCCGACATGCTGATCGACTTCGCCCCGTCCGCCCAGTCCAGCGTCGGGATCGAGTGGGAACTCGGACTGGTCGACCTCGCCACCGGCGAACTGGTTCCGGCGGCCGGGGCCGTCCTTGAGGCTTGTGACGGCGGCGAGGACCAGCCGATCCGCAAGGAATACCTGCAGAACATGATCGAGTTGGTCTCCGGGGTGCACCACCGGGTCGGTGACGCCCTGGTCGACCTGGCCGGCAACCTCGCCGTGGTGCAGAAAGTGACCGCGGGACTGGGACTCGGCCTGATCGGATCCGGAACCCACCCGTTCAGCAGGGCCGCCGACCAGCAACGGTTCGTCGGCCCCCGCTACGACGTGGTGGCCGACCGCAACCGCTACTGGGGCAACCAGATGGCGATCTGCGGTACCCACGTGCACGTCGGCGTCGACCACAAGGACAAGGCCCTGCCGATCACCTACGGCCTGGTCAGGTTCTACCCCTACCTGCTGGCGCTGAGTTGCGCTTCCCCGTACTGGGAGGGTGAGGACACCGGGTACGCATCGCAGCGCACCATGATCTTCCAGCAGTTGCCGACCAACGGCCTGCCGTACCCGATGAACCGCTGGTCCGAGTTCGAGGACTACGCCGAGGACCTGTACGACTCGGGCATGATCAGCGTCCCCGCCGAGATCCGCTGGGACATCCGGCCGTCCCCGAGGTTCGGGACGGTGGAGAACCGGACGGCCGACTCGGTGCCGACCCTCGCCGAGCTGGGCTGCCTGGCCGCCCTCACCCAGTGCTTCGTCGAGCACATCTCGCGCACCTACGCCCAGGACCAGACCTACGAGTCACTGCCGCCCTGGCTGGTGCGGGAGAACAAGTGGCGCGCCGCCCGCTACGGCATGGACGCGCAGGTGATCACGCCGAACCCGAGGAAGCGGCAGGTGCCGCTGCGGGAGGGCCTCCTGCAGTGGCTGGACCGGCTGGCGCCGATCTCGCGCGACCTGGGTTGCGAGGACGAGTTGCGCTTCGCCGCGACCCTCGCCGAGCGGGGAACCAGCTACGAGCGGCAGCGGGCCGCCGGTGGCCCGGAGCAGGCGCTGCGGCTGTTGCTCGCCGAAACTGGCAGGGAGTCCCCGTTCGCCCGTTAACCTGAGCGGCGTGAAACCGTTCCTGCTGCTGGCGACCCGCGACCATGACGAGGCCGCGGCGGCCGAGTACCGATCCGTGCTCCGGCACTCGGGGCTGGCCGAGGACCAGCTGGAGCACCTTCGGGTGGAGTCGCGTCCGCTGCCGGAGCTCGACCTGGCCGACTACTCCGGAGTGATCCTGGGCGGCAGCTCGTTCAACATCTCCGACTCCCAGAAGACCGACCTGCAGCAGCGGGTCGAGGCTGACCTGCTCGCCCTCGTCGACCTGATCGTCGACACCGACTTCCCGTTCCTCGGCATGTGCTACGGGGTCGGCGCCGTGACCACGCACCTGGGCGGGACCGTCGATCGCACCTACGGCGAGGCGGTCGGCGCCGTGGAGGTCACGCTGACAGCCGATGGGGTGGACGACGCGCTGCTCGCCGGGATCGAGGAACGCTTCCACGCCTTCGTCGGCCACAAGGAGGCCTGCAACGGCACCCCTCCGGGCGTGACCATGCTTGCCACCGGCGAGCTCTGCCCGGTGCAGATGTACCGGGTCGGCGCCAACGTCTACGTCACCCAGTTTCACCCCGAACTGGACGCAGACGACCTGACCGCACGGATGCGCATCTACCAGCACGCCGGCTACTTCGACCCGGCGGAGCTGGAAGACCTGGTCGCCATGGCCTACGCCAGCGGCGTCACCGGCCAGCAGCACCGGGTGCTGTCGAACTTCGTCCAGCGCTACTCGACCGACTGACGACATCGGGCTGGCCGGAATCGGGGACGGTTCCATTCCCGTTCAGCCCGGCGGCACTGGGGACGGTTCCATTCCCGTTCAGCCCGGCGGCACTGGGACGGTTCCATTCCCGTTCAGCCCGCCGGACAGGGGACGGTTCCAGTTCCCGCCACAGCCGTACCCCGAACCACATTCAGGCCGCGATCGGACGGGGATACGCAGAGCCGTCCCCTTCACGCCCGGCTGAACGGGAATGGAACCGTCCCCGATCTGGCTCAGCGCACGCTGAACGGGAATGGAACCGTCCCCGATCTGGTTCAGCGCAGTTTGTAGGCCCGGAAGAGCACGGCGTTGGGCACGCCCAGGGCCTGGCCCTGGGCGGCGGTGATGCCGGTGATCAGGTCTCGGGGGGTGGGGTGTCCCGTCAGGTCGGCGAGGTAGCCGGCGTGCGCGTCCAGGGAGGCGATGCCGGCCTCCAGCGGCTCGCCGGTCACATCCACGCCGTGGGTCGGGCGGTTGTCGCCGGAGACCAGCAGCCAGGTCGTGCCCCACTTTGGCAGGCCTTCCGACGAGGCGAGTTCCGGGAAGACCCAGGTGTTGTCGGCGTCGCGGACGGCGTCGGCGCAGGCCAGCCCGGCTGCCCGATGATCGGCCTGGTTCAGCCCGGCGACGAAGTCGACGTCCCAGGAGCCGCAGACCACCACGTCGGGGCGGAACCTGCGGATCGCCCGCGCGATGTCGCGGCGCAGGTCGAGCGAGTAGACCAGCATGCCGTCCGGGTGGTCGAGGATGGTCAGGTCGCTCACCCCGACAGCAGCGCAGGCTGACCGCTGCTCGCCGGCCCGCAGCGGTCCGGTCTCCTCCGGTGGGCGCTGCATGCCGGCCTCACCGGCCGTCAGCAGCAGGTAGGCCACTTCCACGCCGGCGGCCGTCCACTTGGCAATGGCGGCCGAAGTGCCGTACTCGACGTCGTCGGGATGGGCCACGACGCACAGCACCCGCTGGAAGCCCTCCTCGGGGAGCAGCTCGATCCTCGGCTGATTCATGGCTGCCACCCTAGGCCGCGGCGCACCTCGGCGGTCAGGTGTCACCTGTGCCACTGCCGGCGTGCCGAGGGCCGCAGCGGCGTCAGTGGGCGACGAGACCGGCCAGCCAGCCGCTCTCCAGGGGAACAGTCCGCCAGGCAAGGCCGGCCTTCCCGTCACGACCGAGCCGCAGCCGCAGGGTGTGCGGGCTGTCGGTGAACACCACCCGGACGTCGAGCGCCCCCGCAGCGTCAGCCCCGGCTGCCGCCGCGACCGGGACGGCTGCGCCGCGGATGCTCACCAGCTGACGCACCCACTCGCCGCTGCCGGCCACCAGCTCGACCGGCTCGCCGGCCGCGACCAGCCCGAACCGGAAACCCGTGCCTTCGCGGCGGGCTGAAGGGCCGATCAGGTCCGGGAGGTTGTACTGGGCGTCCGCGGTCTCGGCAAGGGCCTCGTCGAACGGCACCGGGCCCGGAGCTGCCCATTCCCGGCCCGTTCCCGAGTCGGGAGGAAGCGGAAGGGCCGCCTCAGGCACCGACGGCTGGACGCCGGCGTCCACCGGCAGGCCGTCGAGTTCGGGAAGGAGCACGTCCCAGACCAGGTCGAGCAGGGGCTGCGACGTGGCCTGGGCGGAGGTGATCGCGATCACCAGGCCACGTTCGGGCAGGACGAGCGAGAACTGGCCGTAGGCACCGTCCAGCCGGTACCCCTCGCGGCCCAGCCAGAGCTGGTAGCCGTAGCCGAGGCACCACTCCGGGTTCGGCTCCACGGTCGGGATCTGCGCGGTGGTTGCCGTGGCCACCCAGCCTTCGGGCAGCAGCCGGCTGCCCTGCCAGACGCCGTCGCAGCGGTACAGCTCGCCCATAGCGGCGAGGTCGCGGGTCCGGACGTGCAGGCCCGTCCAGCCCAGGCAGCGGCCGAGGGAATCGGTGTCCCAGGTGGCGTCTATACCCAGCGGCGCCAGCAGCCGCGGCCGCAGATAGTCCAGCAGGTCCTCGCCGGTGAGCTGCCGGACCAGTTCCCCGAGCAGCCAGGAGGCCCCGTTGTTGTACACGTGCCTGGAGCCGACGGGGGCCTGCGGCCGGAGCGAGAGGAACTTCTGCGTCCACTCCAGTGGCGCCACCGCCTCGAGTTCGGGCAGCGTGTCGGCGTCGTGCCCGGTGGACATCGACAGCAGATGGTGCACGGTCAGCTCGGAGACGGCAGGGTCCAGCTCGACCGCCGGTTCACGTCCCTCCCGCAACAGGTCGACGACCCGGTCGTCCAG
The DNA here is from genome assembly GCA_964421325.1 of uncultured Propionibacteriaceae bacterium. Taxonomy (GTDB): domain Bacteria; phylum Actinomycetota; class Actinomycetes; order Propionibacteriales; family Propionibacteriaceae; genus Propionicimonas. Next base: position 9,339 of record CAYQXH010000094.1, read on the forward strand.
GGCCAGCCGGCCCTCGGCGATGGCGAGGCCGATCGCGGTAGCCGTGAAGGTCTTGCTTGCCGAGTAGACCAGCGCCCGGTCGTCGGCGACGTACGGCTCCCAGTACTGCTCCAGGACCGTCCGGGCCTGCCGCAGCACGACGAGGCCGTGGAGTTCGAGTCCCGGACGGGCTGCGACCGCCGCTACGAAACCGGTCAGGAGGGGCGTCCCTTCGGCTGGTTGGCCATGGTCAGGGCCGGG
>CAYQXH010000095.1:0-9548 GCA_964421325.1 uncultured Propionibacteriaceae bacterium
TGCAGCGGCTCGACGGCCCCGTGCGCGGCAACGGCAAGATCATCCAGGAACTCGAGGCGATCTTCCGCGGCTCGGGCTGGAACGCGATCAAGGTGATCTGGGGACGCGAGTGGGATGCGCTGCTGGCGCGCGACGTCCAGGGATTGCTGGCGCGCCGGATGGGCGAGATCGTCGACGGCCAGTACCAGAAGTACGCCGTCGAGTCGGGCGCGTACCTGCGCGAGCACTTCCTCGGGGCCGACCCGCGCCTGCACGCAGGGACCGTCGCCGCTGGGGTCCTCCCTGACGGCGAGGACCGGCCGCCGTGCGGGGTCGAGGACAAGGCAGCCGTAGCGGTGGTCGCCGCCGGGTGCGAGCAGCTGCCGGCCCGCTGGGGAGAGCAGGTAGAGGTCGCCGCCTGGTGCGGTGCTGTAGACCACCAGCCCGGAAGCGGCGGCCCAGGCTCCGCCACCGTACTCGTTGATGGCGTTGCGGACATTGTCCTCAGGGGTCAGGTCCACCGGATCCATGCCGGATTGGCTGCACCACAGGCTCACCCGGCCGCCCTGCTCGGGGTGGGCCTCGGTCCACAGGACGCGGTCACCGTCGACGACGCCACGGTCCAGCCCGACCACGGCAGCGGTCAGGTCCGCCGGTGCGATCGGGGAGGTCCAGGAGCCGTAGGGGGAGGTCCGCATCCCAGCACTCTAGCCAGCGACCACCCGCCGTCGGGCGTGGTCAGCCGATGCCGGCTGCGGCCAGTTCGGCAGCGAAGGCCCGGTGGAGCCGGTCGTTGAACAGCACGAAGCGCACCCTCTCGATCCCGGGCCTCGGGTGTGCCACGACTGCGGTCACGGCCACCCTTGCTGCGGTGGCGGCGTCCCAGCCGTAGATCCCGGCTCCGATCGCCGGGAAAGCGACCGAGGTGGCCCCGAGCCCGGCAGCGACGTCGAGGGACGTGCGGTAGCAGGAGGCGAGCAGTGCCTCCTCGGTCTGGCCGGCTTTCCGGTTGGGCCCGACGGTGTGGATCACCCAGCGGGCGTTCAGGCGCCCGGCCCCGGTCGCCACGGCCTCACCGACAGGCAGTCCGGCGTGGTACTGCCCGGACCGGACGCGACGGCACTCCTCGAGCAGCGCCGGTCCGGCGGCTGCGTGCAGTGCGCCGTCCACGCCCCCACCGCCGAGCAGGCTCGAGTTGGCAGCGTTGACCAGGGCGTCGGCCCGTTCGGTGGTCAGGTCGCCGAGGACCGCTTCGATGCTCATGGAGGCAGTATCCCAGCCCGGAATTGAGAAGGGCCCCGGGAGTTCCCGGGGCCCGACACTCAACGGCTGCTCAGGAGAGCTTGCCGGTCTCGTCGTGGATCTTCAGGGCGACCTGGCTCAGCTTGTCCGAGTGGGCTCGGCCGTGGTGCCCGCAGAAGAGCAGCTCGCCGCCGGAATTGAGGGTGACTCGGAGGTACGCCTGTGCCCCGCAACGGTCGCAACGATCTGATGCGGTCAAGGTCTCGGTAACGGTTACGCTCATAAGTTCTTCCCCACTCTCTCTCACCCACGCTTGGCGTCCAAGGGCTGCACCGTTTCCAACAGCAGCGATCGCTTCGTTGTTCCCGGCTGGTGTTCAGTGTATGCAGCCGGTGAGACAAACCCCGACAGCTCTCGACACCGTCACGCGAATGCAAAGAAGTGTTACGTCGCCGAGATAATGTCAGCCGGTGACCACGACCAAGACCGCCGCAGAAGGCAGGGACTACGAAGCCCGGCACCTCCTGGTGCTGGAAGGCCTGGAGGCGGTCCGCAAGCGCCCGGCCATGTACATCGGTTCGACCGACACCCGGGGGCTGATGCACTGCCTGTGGGAGATCATCGACAACGCCGTCGACGAAGCCCTCTCCGGCTTCGGGGAGAAGATCGACGTCCGCCTCGAGGCCGACGGCAGCATCTATGTCGTCGACCGTGCCCGCGGCATCCCGGTGGACATCGAGCCGCGCACCAAGCTGTCCGGCGTCGAGGTGGTCTTCACCAAGCTGCACGCCGGCGGCAAGTTCGGCGCCGGCAGCTACAACGCCACCGGTGGCCTGCACGGCGTCGGCGCCTCCGTCGTGAACGCGCTCAGTGTCCGGCTCGATGTTGAAGTGGACCGCAACGGGGCCACCTGGTCGATGAGTTTCCGCCGTGGCGTACCCGGGGTCTTCGAGGGTGCCGGCCCGGATGCGCCGTTCACGCCCGGCGGCGGGCTGCGGAAGACCGGGAAGGTGGCCAGGGGAGTCACCGGCACGCGGGTGCGCTACTGGCCAGACCGGCAGATCTTCCTGGCCAACGCCGAGCTCTCGCTCAACCAGCTGCTGGGTCGGGCGCGGCAGACCAGCTTCCTCGTCCCCGGCCTCGAACTGGTCGTAACGGACGCTCGGGTCGGCGAGCCGGTCACGGAGGTCTTCAAGCACGACGGTGGCATCTCCGAGTTCTGCGAGTACCTGGCCGCAGATGCGCCGGTGACCGAGGTGATCCGGCTCCGGGGCACCGACCAGTTCACCGAGACCGTGCCGATGCTCGACGATGCCGGCGCGATGACCGCAACCGATGTCGATCGCACCCTTGACGTCGACATCGCCCTGCGCTGGGGCACCGGCTACGACACGAACGTGCGGTCGTTCGTGAACATCATCGCCACCCCGAAGGGCGGCACGCACCTCACCGGCTTCGAGCGTGGCCTCACCCGGGCCTTCCTCCGCGGCCTGGACGGCACCCGCCTGCTGAAGGCCGGCGAGGAGATCATCAAGGACGACGCCCTCGAGGGGCTGACCGCCGTGGTCACCGTCCGGCTGGCCGAGCCGCAGTTCGAGGGCCAGACCAAGGAGGTGCTCGGCACCCCGCCAGTCACCAGGTTGGTCACCCGGATAGTGGAGACCGAACTCACCGAGTTCCTCACCTCCACCAGGGCAGCCGTCCGCACCCAGGCGCGCGCCGTGATGGAGAAGGTCGTGGCCGCGTCCCGGACGCGCCAGCAGGCACGTGCCCACAAGGAGGCCCAGCGGCGCAAGAACGCGCTGGAGTCGAGCACCCTGCCGGCCAAGCTGGCCGACTGCCGCAGCACCGACCTCGACCGCACCGAACTGTTCATCGTCGAGGGCGACTCGGCCCTCGGCACCGCCAAGCTGGCGAGGAATTCGGAGTTCCAGGCCCTGCTGCCGATCCGGGGCAAGATCCTCAACGTCCAGAAGGCCTCGGTCGGCGACATGCTGAAGAACGCCGAGTGCGCCTCGATCATCCAGGTGGTCGGTGCCGGCTCGGGCCGGACCTTCGACATCGAGGCGGCGCGCTACTCGAAGGTCATCTTCATGGCCGACGCCGACTCCGACGGTGCCCACATCCGCACGCTGCTGGCAACGCTGTTCTTCAAGTACATGCGGCCGCTGGTGGAGGCCGGTCGGGTGTACACAGCCGTCCCGCCGCTGCACCGCTTCGAGCTGATCAGCCCACGGAAGGGCCAGGACAAGTACATCTACACCTACAACGACGCCGAGTACCGGCGGAAGCTGGCCGAGCTCACCAAGAAGGGCCAGGCGTTCAAGGAGCCACAGCGTTACAAGGGACTCGGCGAGATGGACGCGCACGAACTGGCCGAGACCACGATGAGCCCACTGCACCGGACGCTGCGGCGGATGACGGTCGATGACGCCGGCGCGGCCGAGAGCACCTTCGAGAAGCTGATGGGCAACGACGTCGGACCCCGCAAGGAGTTCATCGTCGACGGCGCCTACGCCCTGGACGCGCAGCGCATCGACACCTGAGTCAGCAGACCCGCGACAACAGGCCGCTGTCGACGTCGTACTGGAACCCGCCGACCTCGGCCCGGCCGGCGATCAGCGGGTGGTCCCGCAGCCGTTCCACGTCGGACCTGAGGTGCGATTCCTGGTCCGGGTCGGCGCCAAGGCGAAGGCCGCTCACGTCCTGCCCGGTGGCCTCAGCGACGCGCCGGGCGAGCTCCTCGTCATCGCCGGCGGCCATCGCACAGCGGGTGTGGGTGATGACCAGGATCCGGTCGACGCGAAGCAGGTTCACGGCGAGGATGCAGCCGTTGAGAGCGTCCTCGGTGACGTGGCCACCGGGCGTGCGCAGGATCTTCGCCTCCCCGACGAACAGGCCGAGCATCTCCAGCGGCTGCAGCCGGGAGTCCATGCAGGTCACGACCGCTATCCCGGCGTGGGCGTAGCCGTCGAAGTTGCGCGGTGCGGAGGTGGCGTAGCGATGATTCGCCGACAGCAGGTCATCGAACATGCGGCAACCCTAGCCAGTCCTCCGGATCGTGTACCGACTACGGTTCACGATCCGGCGCACTGCCGGCACGGCGTGATGGTGCCGGGCCAGCCCCGGACGTTCAGGGCCGCGCCGACCTGGCGGGCGACGCGGCAGGGGTCGCCTGCCACCTGTCGCCAACCGAAGCGCAGCGTCACCACGCCCTGTAGTTGGTGGAAGTTGTCCCGATCCATGTCGTTGGCGGCGGCCATGCCCTGGTGGAAGGCCCGGCCATCAAGTTCGACCAGTACCCCGAACTGCTCGTACAGGGCGTCACCCCGGTAGGGCCCGAGACTGGCCTGCCGGCTCGCGCCCGGCAGCCGATGGGCCCGCTCGACATCCCGGAGGTAGCGCACCTCGAGCGGGCTCTGCGCGCCCCCGGAGACGTCACTGAGGACGTCGCGCAGCAGGGTGCGGTTGCGGTGTCGGCCGGTGGCGTCGAGCAACCGGAGGACCTCCCGCCCGGAGACGAGCCGCCGGCCGATGACCTCGGCAAGGAGGGCGGCCAGCTCGTCCGGCCCCAGCTCGGCGCCGAGGTCGAGCACCGTCTGAGCGCCCCGGGTTCGGCACGGCTCCCCGTAGCCGAGACGATCGGCGCGGATGAAGCGGAATCGTGGATCACTGCGGTTCGGCGCTCTCTGCGATCCGGTGAACACCACGATCTGTGCCGGAGCCTCCCTGACGAACCCGTGCAGGTGCGCGGCTGCGGCGGCTCCCAGTACTGCTGAGCTTCCGCCGATGAGGAGCCCCGTCCAGGCCAGCTGGAGCCACGACTCGGGTCGGTCGGCGTACACACCGGGGACAACGACTCGCCAGGCACCGTCGCGGAGCAGCCGATTTACCACCCGGTCGCTGATCCCGAAGGCGAGCACCTGGCGGCGTGAGGCGGCGCCGGCCTGGAGCGTGAACAGCTCCCGAAGGCTGGCCGGCGGCTGCACTCTGCGGATCACGCCCAGGAATTATCGGCACCCACGCCGCTCCCGGGTCACCGGGACCCGCACCTGTGGACAAGTATCCGGATCGCCGACCGACTACGGTTCACGATCCGGCGCGCTGAGGTCAGGCGTGGTAGCGGGACCCCACAGCAGCGATCGGCTGGGCTGCCGGTGCCCCGGAGGCGTCCCGGCGCGGGTCGGGTGACGGCAGGTCGATCGGGGTGCCGCTGGCGGCCGCAGCGATCGCCGGGTCGGGTCCGGCCCAGGCGAGCAGCAGGCTGTCCTCGCCCTTCAGGAACCGCTGGCACCGGACGCCGCCGGTGGCCCGGCCCTTGGCGGGGTACTCGGCCAGCGGGGTCACCTTGACGGTGCCGACATCGGTGCCGGGCAGGGCCGCCGAGGAGCCGGCTACGGTGACGACCGAGGAGTCGGCTGTGGGCGTGGCACCGAAGAACACCACCTTGGCGCCACGGTCCAGCTTGATGCCGGCCATCCCGCCGCCGGAGCGGCCCTGCGGTCGCACCCCGCTCGCCGGGAAGTGCAGCAGCTGGGCGTCCGAGGTGATGAAGACCAGTTCGACCAGGTCATGGGTGAGCTCGACCGCGCCCACCACCTCGTCGCCGTCATCGAGCCGGATGATCTCCCAGGCGTCCTTGCCGATGACTTCGGGATGCACCCGCTTCACCACTCCGCGAAGGGTGCCCAGCGCCCAGCCGAAGGTGTGCTCGCCGAGGGTCCCGAGCGAGAGGATCCGCTCGCCGGGCTGCAACGGGAGCAACTCCGCAGCCGGCGACCCGCCCTGCAGGTTCGGCGCAGCAGCGGTGACCGGCACCGACGGCACGTCGATGGCCTGCGCGCGCAGCAGCCGGCCCTGGTTGGTGAGGGCACAGAACTCGCCGCGTGCGGTCGCGCGGATCGCCGAGCTGATCACGTCGTGGCTCGCCCTCGGCCCGGAGGTGGGCAGCGGCTCGTCGTTGTCGGAGCGGGCCAGCAGGCCGGTGGAGGACAGCATCACCCAGCAGGGGTCGTCGGCGATTTCCAGGGTGGCCCCGTTCTTCGCTGCCCTTGCTGCGGTCACCTGGTTGCCGCCGGAGGCGAGCAGGATCGTGCGCCGGGGAGTGCCGTGCGTGCGGGCCACCTCGTCGAGTTCCGTCGAGGTCACCTCCCGCAGGCGCTGGTCGGAGTCGAGGATGCCGGACAGGTCCGCGATGGTCAGCCAGAGCTTGTCCCGCTCCGACTCGAGTTCGATCGTGGAGAACTTGGTGAGCCGTCGCAGCTGCATGTCCAGGATGTAGTTGGCCTGGATCTCGCTGAGCTCGAAGGCCGCCATCAGCCGGTTGCGGGCCTGGGCGGAGTCCTCCGAGGACCGGATGATGGCGATCACGTCGTCGATGCCCACGATGGCGAGCAGCAGTCCCTCGACGAGGTGCAGCCGGTCGCGTGCCTTGCCGAGCAGGAAGGCAGTTCGCCGGCGGATCACCTGCAGGCGATGCTCGAGGTACACCTCGAGCAGTTGCTTCAGGTTGAGGGTGCTCGGCTGGCCATCGACGAGGGCGACATTGTTGATCGCGAAGGAGTCCTCCAGCTTGGTCAGCCGGTACAGCTCCTCGAGGAGGGCTTCGGGATTGATGCCGTTCTTAACCTCGATCACCAGGCGGGTGCCGTTCGCCAGATCGGTGAGGTCCTTGATGTCGGCGATCCCGGTGAGCCGCTTCGCCCCGACCAGGTTCTTGACCTGTTCGATGATCCGCTCCGGGCCTACCTGGTAGGGCAGCTCGGTCACCACGATGCCCTTGCGCCGCGGGTGCACCTGCTCGATCCGCGCGGACGCCCGGACGCGGAAGCTGCCGCGCCCGGTGGTGTAGGCCTCGCGGATGCCGTCGAGGCCGATGATCTTCCCGCCGACGGGGAAGTCGGGGCCGGGAACGAACCGCATCAGTTCGTCGACGTCGGCTTCGGGGTGCCACAGCAGGTGCTTGAGGGCCTGGACGACCTCGATCAGGTTGTGGGGCGGGATGTTGGTGGCCATGCCGACGGCGATGCCCGTGCTGCCGTTCACCAGCAGGTTCGGGAACGCCGCGGGAAGCACGACCGGCTCGGACTCCTTGCCGTCGTAGTTGGGCCGGTAGTCGACGGTCTCCGATGCCAGGTCGGCGGTCATGGCCACGGCTGCCGGGGACATCCGGCACTCCGTGTACCTCATCGCCGCCGGCCCGGAGTCGAGCGAGCCGAAGTTGCCGTGCCCATCGACCGTCGGCAGCCGCATCGCCCAGGGCTGCGCCAGCCGGACCAGGGCGTCGTAGATCGCCGAGTCGCCGTGCGGGTGGTACAGGCCCATGACCTGACCGACGACCCGGGAGCACTTCACGTGGGAGGTGTCGGGGCGGATCCGCATCTGGTCCATCGTGTAGAGGATTCGGCGCTGCACCGGCTTCAGGCCGTCCCTGGCATCGGGCAGGGCCCGGGAGTAGATGACCGAGTAGGCGTACTCGAGGAAGCTGGTCTCCATCTCGGCGGAAACGTCGACATCGACGATCAGCTCGGCGACTTCCTCGTCGAGTGGCGGCTTGGCAACCATCAGGTCTTGGCTTCTCTCTTTCGGTAGGTCACTTGGGACCGAGCAGGCCGCGGAGTCCGGACAGCAGCCCGCGTCCGTCTGGTGCGGCGACCCACGGGATGTCGGCCGCGGCCTCCTGCTCCTCGGGCAGGACGGTCGTCGTGCCGTGGGCGAGCACCTGCTCGGTGGGGGTCAGCTGGCGGATCGCGATCGCCCGCACCCGGTCGGGCGCGACGTGGGCGAAGTCGGTGTAGATCACCGGGTCGTGCTGGCCGTCGTCGCCGACCAGCAGCCAGGAGATGTTCGGGAAGTCGCGGGTCAGCTGCAGCAGGGTCTCGGACTTGTGCGCCATCCCGGAGCGGAACCAGCCGGTGTTCGTCGGTCCCCAGTCGGTCAGCAGCATCGCCCCCGCCGGGTACCCGTGCCGCTTCAGGAAGCGGGAGAGGAACCCGTGGGTGTTCCAGGCGCCGGTGGAGATGTAGATCACGGGCGAGCCCGGGTGGTCGGCGAGCAGGGCGGCGTACATCCGGGCCATCCCGGGGACGGACTGCCTCGCGGACTCGTCACGGATGAAGGAGTTCCACGCCGCGATCATTGGCCGGGGCAACATGGTGGAGATGATGGTGTCGTCGATGTCTGAGACCAGCCCGAAGTCGATGTCGTCCGCGATCACGTGCACGTCGGCGAAGGCCGTGTTGGACGCGCCGCTGCGCACCTCAACGGTCCGCCAGCCCGGCTGCAGCCCGTGGTTACGGACCCGCACGTCGATGTAGCCGCCGCGGTCGGTGGTGGCGTGGGAGACCTGGCCGCCAACCGTGATCGTCACGGCCGCCCGGACGCACGCTGCGCTGAAGAAGTTGCGGAAACCGCGGCGCTTGATCAGGTCCTCGGTGGCCTTGCCGATCCCGGAGCGGGCTCGCTTGGGGACCAGCACCACCCGTCCGAGCACCCGAATGCTCTCCCCGGTTCCGTAGCCGGTGTGGCAGATCACCTTCTCGCGCCAGCCGAGGGCACGCAGGAAGCCCTCGATGCGCCGGTCGATGAACTCCTCGACCCGGGCTGCGATAAACGGACGGGTGCTCACGGCACCACACACTAGATCACCAGGACATGCCGAGGCGTCAGCGGCGTCCGGCGTGGTGATCCTGACGAGCGGGCAAGGCGAGGAACAGGCGACGGAGGAAGGCGGCCGCGGCTGCGAGCCGAGGATCGACGCCGGAACCGGAGTTGGGACCGACCGATGCGCGTGGGAAGATGACTGAATGACGTCACGCCCAGCGCTGCGCCTCCCGCCGGCCCTGAACACGGAGATCCACGACTGCGGATACTTCCCGGAACTGGTCGCGGACGCGGTGTCGCTCTCCCTCGGTGCCGAGGAGCCGATCGCCTACCTGGTGCACCACGAGGCGACCTTCAATCGCGACGAGATCCAGCGGCACCTGTCGGTGCTGGTCCTGACCGCCACCCGCCTGATCGTTGCCCACACCGACGAGAACGAGACCCCGGGCGAGCCCGCCCAGGCGCTGACCACCACCGAGTCGGTGCCGTTGCGCAAGATCAACTCGGTCGCGCTCAGCCAGGTGGTCTCGCACCCGGAGCGCTACGGTTCCCGCCGGGCGACCGTCGCCGAGACCTGGCTGACCATCACCTGGGGCACCATGCGCCGGGTGGACCTGGAGCCCGCCACCTGCGCGGACCCGAACTGCGAGGCCGAGCACGGCCTCACCGGCATGATCGCCGGCGACGACCTGACGGTGCGGATCAGCGCTGCCGGCGACGGGGAG
>CAYQXH010000096.1:0-9312 GCA_964421325.1 uncultured Propionibacteriaceae bacterium
GTTCCACCGACTCGCGCACGTCCTCACCGATCTTGTCGGTGACCTCGGTCTCGGCGAGGTGGTCGCGGGTCCATTCGATGAGCAGGGCCAGCCGCGCTTCGGTGCCGGGCGTCTCCAGCAGCTGCCGCTTGCGGTCGTTGCCCAGGTAGGGCGCCCAGCCGGCGGTGTCGGCCAGCGCACTTGGGTCCTCGATCGCGCTGACGGTGTCGATGACCTGCCAGGCCTCGCGGCGCTGCAGGACAGCCACGACGAGCCGCTTGTACTCCTCGGCCAGTTCCCGCGTCCGGTCGTTGACCGGGTCGTCGTCGACCGGCTCGGCCTCCACCCAGAGGGCGGCGCCGGGGCCGGTCACGCCGCTGCCGATCCGGGCGCGTTCGCCGGTGCGCAGCACAGCTGCCTGAGCCCCGCCGCGCATGCGGCCGACCTGCTCCACGGTGGCCAGGACGCCAAAGGCTGCGTACCGGTCCTCCAGGCGCGGGGCGGCGAGCAGCTCACCGTCGGAGGAGGTCTGGGCGGCGTCGATGGCCGCCTTCGCCGCTTCGTCGAGCGGGATCGGGATGATCATCCCCGGCAGCAGGACGACGTCATCGAGGAACAGAACAGGTAGCCGCTTGGTGGTCATGGGAGTCCTTCAAGAGTTGAGTGCACCGGACTCAACCACTCCGCCGTCCTTGTTGTTCCCAAGACCTGACGGGAGGGCGAGGGTACCCGCCCGGCGCCGTCAGGGTGGAGGCGGGGCCGGTGGCGCCGGAATCCGCCGCGCAAACTGCGTAGGGCTTGGGGGTATCCGGCCGACGTGCGCACGCCTAGGTTCTGACTGCCATCCCACTGCCCCAAGGAGTCCCTGCATGAAGCTATGGAGATCGATCGCCGTCGCGACCACCGCCGCCCTGGCCCTGATCGGCTCGTCGGCCGTGAACGCGCAAGCCATCACCGGCGGCGACCGCGACGACGCCAACGTCTACTCGAACGTCGGCATGATCGTGTTCTACGAGGACGGTGGGCGGTTCCGCTGCACCGCGACCCTCGTCAGCCCGACCGTCCTGCTGACCGCTGCCCACTGCACGGCCGGCACCGCCGGCAAGACCATCGTCAACTTCTCCCCGGTGATCGCGGAGCAGCCCCCGTCGGGCCTGCCGGCAGCCACCGACCCGGCAGCCGGCTACACCGACCCTGACGGCGACGGCGCCATCGTCGACCTCAAGGGCCGCGACTGGTACACCGGGGCCGCCTACGCCCACCCGCAGTACGCCGACTTCACCGACCTGAAGAACTGGAACGACGTCGGCGTCGTGGTCCTGGACAAGCCGGTCGCCGGGATCGCCCCCGCTCCGATCGCGCCGGTCGGCACTCTCGACACCATCGCCAAGTCCAAGCTGAGCAGCACCTTGTTCCGGGTCGTCGGCTACGGCACCGAGGTGCGCAAGTACCAGCCGGTCCCCGAGGACGCCAACCAGGGCAAGAAGCCAACGCCCCAGTCCTACCCGCTGGTGCGCCGCTACGCCGACGCTCCCGGCCAGAAGCTGAGCCCGCAGATCCTGCAGGTCAACGGCAACATCAACGACACCCGCGGCACCGGCGGCAGCTGCTTCGGCGACTCCGGCGGCCCGACCTTCTACCCCGGTGGCGGCGCGACCGGCGAGAAGATCGTCACCGTCACCAGCTACGGCTACACCGACAACTGCCGCTACCTCGACGGCCTGCAGCGCGTCGACATCGCGGTGGTCCAGAACTGGCTGATGCCAGTCGTGACCACCGGAGCGGCTCCGGCGGACTACTACGGCAAGGCCTGACCCCTTCAACGAGCGTGTGGCCCCGGTCCTCGCGGACCGGGGCCACACGCTTGTTCCGAGGCCCGGCACAGCTCGACCTCGGCGATCAGGTTCGTGGCCCGGGTCGCTCCCCGAGCCTGGCGAGGCGCCGGCTCAACGGACGGAAACGGCGTTCAGGTAGGCCCAGTGCGGATCCAGGGCGACCAGCGGGTCGACGTCTTCGACCAGCACCCGCTTGCCGCGGGCACCCAGTTCCCAGTCCGAGTAGGCGCGCTTGCCCCGGTAGGCGTGGCGCATCGGGGTCGACTCCGCGTCCGAACCGTCGTCGGCAAGCGACTCGTCGGGCCGGACCGACCCGTGCGCCTGGAGTGACGCCTGCCCGGCGATCAGCGCGAACTCGATCGCCTGCTCGAGGGCCCGGCGCGGCGTCTGGGAATCAGTGCTGTCCTGCTGCAGCCGGCGGGCCGCGGACTCGGACCAGGGATCGACAACCATCGGCGCGGTCGTCGTTTCGGACAGATCGCTCAGCATCTCAGGGTTGCTGGAGCTCAGGAGGGGGGCTGTCATGGGGCAACTCTGTCCCAACTAGTGGCAGGGCAGGAAGACCCCTCACGGGCGTCACCCGCCCGGGTGGCTGTCAGGGCAGCGGGCTACCATGACGCGCGTGCCCACCCCTGTCCCAGCAATCGATGTGCTGCGGCTGACGTTCGGCTACGACTCCTTCCGCGGGACGCAGGAGCACGTGATCAGCCACGTCAGCTCCGGGGGCGACGCCCTGGTGCTGATGCCCACCGGCGGCGGCAAGTCGTTGTGCTACCAGATCCCGGCGATGCTGCGTCCGGGCGTGGGCGTGGTGATCTCACCGCTGATCGCGCTGATGCACGACCAGGTGACGGCCCTGGAGGCGCTGGGTGTGCGCGCCGGCTTCCTGAACTCCAGCGTCACAGCGGAGGAACGGCGGGCGACCGAGCGCGCCGCGCTGGCCGGCGAGCTGGACCTGCTGTACCTGGCGCCGGAACGGCTCGGGCTGGACTGGATGCAGGACTTCCTCGACCGGCTCGAGGTCTCGGTGTTCGCCATCGACGAGGCCCACTGCGTCTCCCAGTGGGGCCACGACTTCCGCCCCGACTACCTGAAGCTGTCGATCCTCCACGACCGCTGGCCCACTGTGCCGAGGATCGCGCTCACCGCCACCGCCACCCCGGCCACCCGTCGGGAGATCGTCGAGCGGCTGCGACTGCAGGACGCCCATACGTTCGTGGCGAGCTTCGACCGGCCCAACATCCGGTACCGGATCGAGTCCAAGCAGCAGCCGCTCAAGCAACTCCTGGAGCTGATCCGCAGTGAGCACAACGGTGACGCCGGAATCGTCTACTGCCTGTCCCGGAAGTCGGTGGAGAAGACGGCCGAGGCGTTGCGCAAGGAAGGGATCTGCGCGTTGCCGTACCACGCGGGCCTGCCGTCGGAGGTCCGGTCGGCGAACCAGACCCGGTTCCTGCGCGAGGAGGGCGTGGTGATGGTGGCCACCATCGCTTTCGGCATGGGCATCGACAAGCCCGACGTGCGCTTCGTCGCCCACCTGGACCTGCCCAAGAGCATCGAGGGCTACTACCAGGAGACCGGCCGCGCCGGCCGCGACGGGCTGCCGGCCACAGCCTGGATGGCCTACGGCCTGGCCGACGTCGTCCAGCAACGGCAGATGATCGAAGGCTCGGACGGCGATGCGCAGCACAAGCGGCTGCTGGGCCAGCACCTGGACTCGATGCTCGGTCTCTGCGAAACGCTCCGCTGCCGCCGGCAACTGATCCTCGGGCACTTCGGGGAGACCAGTGAGCCCTGCGGGAACTGCGACACCTGCCTGAACCCGCCGAAGGCTTGGGACGGCACGGTGCCCGCCCAGAAGCTGCTGTCCACGATCGTTCGGCTCGCGAGGGAGCGCAACCAGCGCTACGGCGCCGGCCACCTGATCGACATCCTGCTCGGCAAGCGCACCGAACGCGTCGAGCAGTGGCACCACGACCAGCTCAGCACCTTCGGGATCGGGACAGAGCTCACCGACCTGCAGTGGCGGACGGTCGTCAGGCAGCTGCTCGCCGGCGGGCTGCTGGCGGTCTCCGGCGACGGGCACGGCACGCTCGGACTGACCGAGGCCTCCGGGCCGGTGCTCCGCGGTGCGCAGCAGGTGCAGCTGCGCGAGGAGACGGTGGCCCGCGCCCGGCGCTCCAGCCGGAAGTCCGGCGCCGGCCCGGACGGGGCGCCACGGTCCCGATCCGCCGCCGCAGCAGCGCTGGACGGGAACGATCGGGAGCTCTTCGAGCTGCTCCGGGCCTGGCGAGCCGAGACCGCCAGGGCGGCCGCCGTCCCGGCCTATGTCGTCTTCCCCGACAGCACGCTGACGGCGGTCGCCCAGTCCCGTCCCGACTCCCTGGAGCGGTTGATGGCGGTCAACGGGGTGGGCGTGAAGAAGCTCGAGCGGTACGGGGACGCGGTGCTCGCGGTCGTCGCGGCAGCACCTCCGGCGTCGAAATGAGGTAGCCGGGAGGCACAGATAGGTCATCTGCCCGATGGGTGCGGCTACCTCAGGAACCGAGGCTTGAGTCATCGAGAAAGGGACTCAGATGACCAGCTTCAACTCCCCGGCAGACATCCAGTACGAAATCCTGGCGCGCTTCCCGGGCACCCGCGTCACCGGCCTCAGGGAACGCCGTTCAGCCCTGCGGATCAAGCTCGACGTGTGGCGGGCGCAGCGGGCGGAGGCCCGGGGGCGATAATCGACAGCATGCGGAGACAGCCCGCGGCCCTGGTCGGCCGAGCCGGTGAGCTCGCCGGGCTGACCGAGGCCGTCAGGCTGCCGCAGTCGGTCCACGGCCTCGCGATCCTCTCCGGTGATGCCGGCATCGGCAAGACCCGGCTGCTGCGCGACCTCCTCGCCGCCGCCGAACAGGCCGGAGTCATCGTCGCCGTCGGTCACTGCGCCGGCCAGGCCGGGGCCGGGGTGCCCTACCTCCCGTTCACCGAAGTCCTCGCCACCCTGTGGTCGCGGGCACCCGACCAGGTCAGGGAAGCCGCCGGCCGGCACCCGGCGCTCGGCCTGCTGCTGCCGGCCGTCGAGGCCCCGGCGGCAACCGAGATCGGAGTCACCGGACCCGGCCGCCTGGCCGAGGCCGTGCACGACTGCCTGTGCACGGTGGCCCGGTCGCGTCCGCTCCTGGTGGTGCTCGAGGACGTCCACTGGGCCGACGACTCGTCCCGCGACCTCCTCACCCTGCTGCTGACCAGGGGCTTCGACGCACCGCTTGGCATGGTGGTCAGCTACCGCTCCGACGACCTGCACCGGCGGCATCCCCTCCAGCCGACCCTCGCGGTCTGGGCGCGGCTCCCCGAGGTCACGCGCCTCCACCTCGACCCGCTGCCGGATCCGGCCATGCGGGAACTCGTCCGGGCGCTCGCCCCGGCCGACGAGGAAACGGTGGCCGCGATCGCCGACCGGGCCGGCGGGAACGCCTTCTTCGCCGAGGAACTGGTCGCCAGCGGATCCGCCGTCGGCGCCGACCTGGCCCGGGTGCTCCAGGCCCGGTTCGAGCAGCTCGACGCCCCCGCCCGGCGCATCGTCCGGGTGATCGCCGTCGCCGGCGACAGCATCCGCCACGACCTGCTCGCGTCCGTCTCCGGGCTGGACGGCGAGGAGCTGGACGGCGCGCTGCGCAATGCCCTGGATCACCACACGCTGGAGCTGGCGCCGCCGGACGGGTACGGCTTCCGCCATGCCCTGGTGGGGGAGGCGGTCCTCGACGACATGCTGCCCGGCGAACGCACGCGGGTGCACCGCGCCTTCGCCGAGACCCTGGCCGAGCACCCGGAATGGGCGCCGGCCTCCCAGCGGGCCAGGCATGCTGCGGCCAGTGGCGACCTCCCGGGCGCTGTCCTGGCAAGCCTCGAGGCCGGCGCGGCCGCTTTCGCCGTCGGCGGCTACCGGGAGGCGTTGACGCTCTACGAGCGGGTCCTCGGCTGGCTGGACGACACCGATGCCCGGCGCAGCGAGATCACCGTCCTTGCCGCCCGCGCCGCAGCTGCTGCCGGCGACGTGCACCGCGCAGTGGCCCTGCTCGACGACCGGATCCGGCATTCGAGCACCGATGCCCCGGGCCGGCCGGGGCTGCTGTCGGCTTACGTCACGACGGCCCGGCTCGCCTACGACGACGTCCCCGACGCGCTGGAGCGGGCCGAGGAGGCCGTCTCGTTGACGGACGGGGAGCGCGGCCGGGCGCGGGCAGAGGCCCTGACAGCACTCGTCCAGGCGCTGGCCGACCTCGACCGCGACCGGGAGGCGACCGACGTCAGCGAGGAGGCCCTTTCGCTGGCGGAAGAGGTGGCCGCCGGCGACCTGGTGACCGAACTGAGGACCATCCTGCTGTCGCTGGAGGGCGGGGCCTCCGCCCTCGAACTCGAGGCGACCCTCCTGGCGGCCGTCCGCTCCGACGCCGCACCGAGCCCGGCCCTGGTCAGGGCCTACCATCGGCTCGGCGGGATCGCCCAGAGCCGTGGCGAGCTGGCCACGGCCCGGGAACGGTTCACCGCCGGAGCGGCCATGGCGGTCCGGATCAACCGGCCGTGGGGCCCGTTCGAGAGCGCCTGCTCGGTTCGGGCAGCAGCGATCAGCTACGAGCTGGGGGAGCTGGACGTCTCCCTGGCCCAACTCGACCTGCCCGGGCCGCCGTACCCGCAACCGGGCTACGCCATCCAGCAGGCGCACCGGCTGCTGGTGCTGACCGCGCGGCAGCTCCGCGTCGAACCCGGGCTGTTCGAGCAGTCCAAGCCGTACTGGACCATGGACCCCTACGTGGCGGTGGTGGCTGTGGCCCCACAGATGGAACTCCTCGGCCGCGACAACGACGCCGAGGCGGCCATCGAGCTGCTGGCTGAGGCCACGGCCGTGATCGATCGGCAGTGGTCCCCCAGGGAACAGGCGCTGATCCGGCTGGCGGCCGTGCTCATCGGCGTCCTGGCCGACCATGCCGACAACGTCGAGGAGGCGACCCGGAAGCGGTACCTCGACCTGGCCGACCACTACGTGCAGCGCGCAGAGGAGTCGACGAAGGACCCCGACCACCCACCCGGCGTGGAGAGCCTCGCCTGGTTGCGCAGGCTGGCCGCGGAACGGCTGCGGCTGGAGTGGCGGGCTGCCCAGCCGGTGTCCCTGCACGAGCTCCGCTCGGCGTGGCAGGCCAGCGCCGAGGCCTTCGACAGCTACGGGCACAGCTACGAGGGGCCGCGCAGCCGCGCCCGCCTCGCAGAGGTGCTGGCTGCCACCGGCGACCTGGCAGCAGCGCAGGAGCAGGCCGGGCTGGTCCGCGACGCGGCCGACCGGCTCGACTCCGAACCGTTGCGGGCGATGGCTGCCCGGGTCGTGCCGGAGGGCCAGGCGGGCGGTCCGGAGGAGCTCACCACTCGCGAGAACGAGGTGCTCCGGCTCCTCGCCCTCGGCCGGAGCAACGGCCAGATCGGCGCCCAGCTGTTCATCTCGGTGAAGACGGCGAGCGTGCACGTCTCGCACATCCTGGCCAAGCTCGGTGCCCGCACCCGGGGCGAGGCCGTTGCCCTGGCCAGGGAGCAGGGCCTGCTCTGACGGAGGCGCGTCCCGTGGCCGCGACGCTGCCCTCCCCGGGAGAGTTCTTGCCCATGGCGACGCCATCGGGGACGAGCGCAGACTGAGGTGCGGAGAGGGGACGAGATGGTCCGTGTCGGTCGCCTTGAGGAACCGATCCAGGTCGTTCGGCCCGCCGGGCAGCAGAGCGGGCCGGAGCCGACCCGGTTCTGGGGCCAGTGGTCGATCTTCCTGGGAGTGCTGACGTTCACCTCGGGACTGTTCCTGCTGATCATGTTCATCTCGATCGGGCTGGGGGGCAGCCCCGCACCGTGGGGCCCGATCAACGACTTCCTCAGCGGCATCGCGAACCTCCTGCTGGCCGCGCTGATCCCGGTGCTCAGCCGGCGAGCGGCGCGGTCCCGCTGGGAGCGGCTCGGGGTGAAGGTGCTGTCCGGCGCTTCGGTCGTCGGCGCGGCGGCCAGCCTGCTGCTGGTCGCCGGCGCGATGGGGTTCGAGCAGTCCACAGCGGTGTCGATGGCAGTGATCTCGCTCCAGGTGATCTGGATGCTCTGGCTCAACCGGCGCTTCCTCGCCGACCCCGGGGTGCCACGCCTGATCGCCAGGTTCGGGACCACCTTCGCCGTGTCGATGCTGGCAGCCCTGCTCGCCTTCGGGGTCGCCTTCGGCGTCGGCACCGGCTCGATGGCCGGCGCCGTCCTCCAGGCAGTGGGCGGCGCCGTCGGGGGAGTCGCCTGGCTGGCCTGGCCCGCCTGGTTCATCATGCTCGGCCGGCACCTCGTCCGGACGGCCGGCGGGGCGTCCGGCCACGCCTGACGCCCGCGGTAGCGCTCAGCCGGTGCGGTGCAGGTAGCCGATCAGCTCCGAGCGCTTGTGGATCCCCAGCTTGCGGTAGATGTGCTGGATGTGGGTGTTGACGGTGTAGGGCGAGATGACGAGCCGCTCCGCCACAGCTGAGGCGGTGTACCCCCGCCCGACGAGAACCATGATCTCCCGCTCCCGCTCCGACAGCCGGAACTCCTCGGCGACCGAGTTGACGATGACGGCGAGCTCGGACTCAGCGCTCGGGCTCCGGGTCAGTTCCTCGATCGCGTACTCCTGGCGCACCATGGTGATCAGCAGGCCCGCCACCAGCGCCACGAGGAGCACGAACGTCGGCCGCACCAGCAGCTCGTGCAGGCCGGGCACCCGCTCGAAGACCAGTGCCGTGCCGTTGCCGAGGCAGATCCCCAACCGGATCGCGCTGCCCGAAAGGGCGAAGGCCGTGGCCGGGGGAGCGTACCCGCGCTGGGTCAGGACGCCCATGTAGAGGGTCAGCAGGATCTCGAACAGGGAGGAGATCGCGACCGCCAGCAGGAACGCTGCGGTGTCAAGCCGATCATCGGCGAGGTACAGCACGCAGGCGATCACGATCAGCAGCAACAGCCACGGGTACACCCGGAACGTCGAACGCGGCCCCCGCGCGGTCTTCTGGGCGACAGCGAACAGCAGGATCAGTGCTGCGCCGATCACGATGCCGAGGGTGAAGCTGTCCGGCACGACCCCGAGCGCCGACCAGGGCACGATCGCCACGGTGTAGTAGCAGACATAGGCGGCGGCGAAGGAGATCACCGTGACGGTGACCATCGTGCGCCGGCCCTGGACGGCTGCCTTCGCCGGCAGCAGTCGAGGGTGCGACCCGGGCACCTCCCGGACGTGCGCGTGCAGCAGCAGCCCGGACAGCAGCGGCAGGGCTGCGACGATCGCCGGCGCGTACCACCCGGGTGCCAGGTAGGTGATCCCGATCAGGCCGAGCAGGAAGCCGCCGTAGGTCGGCGCCACCCGGCCGAGAGGGAAGCGCGCCTTCTGGCAGGCGAGCCGTCCACCCCAGAGCCGCCACAGCACCCCGGCCCACCCGCCAGCGGCGACACGCGCAGCCGCGGGCGCCCCACGACC
>CAYQXH010000097.1:0-9271 GCA_964421325.1 uncultured Propionibacteriaceae bacterium
CCACCAGCGTCGGGATCATGAAGCTCCTCGACCGGATCAACCGGTCCGAGACGACAGTGATCATGGCCACCCACGACGCGACCATCGTCGACCAGATGCGCAAACGGGTGATCGAACTCGCAAACGGCGAGGTGGTCCGTGACCAGAGCAAGGGTGTCTATGGCTACCAGTGACCGTCCCGCTCCCCGGAGGGTGATTCGATGAGGCACACGCTCACCGAAGCCTGGTCGGGCCTGCGCCGCAACGCGTCGATGGCGCTCGCCGTGATCGTGACCATGTGGGTTTCGCTCACGCTGTTCGGCGCCGGTCTGATGACCGCCCAGCAGGTGGACCGGTTCAAGGACGACTGGTACGACAAGGTCGAGATCAGCGTCTTCCTCTGCGTCCCCGATTCCCGCGGCGGCAACTGCCAGCCCAATGAAGGGGTAACCGAGGCCCAGCGGACCGAGATCGAGCAGACCCTGCGCAGCAACCCGGAGGTCGCCGAGGTCTTCTACGAGACCAAGGAACAGGCCTATGCGCAGTTCCGCGAGTACTACGCCAACAACGACCCGATCCTGAAGGCGACGACCGTCGACAAGATGCAGGACTCCTTCCGGGTGAAGCTCAAGAATCCGGAGGAGTACGAGGGCGTGGTGTCCGCCGTGAGCGGGATGCCGGGGGTCCAGTTGGTCCAGGACCTGCGCAAGATCCTCGACCCGATGTTCACCTGGCTGAACCTCGCCCGCTGGGCGACGGTCGGGCTCAGCGCCCTGCTGCTGCTCGCGGCAGCGCTGCAGATCGGGAACACGATCCGGATGGCTGCCTACTCCCGCCGCCGGGAGATCGGAATCATGCGCCTGGTGGGCGCGTCCAACTGGTACATCATGCTGCCGTTCCTGCTGGAGTCGCTGATCGCTGCCATCGCGGGAGCTGTGCTGGCCTGCCTGACCCTTGCCGCGGTGCAGCAGTTCGTCATCATCGGGAAGGCTAAAGCCGAGATTCAGACTATCCGCTGGATCGAATGGCCACATGTGGGCTTGGCCATGGCGAGCCTTGCCGTGGTAGCAGTGGTGCTTTCTATCATTCCAACATTGATCGCGACCCGAAGGTTCCTCCGGGTCTGACCATAAACCGATTGGGGCAACTCGTGACGGTGTCTTCCTCCACCTCACGCAGCGCCCGGGGCCAACGCCCCGGCCGGCTGGTGACCGCGTTTCGCGGTCTACTGGTGACTGCGCTGCTACTGGGCCTCGTTGTCGGGGTCGGTCCCACAGCGAGCGCGGACAACCTCGGCGACGCCAGGGAGAAGGTCCGCAAGGCCCTGGTGAAGACCAAGAAGGAGATCGCCAGCGACAAGGCCGCCGTCGAGAAGGCCAGCAGCTCGCTCGAGTCCTCCCAGGCCCGGCTGGCCAAGGCCAGGTCCGAACTGGCCCACGTGCAGAAGAAGCTGGCTGCAGCCAGGGCTGCCGATGCGGCCGTCGCAGCCGACCTGAAGGTCGCCGAGGTTGCCCTCGCCGCCGCCACGGCGGCGGCCGAGAAGGCCCAGGCTGCTGTCGCCGAGCAGGAGGCCCTGGTCGGGGTCGTGGTCCGCGCGGCCTACCAGCAGCACAGCAGCCTGATCGGGCTCACGGTCGTCATCGGTTCCTCCACCTCAGCTGAACTGGCGCAACGGGTGCAGTGGTCGACCACCATCTTCGACAGCTCGACCGCCCAACTCGACCGCCTGCAGACGTTGCGGGCGCAGTTGCAGGCAGCCCAGGGCAGGCGAGCAGCAGCCGAGGCCGACCTCGCCGAGCGACGTGCTGCGACGGCTGCTCAGGTCGCACGGGTGCGCGAGCTGACCGCGGACGCCGCCGCCCGCAAGGCCGAAGTCGCCAAGCTCGTCGCCGCCAATGCCAAGCTCAAGGCCGAGGCGCAGGACGAACTCGAACAGACTGAGGCGCAGTACCGGGCGCTGGAGAAGCAGGAAGCGAAGATCGCAGCCAAGCTTCGCAACGCCGGCTACAACGTCACGAATCGCAACGCGTTCATCAAGCCGGTCAACGCCAGCGCCGGATCACCTTTCGGGATGCGGTTCCACCCCATCCTGCGGATCTGGCGGATGCACTGGGGGACCGACTTCGGTGCAGCCTGCGGCGCGCCGATCCGGGCCATGGCCAATGGCCGGGTGGTGTCGGCCGGCTGGACCAGCTACGGCTTCGGCAACTACACGATCATTGCCTACGGCAAGATGTACGGCGCCAACCTGGCCAGCGGTTACGCCCACCAGTCCAAGGTCCTGGTGCGTGCCGGCCAGCGGGTCAAGCAGGGCCAGATCGTCGGTTACGTCGGCACCACCGGGCTGAGCACCGGTTGCCACCTGCACCTGCAGATGTACCGCAACGGCGTGCGGGTCAACCCGATGCGCTACCTGTGATCCTCGGCCGCTTCGCCTGAACCCCGGGCCTCCGGCCACGCGGCGGTCCACCTGACTGGAGCGGAGCACGCTCAGGGCTGCTTCCGGCCCGCCCGCGGCCCGGGCTCAGCTTGGTAGGGTTGGCCCTCGATCGGGCCCGACGGGGAGAGGAGCCAACATGCCGCGACCACAAGGCCGCATCCTGGTAGCCCAGAACCGCAAGGCCCGCCACGACTACCACCTGCACGAGCGCTTCGAGGCCGGCATGGTGCTGACCGGCACCGAGGTGAAGTCACTGCGGGCCGGCCGGGCCTCCCTGGCCGACGCCTTCGCCACAGTCGACGACGGCGAGGTGTGGCTGCGCAACGCGCACATCCCCGAGTACGCCTTCGGCACCTGGACCAACCACGCGACCCGGCGCACGCGCAAGCTCCTGCTCCACAAGAAGGAGATCGCCAAGCTGGATCGCGAGACCGGGTCCTCCGGCAAGACGATCGTGCCGCTGGCCATCTACTTCTCCGACGGCTACGCCAAGGTGGAGCTGGCCATCGCCACGGGCAAGAAGGACTGGGACAAGCGGCAGACCATCGCCGCGCGCGACGCCGACCGGGACACCCAGCGCGAACTCGCAGCCCGCAACCGGGGCGAAAGGTGATCACGCGGGCGCCCAGCCACTGGCTGGCCGCGCTCGCCGTCCTGCTGCTCACCGGCTGGCTCGCAGTCAGTGGCGCTGTCGTGGCCCGCGCCGAATCCACCGACGTCTTCGACCGCTTCGACATAGTCGCCAACGTCACAGCTGACGGCATCGTCGAAGTCACCGAGACGATCACCCTGCGCTTCGGGTCCTCATCCGGTCGCCACGGCCTGGAGCGCACCCTGACCACCCGCGAGGCCGACGGGGATGAGCACGATGTGGTCTACCGGGTCACCGACGTGGCCGTAACCACCGATGCCGGGGTTTCGAGCCGGCTCGACCTGAGTGACCGGCAGACCGAGGAGGGTAGCGCCCGCACCACCTACCTGCGCATCCGGGTCGGCGACCCCGATGCGACGATCTCGGCCGACACTGCGACCTACGTGCTCACCTACCGCGTGGCGGGCCTGCTGCGCTCGTCCAGTGGTTACGACGAGCTCTACTGGGACCTGACCGGATCGTCGATGCCGACGATCAAGTCCGCCAGCGCACGGATCACCGTCCCCGGCGGTGCGCAGAACGTGTTCTGCTCGGTCGCCGCCCCAGGCAGTTACGGTGCCTGCGCTTCGGCGAGCACCGGCGAGGACGGGGTGGCCGAGTTCACAGCCAAGTCCATCCGGACCGGACAGCTGATGACCGTCTCGGTGCAGATCAAGCCCGGCCTGCTCACCAACAACACCCCCATCCGGGTGGAGAACGCCGATCTCGAGAACCGAAGGCTCGGCGCCTACGCTTTCGGGGGTTCCGTGGCCGCCGCGGCGCTGGTGCCGTTCATCGGCTGGTGGTACCTGCGCCGTCGAAGCTCCGACCGCCGTTTCGAGGGCCTCCCGCCGGGTGTCCTGCCGGCGGCGGGGCAGGAGTCGCGCGAGGTTCGCAACGACCCGCGACTGGAGATCCCGGTCTCCTTCGCCCCGCCGCGCCTGAGCGTTGCTGAAGCCGGCCTGCTGCTGGACGGCAAGACCGAGACCCGCGACACCACGGCCACCCTGGTCGGCCTCGCCGTGGCCGGGGCGATCCGGCTCAGCAGTGAGGGCGGCCCGCGGGCAACGCTGGTTGATCGGGGAAGGGCCCCGGACGAGCCCAGCCGGATCCTGCTCAAGAGCCTGTTCGCCAAGAAGGCGGATGCGGGTGAGTCGCTGGACCTGGCCGGTTCGACGCGCCTGGCGAAGGGCCACGAGAAACTGGGCGACGCGGCCCTCGAAGCCGCCAGGGCCGGCAGCTGGTACGCCAGGGAGCCGGAGTCGGCCGGCCGCTCGTCATTCCAGCTGGGCGGGCTGTTCTTCCCGGTCCTCACCGGCATCATCGTCGGCAGCGTGTTCTTCGGTGCCGGCCTCCTGTTGATCCTCCCGCTGCTGCTGTCGGTCATCATCACCCGAGGCGTGGTGCGGTCGAAGCTGAAGAAGGGCCAGCGCAGCGGCGTCGGGCGAGCGCTGACCGATCAGGTCGAGGGCTTCCGCACCTACCTCGCGACGGCCGAGGCCGAGCAGCTGCAGTTCGAGGAGGGCGAGGACATCTTC
Source organism: uncultured Propionibacteriaceae bacterium (assembly GCA_964421325.1). Classification (GTDB taxonomy): domain Bacteria; phylum Actinomycetota; class Actinomycetes; order Propionibacteriales; family Propionibacteriaceae; genus Propionicimonas. The sequence continues at coordinate 4,589 of CAYQXH010000097.1, forward strand.
AGCAAGTACCTGCCCTGGGCCATCGCGTTCGACCTCACCGACCGCTGGACCCGGGTGTGCCAGCGACTGGTGGAGTTGGGCCGGATCCCCGACATCACGCCGGTCTGGTTCTACGGCGGAACCTGGGACCCGTACAGCTTCAGTTCGCAGGTGAACACCTTCGACTCGTCTGTTTCCAGTTCGATCGCGGCCGCAGCGCCGTCGCTGTCCGACACCGGCTTCAGCAGCAGCGGTTCGGCCTTCAGCAGCAGCTCCGGCGGCGGCTTCTCCAGCGGGGGTGGCGGCTTCTCCGGTGGCGGTGGTGGCGGTGGTGGCGGCGGCAGCTGGTAGCCGCGGGTTCCCGCCCGTCCGCTGCATCCGCTGGGTCTCTTGGCCCCCCGTGCGTCTGCCTCGCTACCGGTTCGTCGGGACGCTACCCGTCCACCGGTAGCTTCGCGACGGACGGGTAGCGAGGGGCGACGGACGGGTAGCGAGGGGCGAGGTGCCGCTTGGTGTTCTGGGAAGGACTACTTCACGCCGACGAGATCGCAGACGAAGATCAGGGTCTCGCCCGGGCCGATGGCGCCACCGGCGCCGCGGTCGCCATAGGCCAGCTGCGGCGGGATGACCAGCCGACGACGACCGCCGACCTTCATTCCGACGAGGCCGGTGTCCCAGCCGGTGATGACCCGGCGGGCACCGAGGGGGAACACCAGCGGCTGCCCACGGTCGTAGCTGGAGTCGAACTCCTCACCGCTTGAGAAGGCGACGCCGACGTAGTGCACGGCAACGGTCTTGCCGGGGACGGCTTCGGGGCCGATGCCCTCCTCGAGGTCGATGATCTGCAGCTCTGTCGACGCGGGACCCTCTGGCGGGTCGACGAACGGTTTCTCCATGTCGGGCACCCTACCCGCCCCGGCCGATTCGGCGCCCACCGTGCCGGGCACCTACACTGGAGGGACCGGGCGGTGCGAGCCGGCCGGTGACAACTCAACAGGGGGTGACTGGTTTCGACTTGGGACGGTAGTTCCAGGCGAAGCGGGCCGAGGATCCGAGGACATCTCGTTAACGACTCTCGGGAAACTATAAGTGCCGATTCCAATCGCACTGACTTCGCTCTCGCTGCCTGAGCAGTGACCGAAGGGTCAGCCCGGATGCGCCTTCCGTCCGGTAGCTGGCCTCATTTAGAAGGCTTACCGAACTAACCTCGTTCCAGGGTTAGCCTAGGGACATTCATGGAACTGGGCTTGTTCACCACGTGCCGACGCGAGGGTGAGAGCCAAGTAGAACGCCTAGTCGGCTGCGCCCGGAGAAGTCCTGGTTCACCGCTTGAGGACGCGGGTTCGATTCCCGCCACCTCCACCCCTGCGACCTGTGGCAACACGGGTCATGTTGGCCGAAAGGTAGCCATCCGCTGATGCGGGTCGGCTACCTTTTCTGGTTCCCGGACGAGGCAGCCGCACCGGCCGACTGGCCGGCGGTAGGGTCCGCGGAGGGTGTCCCGGCGATCCGGGGCACCCGGCCGCGGGGTATCTCTGCGGCTGGCGGGACGGATGCCCGCTGGGTTCGTCCCGCTGGTGCCAGACTTGGCTGTGGAGGTGGCATGCAGAACTTCGGAGTCGGCGACCTGCTCGTGGCTGGGGTGGGGATCACCGACGGTGTCTTCGACGGCGCCGTCGTGCTGCTCCTCGACGCCGATGAGGCCGGCACGGTCGGCGTGGTCCTGAACAAGATCGCCGAGATCGAGCTGTCCGCGGCCCTGCCGGCGTGGGCCCGGCTGGTCAGCGAACCGCAGGCCCTCTTCGATGGCGGCCCGGTCTCCCAGCAGGGAGCCGTCTGCCTGGCCGAACCGTGGTCGGCGACCGAGGAGCCCCCGGGGTGGCGTCCGGTGTTCGACCGGGTCGGCCTGCTGAACCTCGACACCCCCGTCGAGATCGCCGAGGGCACCTACCGCCACCTGCGGATCTTCGCCGGGTACGCGGGGTGGGACGCTGGTCAGCTGGAGCGGGAACTGGAGTTCGAGATGTGGCACGTGGTGCCGGCCCTGACCGCCGACGTGTTCGATCCGGGCCCGGAAAGCCTGTGGCGTCGGGTGCTCCGACGCCAGGGCGGCGAGCTCGGGCTGCTTTCCACCTGGACCTCCTCGGCCGAACTGAACTGAGTGACCAGTCGTTATCGCCGACCCCGGTACTATCAAAACCAGGGACTACCAAGGGAGGGAAGTTGTTGAACGAGGTTCCACGGAATTCGTTCCCGCGGATCCTGGTGGTCGACGATGACGAGGCCCTCTCGGAGATGCTCCACATCGTTCTGGGCTCGGAGGGCTTCGACGCCCGCCTCTGCCACACCGGCGACGCAGCCGTTGGGGTGTTCCGGGACTACCGCCCCGACCTGGTGCTGCTGGACCTGATGCTTCCCGGCCGTGACGGCGTTGACGTCTGTCGCGAGATCCGCGCCGAATCCGGGGTCCCGATCGTCATGCTGACCGCGAAGAGCGACACGATCGACGTCGTGGACGGACTGTCGGCCGGCGCCGACGACTATGTCGCCAAGCCGTTCAAGACCCAGGAGCTGATCGCCCGGATCAAGACCCGGCTCCGCCGCAACGTCACCCCGGACCTCGACGTCGACAGCCTTCGCATCGGCGATCTGATGATCCGCGTCAACGAGCACACCGTGCGACGCGGCGAGACCGAGATCACCCTGACGCCTCTGGAGTTCGACCTGCTGCTGGCCCTTGCCCGCCGACCGCGGCAGGCGTTCACCCGCGAGGTGCTCCTCGAAGAGGTCTGGGGTTACCGCCACGCCAGCGACACCCGGCTGGTCAACGTCCACGTCCAGCGGTTGCGCTCCAAGATCGAGAAGGACCCGGAGAAGCCCGAGATCATCGTGACCGTGCGAGGCGTCGGCTACCGGGCCGGGGAACCCAAGCCGGCCTGATGGACGGCTGGGCACGCAACGCCGGGTTCCGGCTGTGGTCGCGCTCGCTGCCCTTCCGGGTCGTCGTGAGCACCCTGGCCGCCGCGTTCGTGATCCTGGTCACCACCGGCTGGTTCCTGATGGAGCAGTCGAGCCGGGGGATCCTCGCCGGCAAGACCCAGGCGAGCGTCGCCGAGGCCTCCGCGGTGGTGGCGACGATGCAACGTGACCTGTCCACCACCGACCTGCGAACCACCTCTGCCAGCGAGCGGATCAGCCGGCTGGCGAGGGACGCAGCCAATCGCGGCCAGGTCGGCAACCAGTATTTCGTGGTGGTCGAGACCCCGATCTCGCAGATCGGCACGGCGGGTCTCGCCGCCGACAGCATCCCGGCCTCGATCCGCGCGATGGTGGGCAGCGGGGACGGCCTGTGGAGCACCCCGACGGTGATCCGCTTCACCGACTCGCGTCCCGATGAGCCGGGACTGGTGGTGGCAGCCGAGCTGGAGGCCCCCGGCCAGGACCCGTACCCGATCTTCTTCCTGTTCTCCACGAGCCAGGAGCGCCAGACGCTGGCCGTGGTCCAGCAGGCCACCCTGGCCACCGGGGTCTTCCTGCTGGCCGGGCTCTCGGTGACGGTCTACCTGATCTCCCTCCTGGTGCTGCGACCGGTCCGGGCCGCCCGGCTCGCGGCAGAGCGACTGGCCGCCGGCCACCTGGACGACCGGATGGCCGTCGTCGGCACGGAGGACCTGGCCGGACTCGCCCGCTCGATGAACCACATGGCCGAGGAGCTCGACAAGAAGATCACCCAGCTGCAGAACCTGTCGCTGGTGCAGCAGCGCTTCGTCTCCGACGTCTCCCACGAACTCCGGACCCCGCTGACGACCATCCGGATGGCTGCCGAGGTGCTGCACGCGCACCGGGCGACCTTCGACCCGGCCTCGGGCAGGTCCAGCGAGTTGCTCTCGGCGGAACTGGACCGGTTCGAGGAACTGCTGACCGACCTGCTGGAGATCTCCCGCTTCGACGCCGGCGCCGCGGAGCTCTCCCTCGACGACATCGACCTCTCGGTTCTGGCCGGCGAGGAGGTGGCGGCGTTGCAGCGTTTCGCCGAGCAGTCGGGCACCGTGATGCTGCTGGACGCGGATGCGCGCTGCATCGCCGAGGTGGACAGCCGCCGGATCCGCCGGATCCTTCGCAACCTGATCACCAACGCCATCGAGCACGGGGAGGGCCGGCCGATCACCGTCCACGTGCGGGGCGACGACCAGAGCGTGGCGATCGCGGTCCGCGACCACGGGGTTGGGTTCTCGGCGACCGAGGGCGGGCAGGTCTTCAACCGCTTCTGGCGCGCTGACCCGTCCCGCGGCCGCCGGGTCGGCGGGACCGGCCTTGGCCTCTCGATCGCGCTCGAGGACGCCCGGCTGCACGGCGGCTGGCTCACGGCCTGGGGTCGTCCCGGGCTCGGAGCCCAGTTCCGGCTGACGGTGCCGCGCCGGGCGGGGGAGACCCTGCACGGCTCGCCGTGGCCGGTGGTTCCCCCGGATCTGAAGGAGGTGACCAAGATTGCGCACAGCTAGCTGGCTGTCCACTTCCTTGGCGATTGTCCTGGCGCTCGCCGGGTGCGCGACCGTGCCGACCAGCGGACCGGTCGAACGCCACACGCCGCAGGCGCCCGGGGTGAACTCCGGGGTGCACGTCGACCCGTTGCCGCCGGCCAACGGCGCCTCCCAGCTGCTGGTGGTCGAGGGATTCCTGCACGCCATGGGCGTCTACCAGCCG
>CAYQXH010000098.1:0-9246 GCA_964421325.1 uncultured Propionibacteriaceae bacterium
CGTTCTTCCTGGCCACCGGCTTCCACGGCCTGCACGTCATCGGCGGTTTGGTGGCATTTTTGCTCATGTTGGGACGGACGTATATGTCCCGCCGGTTCACTCATGAACAGGCTGTCCACGCCATTGTTACCTCTTACTACTGGCATTTCGTCGACGCGATCTGGGTCGTGCTCTTCGGCGTGCTGTACCTGTTGCGCTGATCCCTGACACCTTGGAGGAACCCTGATGAGATTCCTGGCCTCAGGACGTCGGCACAAGGCGGCGCGGCCGCTGCTGTTGTTGGTCAGCCTGTTCCTGGTTGGCGCGTTCTACGCCGCGCTTGCCCCGGCAACCAGCTCCTCGGCCGAGGGCGTCGCCGATGCCCAGCTGGTCGCCCGCGGCAAGCAGCTGTTCGCCGTCAACTGCGCTTCCTGCCATGGGCTCAACGCTGAAGGCCTTGCCCAGCAGGGCGCACCCAACCTGACGAACGTCGGCGCGGCTGCCGTGGACTTCCAGGTCCGCACCGGACGCATGCCGATGGCGAACCCGCTCGTCCAGGCGCCGCGCAAGGAGAACACCTTCACCGAGGACGAGATCGCTGCGCTGGCCGCCTACGTGGCGAGCCTCGGCGAGGGTCCGGCGATTCCCGGCGAGAACCAGTACGACCCGAGCAGCATCGATGCCGGCGGGGTGGCCCGCGGCGGTGACCTGTTCCGCACGAACTGCTCGGCCTGCCACAACTTCAAGGGCGCCGGCGGCGCCCTGCCCAACGGGGTGGTCGCCCCGAGCCTTGAGAACTCCACCGGCAAGGACCTCTGGGAAGCCATGCGCACGGGTCCCGGCCAGATGCCGGTGTTCGCCGCCGGCGCCGTTCCGGACGAGGACGTGCAGAAGATGGTGGCCTACCTCCAGCAGGTGAACCAGACCCCGTCCGCCGGGCTGACGCTCGGCGGGCTCGGACCGGTCTCGGAAGGCTTCTGGGGCTGGGTGGTCGGCATCGGCGGACTCGTGCTGTTCGCCATCTGGATCGCGACCAGGGGGCCCCGCGCATGAGTGAGCCGAAGAACCTGCCGGCCATCCCCGATCCGGGCCTCGAGGAACACGAGCACCGCTTCACCGACGTCGACGAGGCGGCGGCCGACCGCGCCTACCGGCGGATCGTCGGCATGCTGGCGGCCGTCCCGGTGCTGGTGGTGGCGTTCCTGGTCGTCTACTTCGCGGTGCCCAAGGAGGCCCAACTGGTCCTCTTCGGCGCCAACCTGCAGATGCAGACGGTGCTGCTCGGGCTCACCGGCGGTCTCGCCACCCTGCTGATCGGGATCGCTGCCATCGCCTGGGCCCGGTCACTGATGAGTGATGAGGAGATCTTCGGCGACCGGCACGGCGCCGCCTCGCCGCCCGAAGCCCGCCAGCGGGTGCTCGCCGACCTGGAGACCGGCATCGAGGCCTCCGGGATCCGGCGCCGCAAGCTGATCGGCTCCGGCATGGCCGGAGCGCTCGGCCTGATCGCCGTCCCGGCCCTGATCACCCTTGCCGACCTCGGGCCGTGGCCGACGGCTGCGCTGCGCAAGGAGACGATCGAGAAGACCATCTGGGCCGAGGGGATCCGGCTCGTCAACGACGTCAACTACCTGCCGCTCAAGGCCTCCGAGCTGGTGGTGGGCCAGCTGGTCAATGCGGTACCGGCCAACCTCGAGGAACTGCACGGCGCCGAGTTCCAGACCGCGAAGTCCAAGGCTGCGATCATCGTCGTGCGGATGGACCCGAACAGCATCAAGATCCCCGAGTCCCGCCAGGACTGGCAGGTCGACGGGATCCTGTGCTACTCCAAGATCTGCACCCACGTCGGTTGCCCGATCAGCCTCTGGGAGCAGCAGACCCACCACCTGCTCTGCCCCTGCCACCAGTCCACGTTCGACCTGGGCAACTCCGGGGTCGTGGTCTTCGGGCCGGCGGCGCGCTCGCTGCCGCAGTTGCCGATCACCACCGACGCAGAGGGGTACCTGGTGGCCAGGAGCGACTTCACCGTCCCGGTGGGCCCCAGCTACTTCGAGCGGGACTCGTCGGTCGACTTCAAGGAGGGTGACCGCTGATGGCCAAGCCAGCAGAACTCAACCCCGAATCGCCGGCCATGGAGGTCCGCACCCCGCCGAAGGAAGCCGGGCAGAGCAAGCTCGCCGGGCCGATGACCTGGGTGGACGACCGGATCGGCCTGGCGAAGCTGGCCGGCAACATCCGCAAGGTCTTCCCTGACCACTGGTCGTTCCTCCTCGGCGAGATCGCGCTCTACTCGTTCGTCATCCTGTTGCTCACCGGAGTCTTCCTGACCATCTGGTTCAAGCCCTCGATGGCCGAGATCGACTACGAGGGCTCCTACGAACTGATGCGGAACATCCCGATGTCGGAGGCCTTCGCCTCGACGCTGAGCATCAGCTTCGACGTCCGCGGCGGACTGCTGGTCCGCCAGATCCACCACTGGGCGGCGATGCTGTTCGTCGCTGCGATGACCGTCCACATGCTCCGGGTGTTCTTCACCGGCGCCTTCCGCAAGCCCCGCGAGCTGAACTGGGTCATCGGCGTCGGCCTGTTCTCGATGGGCCTGGTCGAGGGCTTCGCCGGCTACTCCCTCCCCGACGACCTGCTGTCGGGCACCGGGCTGCGGTTCGTCGACGGCCTGATCCGCTCCATCCCGCTGATCGGGACGTGGGCTGAGTTCTTCATCTTCGGCGGCGAGTTCCCCGGCGAGCTCGTGATCCCGCGGCTCTACATGGTGCACATCCTGCTGATCCCCGGTCTCCTGCTCGGCCTGATCAGCGCCCACATGGCACTGCTGGTGTACCACAAGCACACCCACTGGCCGGCTCCCGGACGGACCAACCACAACATCCAGGGCTACCCGTTCTTCCCGATCTACGTTGCGAAGGCCGGCGGCTTCTTCTTCATCGTCTTCGGCATCACGATCCTCATGGGTGCGCTGATGCAGATCAACCCGGTCTGGTTGTACGGACCGTACAACCCGTCCCAGGTCACGGCCGGCTCGCAGCCCGACTGGTACATGGGCTTCGTGGAGGGCGCGATCCGGATCATCCCGAACTGGGAGACCCACCTGCTCGGCACGACCTGGTCCTGGAACATCTTCCTGCCCGGCGTCGGACTGATGGGCCTGCTGTTCACCGGGCTGGCGCTGTACCCGTTCATCGAGGCCTGGATCACGGGCGACAAGAGCGAGCACCACCTGCTCGACCGTCCGCGCAACGCCCCGACCCGGACGGCGATCGGCGTCGCCGGGATGGCGGCCTACGGCATGTTCTGGATGGCCGGCGGCAACGACATCATCGCGACCCAGTTCCACGTATCGCTGAACGCCGTCACCTACTTCATGCGGGTGGCTGTGTTCGTCGTCCCGGTGCTGGCCTTCATCGTGACCAAGCGGATCTGCCTCTCGCTGCAGCGGGCCGACAAGGCACGGGTGCTGCACGGTTCGGAGTCCGGAGTCATCGTCCGCAGCCCGGACGGCGGCTTCACCGAGGCGCACGCGCCGATCTCCCGGGGTGAGGCCTACACCCTCACCCGGCACCCGCAGCCCGCTGCGCTCACGCCGAACGGCAAGAAGATCGGCCGGGTCCGCCAGCGGCTGTCCCGCTGGTACGCCGACGGCCAGATCGCGACCCCGACAGCAGAGGAACTGGCTGCCGTGGCCCACCACGATGCGCCTGCGCTCGAGGGCACTGACAGCAGCACCAGCGAGACCGGAGACACCCACTGAGCCCGCTGGTCGAGGTGGTCCGGTCGGGCGCAGCCCTGCCCGCGCCCGTCGACGTCGAGGAGCTGTTCGCCATGGCGTCGGCAGCCGGCCCTGCCACCGGCACGACCGAGGCCGCCGAGCTGTTCGGCACGCTGTACGACCTGGCCCTCGACCGCCCCGACATCGTGGCCGTCACAGCCAAGGAGGTCGGCGAGCTGGTGGGTTTCGGCTACGGCCACCGCTGGCGCTGGGCCGAGCAGACCGACGAGTGGTCGACCGAGCTGGCGCGGCAGCTGGGCGAGGCAGCCCCGCGGCTGGACGACGCCTTCGCCGTCCAGCTCCTCGCCGTCCACCCCAAGTTCACCCGCCACGGCCTCGGCTTCGAGCTGCTCAAGCAGCTGATGGTCGCCTCCGCCGCCGACGTCCTGTGGTTGCAGACAGCCGACCTGGACTCCCCTGCCCGCCGGCTCTTCCGGCGAATGGGCTTCCGGCCGGTCGGGCACGGCTCCCCCGGCCCGGACGGGGCCCCGGGGCTGGTCCTCGTTTACGGCTGAGCGGGGCCGCTAACCTTGTCCGGTGCGATTCCTCACCGGCAAGCCCAGCTATGACCTGACCTACGACGACGTCTTCATGGCGCCCCGGCGATCGTCGGTCACCTCGAGGCTCGACGTCGACATGACCAGTACTGACGGCCTGGGGCTCCCGCTCCCGCTGGTCGTCGCCAACATGACGGCTGTCGCCGGACGCCGGATGGCCGAGACGGTAGCCCGCCGGGGCGGCATCGCGATCATTCCGCAGGACCTGCCGACCGACATCGTGGCCGGCTCGATCGCCAAGGTGAAGGCCGCGCCGACCGTCTTCGACACCGCCCTCACCATCGGCCCGCACGCCACCATCGGCGAGGCGTTGCTGCTGCTGCCGAAGCGCGCCCACGGGGTGGTTGTCGTGGTCGAGGACGGCGCCCCGATCGGCACGCTCTCTGCCGCGGAGGCCGAGGGGCTCGACCGGTTCGCCCAGGTGCACGAGGCGATGAGCTCGGAGCTCACCCTGATGGCCAGCGACGCCACTCCGACCGAGGTGTTCGACGAGCTGTCCGCCAGGCGCCACAAGGCAGCCCTCGCGGTCCGCGATGGCCAGCTGGTCGGCCTGATGACGGTGAAGGGTGCCCTGCGGGCGGCGCTGTACGCCCCGGCCCTGGACGCAGCGGGCAAGTTGAAGATCGGCGCTGCCGTCGGGATCTCCGGTGACGTCGAGCGACGGGCCGAGAGCCTGCTCGAGGCCGGGGCTGATGTGCTGGTCATGGACACCGCCCACGGGCACCAGGAGCGCATGATCAGCGCCGTCCAGCGATGCCGGGCGGCTGTGGCAGCATCCGGCCGGCAGGTGCCGATCGTGGCCGGCAACGTCGTCACGGCCGACGGCACCGCCGACCTGATCGAGGCGGGCGCCGACGTGGTGAAGGTCGGTGTCGGCCCCGGCGCCATGTGCACCACCCGGATGCAGACCGGAGTCGGCCGGCCGCAGTTCTCGGCAGTGCTGGAATGCGCCGAGGAGGCGCAGGACGCCGGCAAGAGCATCTGGGCGGACGGGGGTGTGCGGCATCCACGCGACGTGGCGCTCGCGCTGGCTGCCGGGGCCGGCGCCGTGATGATCGGCTCCTGGTTCGCCGGGACCAACGAGTCCCCGGGCGAGCTCATGTTCGCCTCCGACGGCCGGCCCTACAAGGAGTCGTTCGGCATGGCCTCCGCCCGGGCCGTCCGGGCAAGGACCCGGACCCAGTCGGCCTTCGACCGGGCCAGGGCGGCCCTGTTCGAGGAGGGCATCTCGTCCTCGCGGATGTACCTCGACCCGGCCCGGCCGGGCGTTGAGGACCTGCTGGACTTCATCGTCTCCGGCGTGCGGAGCTCCTGCACCTACGCCGGGGCGCGCACGATGGCCGAGTTCGCCGCCCAGGCGATCGTCGGAGTGCAGTCGGCGTCCGGCTACAACGAGGGACGACCGCTGCACTCCAGCTGGTGAGCAGCAGGGAACGATTTACGAGGATCAGTCCTTGCCCTCGGCCAGCACGATGATCCGGTCAGCCGGGGCCAGCGTGAACTGCTCGCTCTTCCTCGGGTTCACCTTCACGCCGTAGCCGGCAGCACTGATGTGGGCGTCAGCTGCGACCCGGTACCCGATGGCGGTCTCGCCGCGGCGCCTTGCTGCCTCCAGGACGGTGTAGAAGTCCACCGTGCTGCCAGGGTTGATGTACTGGGCGGCCGGGTTGAGGTAGATCTCGCTGCCGGCACTGGAGAACAGGGTGTCGAAGACCTCGGTGAGTTTGCGGTTCTCCGACACCTGCGACAACAGCAGGGCGATCAGCTTGTCGCTGACGATGAAGTCGTCGGCCTCCGTGACCTCGGCGAGCTCGCGGTTGGTGTCGTCGAGCATCTCGCTGACGATGTTGAGGTCGAAGCCGCCGGCCTCCGACATGTCACGGAGCTGGAGCAGCGTCACCAGCGTCCGGCTGTCGGCGCGCTGCAGGTCGGGCTCGTCCTTGTCGGCGAGCACGATGATGTGGTCGAAGTTCGCCACCCCGAGCCCGTCGAGAACGGCCCGCTTGGTCGGGTCGCCCACCGCGGACGTCGCAGTGACGTTCGCGAAAGCCGGCAGCTCTGGAGCCGACGTCGAGACGACGTGCACGACGGACCCCACCGCGACGTACTCGTCGAGTTCCCGCAGCATCGCGGGCAGTCCGGCGTTGACGCCCAGCACCAGCGTGCGCTCGGGCGCCGCCGGTGCACTGACTGCTTCGGAGATGGCATCCACGGACGGCGCCACCGGTTCGCCGAGAGTGATCAGGCTGTCATCGCCGGCGATCACGATCACCTGGTCGCCGGCGCCGATGACGGTGTCGGCCGGCGGGTTGATGGCGACCCTGCCGCCCTGCACGAGGCCGATGGCCGCGCTGTCCGAGAAGGACAGCAGCGCATCGAAGTAGGTCCGCCCGACGAGGGCCGGCTGCTCGGTGAAGTAGATCTCGTCGCCGTCGAAGTCGAGGAGCTCCTGGTAGACCACGGACAGCCCCGACTGGCGGCAGCTCTGCACGGTGATCCGACCGATCAGGTCGGGGCCGAGCACCCAGTGGGCCTCATCCTTGCCGACCAGCCGGGCGACCTCGAGGTTCTCCGGATCTGCCAGCTCACCCACGATGTGGTGTGGCTCAGCCTTGCGGCCGGGATTGTTGGTGAGCGCCAGGGCGGTCTTGATCACCTCGGCGTCGGGGTCCGCTGACCCCTCCGGGGCGAGCAGGATGATGCTGCGGGCAGCTGACGGGCTGACCATGGCGAGGTCGGGCAGGCTCTTGGGGTCACCGGTGCGGCAGATGACGCTGGTCCTGCCGAGATTGCCGGCTGCGACACGGATCTCGTCCTCCATCTCCACCTTGTCCTTGTCGGCAAGGATGACGATGCTCGCGCGACCCCTGGACTCGTTGGCAATGGCGAGTTCGTGCACGATCGAGTGGATCTTGGAGTTCCAGCCCAGGATCAGGGTGTGGTCGTGCTCGAGCACCCGGGACTTGCCCTTGCGGAGGTCCTCGACCTTGGTGTCAAAGGCGCCGGAGACGATGCCGATCAGGCTGGCGACGATGATCAGGCCGCCGATCGTGATGACGAGCATGAAGATCCGGAACGCCCAGCCGGCGTCGCCGCCCATGGTGCCCGGGTCGAGGGTGCGCATCAGCCCACCCCAGAGGAGGTCTACGAAATCGCCGTCGGCAGCGTCGTCCGGGAAGGCCCGGAACACCCAGACCAGGAGACTCACCACGAGTACCAGCGCGATGGTCGCGAGCCCCAGCAGACCCATCAGCGCGATGGTGCCGCGCGACATCCAATTGTCGAACCAATAACGGAATCTCTCGGCAGCACTCGGCTTGTCCACTTGTCCCTCCCCAGGCCCCACAGTTGGGGCGGGGACAGCCTATTGGCTACGGTGTTCGCGGTCTGTCACCCCGGGGGTGGACAGCTCGACCAGGATTCCGGATTCGGAATACTCAGTGCTGGTAGTCGTCGCGGTAGTACTGGTAGGTCCAGCCGACGATGGCCCAGACGCCGAGGCCGGCGCCAACGAGGGTCAGCCACCAGCCGAACACCGGGCCGAGGGCCATGATGGTCACGGTGAGCGCTGCCCAGAACGGCCAGATGCTGGCGGAGGGGAAGAAGCCCACCTCGCCGGCGCCCTCGATGATCTCGCCGTCCTTGCGGTCCTCGGGACGCGGGTCGATCTTGTTGGACGTGATCGTGAAGAACACGGCCAGCATGCCGCTGAAGGCCACGGTGAGCAGCAGAGCGACCGTGCCGATGATCTCCCCGGACATGAACCAGTAGACCGGCGCGACGACGACGAAGAACGCCGTGATGAAGACGAAGATCCAGCGTTCGGCCTTCACTGTCCGACCTCCCTGCCGGTGTCTTCATCCCTGCTGGTCGCGTCGTCGATGACTTCCTGAGCCGGGTTCACCGGTCGCGGGAGCGCCGGATGCTGCAGGTCGAAGGCCGGCGACTCCGAGCGGATGCGCGGCATGGAGTTGAAGTTGAAGCGCGGCGGGGGGCTCGAGGTGGCCCACTCCAGCGAGCGGCCCCAGCCCCACGGATCGTCGAGGTTCACCATCGGCGCGTTGCGGGTGATCCAGACGTTCCAGAGGAACGGCAGCATCGAGATGCCGAGCAGGAAGGCGCCGACGGTCGAGACCTGGTTGAGCAGGGTGAAGCCCTCACCGGGCAGGTAGTCGGCGATCCGGCGCTGCATGCCTTCCACACCCAGCCAGTGCTGCACCAGGAAGGTGGTGTGGAAGCCGATGAACAGCAACCAGAAGTGCAGCTTCCCGATCCGCTCGTTGAGCATCCGTCCGGTCAGTTTCGGCCACCAGTAGTAGAAGCCACCGAACATCGCGAACACCACTGTGCCGAAGACGACGTAGTGGAAGTGGGCGACCACGAAGTAGGTGTCGGACACCTGGAAGTCCAGCGGCGGGGAGGCGAGGATGATGCCGGTGAGGCCGCCGAACAGGAAGGTGGTGAGGAAGCCGATCGCCCAGAGCATGGGCGTGTCGAAGCTGATCGCACCACCCCACATCGTGCCGATCCAGTTGAAAAACTTCACCCCGGTCGGCACGGCGATCATGAAGGTCATAAAGGCGAAGAACGGCAGGTTCACAGCTCCGGTCACGAACATGTGGTGCGCCCAGACCGCCATCGAGAGGGCGCCGATGCTGAGCGTCGCAGCGACTAGGCCGATGTAGCCGAAGATCGGCTTGCGGCTGAACACCGGCAGGATCTCGGTGATGATGCCGAAGAACGGCAACGCGATGATGTAGACCTCGGGGTGGCCGAAGAACCAGAACAGGTGCTGCCACAGGATCGCGCCCCCGGTGGCGGGGTCGAGGATGTGGGTGCCGAGCCGGCGGTCCGCCTCGAGCACCAGCAGGCCGGCCGCCAGCACGGGGAAGGCGATCAGGACCATGATCGAGGTCACCAGGATGT
>CAYQXH010000099.1:0-9089 GCA_964421325.1 uncultured Propionibacteriaceae bacterium
ACGCGATAATGAGCGGGATGGTGTTGGCCACGGTCCCGTCCAGGTCGAAGACGACGACGGGCCACCGAGGAACAGACACGACCGCGAGGATACGACCCCGGAAGAGGAAGGAACGCAGGTGACCATCCAGGCGCATCGGCCCAGGGGCCGACGCCCCGGCCGCACCGACACCCGAGGAGCCATTCAGAGCGCAGCGCTGATGCTGTTCTCGGAGATGGGCTACGAGAAGGTGTCGCTGCGGGCCATCGCGCGTGCCGCCGAAGTCGATCCGGCCCTGATCCACCACTACTTCGACAGCAAGGCCGACCTGTTCTCCCGCTCCGTGCTCGACCTGCCGCTCGACGCCGAGGCCATCGTCCGGCAGATCCTCGAAGGTCCGAGTGACACGATCGGGGAGCGGACGGTCATGGTCTTCCTCGAGGCCTGGGCGCAACCCGGTGCCGGTGAGCGGTTCACCGCCATGATGCGGGCCGCTGTCACCGACTCGCGCGCCCGGCGTCCGCTCAGCGAGTTCATGAGCCGCGAGGTGCTGGTGAAGGTCGCGGAGGCGGTCGGCCACAGCAACGCCAAGCTGCGCGCCCAGCTCGGCGTCAGCCTGCTGCTCGGACTCGCCCTCAGCCGCGACATCCTCGAACTGCCGGCCCTCGTCAAGGCGAAGAACTCCACCCTGGTCAAGCCGCTCGGCCGGGCGATGCAGGCGCACCTGGTCGATCCCTGGTGACGCGTAGGCTGGGCTCCCCACGACGAGCGGAGGTGTGATGAGCGCGGACCAGCCGACCACAGGGCTCCTGCCCGGCCAACTCGCCGGGGAGCCCGTCACGGCGCCAACTGCTCCTCCCCCGGCGGCAGGCGAAGAAGTGGCCGTCCCTGAACCTTTGCCACCGATCGCCACCCTGGAGCCGCCACCGCAGCTCGTGGTTGGGGTGCCGGACAACCCGCGCACCGGCGAGCCCCGCCGGCCCCTGGCCGTCGCCCTTGCCACCGCCCTGTGCTGGCTCGCTGTCGCGGCGACCGGGGTCTCGGTGCTGTGGGTCTACTGGGACGCGATCTTCCGGTTCGCCCAGGCCTCCTGGCTGATGGGCCAGTTCCAGACCGCCCCCGGCTCGCTGGAGCGGGTGCTGCTGGCCATCGCCGTGACCGTGGTCGCGCTGGTCATCGGGACCGCCAACGCCATCGTCGGGTACTACGCCTGGACCGGCTACCGCTGGACCCGGATCGCCGGGCTGATCAGCGCCGCCCTCACCTTCGGGGTGCTGGTGCTGAACCAGGCAGGGTGGCTGGCGATCCCGTTCGCGCTGGTCGGAGCCGGGCTGTTGTGGCTGCCCCCGGCCGGAGCGTTCTTCGCGGCCTGGCGAGCGCGGCGCCACCCCGAGCAGGTGTTCGCTCCGCCGACCGTCGGCGTCGAGTACGGGCCGCTGCCCCGCTTCCGGAAGTCCTGAAGCTCAGCTCTTGAGGGGCAGCAGGAACGCCCCGGCGTGCCGCGGGAGCACAACCGAAGTACCCTCGATCCTCGCTCCTGCCGGGCTGGCCCAGCGCAGCTGGTGCCGGCCCCCGAGCTCGACGACGGCCTCCGCCTCGCCGAAGTTCACCACAACGGCAAGCCCGCCCCGGCGCATCAGGAACGTGCGGGCCACCTCGTCGACGACGCAGGTCGTGCGGGCGAGTACCGGATTCGTCAGCTCCGCGTACTGCCGCCGCAACCTGATCAGCTCGGTGTAGGCGTCCAGGAGCACCCGGTGCCGGCCATCCTCCAGTTCGGACCAGTCGAGCTTGGCCGAGGCGAAGGTCGCCGGGTCCTGCGGGTCCGGGACCTCCTCGTGGTTCCACTCCATCCGGGCGAACTCGTCGAGCCGTCCCGCGGTGACGGCGGCGCCGAGGTCCGGCTCCGGATGGGCGGCGAAGAACGGGAACGGGGCGGTGGCCGCCCACTCCTCACCCTGGAAGACCATCGGGGTGAAGGGTGCGGTGAAGGTCACCAGGGCTGCGCAGGCCAGCTGGTCGATGTCGAGCTGCTCGGCCGGACGGTCGCCCCTGGCCCGGTTGCCGACCTGGTCGTGGTTGGCGCCGTAGGCGATCAGTCGCCACCCGGGCACCTTGTCGACGTCCAGCGGGCTGCCGTGGGGCCGTCCCCGGAAGCTGGAGTAGCTGCCGTCGTGGAAGAAGCCGCGCTCGCAGACCTTTGCCAGCGCCGCCAGCGGTGCGAAGTCGGCGTAGTAGCCGCCGGTCTCGCCGGTGAGGGCGACATGCAGGGCGTGGTGGAAGTCGTCGTTCCACTGGGCGTCGATCCCGTAGCCGCCGGCCTCGGCCGGCGTGACCAGCAGCGGGTCGTTCTGGTCGGACTCGGCGATCAGGTTCAGCGGCCGGTGCAGGTGCGCTGACAGGTCGGCCGTCACCTGGGCCAGCTCGGCCAGCAGGTGCGGGCGCGACCGGTCGACCAGGGCGTGTACGGCGTCCAGCCTGAGGGCGTCGACATGCATGTCGACGAACCAGTGCCGCAGGTTCTCGAAGATCAGCCGTCGAACCTCGGCGCTGCCCTCGCCGTCCAGGTTGATCCGGCTCCCCCACCCGCTCTGTTCCTCGGTCAGGTAGGGCCCGAACTCCGGCAGGTAGTTGCCGCTCGGCCCGAGGTGGTTGTAGACGACGTCCTGGACCACCGCAAGGCCGAGGCCGTGGGCTGCGTCGACGAAGCGCCGGTAGGCGTCCGGGCCGCCGTAGGGCTCGTGGACGGCGAACCAGGCGACCCCGTCGTAGCCCCAGCCGTGCTCGCCGTTGAAGGCGTTCACCGGCATCAGCTCGACGAAGTCCACCCCGAGCTCGACCAGGTGCGGCAGGCGGCCGATGGCCGCATCCAGGGTGCCCTCGGGCGTGAACGTGCCCAGGTGCAGCTCGTAGAGCACGGCGCCGGCGAGCTGACGACCGGTCCAGGCCTGGTCGTGCCAGGTGAAGCCGGCCGCGTCGAAGGTGCGGGACAGCCCGTGCACCCCGGCCGGCTGCCAGCGGGTGCGCGGGTCGGGCAGCGGGTCCGGGCGGTCGTCGACCAGGTAGCCGTAGTCCACCCGGCTGAGCGGCTCCGGCTCGGCCGGCGTCCACCAGCCGTCGGAGTCCCTGGTCATGGCCACCACCCGGTCGGCGACGACCAGCCGCACCCGCTTCGGCAGTGGCGCCCAGACGTCGAAGCGGCCGCGCTCCCCGGCCCGGCGGACCTCGCGGACCAGCAGCGCCACCGGGTAGTCGGCAAGCACATCGGCGAGCAGCGCGTTGCCGCGCTCGTCCGTCGCCACCGGCCGGCCGGAGATCTGGTCGCGCCAGCGTCCCTCCGGGAGGGCGAGCACGGTGTCCCGCCAGCCGCCGGAGGCGGCGAGGCCGACCGGTAGCCGGGTGGCGAGGCTGAGCGCTCCGCCCCGGTCGAAGGCGATCAGGTGGCCGGCCGCCGGTCCGCCGGCCGCCATCGGGGTGTAGCCGCTGAACAGGTCCGGGTGGTCCCGGCGCAGGGTCAGCGCCTGCTGCACCAGCAGGAGTTTCGCCTCGCCGCCGTCGCCGGCGCCGCCGGTCAGCCGGGGCCGGCGGCCGGTGCCGACATCGGCGAGCACCCGCGTCCTCGCCCCGAAGTCCACCGGACGCCGGTTGTCGGGATCGACCAGGCTGAGCTCCCACAGCTCGCTGCCCTGGTACACGTCCGGCACCCCCGGGACCGTCAGGTCGAGGAGCTTCGCTGCCAGGGCGTTGCTCCAGCCGGGCTCGACGATCAGGTCCAGCACCCCCTCGAGTACCGCCCGGACGGCCGGGTCGTCGAAGACGGCGTCCACGCAGGCCTGGATGGCACCCTCGTAGCCGACGTCGGGTTCGGTCCAGCAGGTGTGCTCGCCGCCTTCCCGCATCGCCTTCTCCGCATAACCGGCGAGCCGCTCCCGGTCGGCCGGCCAGGCCCCGACGACGGCCTGCCAGAGCAGGTTCGCGAAGCCGGGGTCGGGCACCGGAACCAGCCGCTGCAACTCCGCCAGCGCCGCGGCCCACACCTGCGGTACCTCGGACAGCACGCTGATCCGCGCGCGCACGTCCTCACCACGCTTGGTGTCGTGGGTGGTGCCGGCGGTGAGGGCGTGCGGCCACTGCTGCCCGCGCTGGGCCATCAGCCGGTGGAAATCGGGGACGTCGACGGCGAACAGGCTGGGGTCGCCCCCGACCTCGTTCAGCGAGGTCAGCCGGGCCCAGCGATAGAAGGCGCTGTCCTCGACACCCTTGGCCATCACCATTCCGGAGGTCTGCTGGAACCGCTGTGCCGGCGCGGAGGCACCGTCGGACAGCACCGGGTAGATGAGGTCGAGCACCGGGCCCAGTTCGGGGCGGTGCTCCCACGCGAAGCCGAAGGCACGGTCGAGGTTCTCGCGTCCCTCCGGCAGGTAGGAGCGGTACACCTCGAGGTCGGCCAGTAGTTCGGCCACCGCCGCCACGACCTGTTCGAAGTCCGGCTGCCCGGCCACTTCTGGTCCGGCGAGGATCTCGCGGGCGATGCGGCGCACCTCGGACTGCAGGATGCCGTTGGCAACGGCCAGCTTCCCGTCGTGCACGAGCTGCCGCCAGTCGACCTCCCGGCCGCGCAGGCTGTTCTCGAGTTCGGTGAGCGGGGCCTCGCCGGCTGGGTCCACCAGCACCCGGTCGATCAGCGCGAGCGCGTCGTAGCCGGTCGTCCCCGCGGTCTGCCAGGTCGACGGCAGCTCCTCCAGCAGCACCCCCTCCGGCTCCGCCTCGCCGATCCCGAGGATCTTCTCCACCAGCACGAAGGCGCCGCCGGTGAGGCCGGCCAGGTCCTCCAGGTAGCGGCCCGGGTCGCGCAGCCCGTCCGGATGGTCGACCCGGAGACCGTCGACCAGACCCTCGTCGAACCAGCGCCGGATCTCGGCGTGCGAACGGGCGAACCACTCCGGGTCCTCCACCCGGATCGCCACCAGGGTGTTCACGGCGAAGAACCGGCGGTAGTTGAGGCTGCGATCGGCCTCCCGCCAGCTGATCAGCTCGTAGTGCTGCCTGGCGTGCACCGCGTTGGGATCCTCATCCGATCCCCGGGCGGTGTCCGGCGCCAGCGGGAACCGCTGGTCGTGGTAGTGCAATTCGCCGCCGAGGACGGAGAGGTTGGCGATCCGGCCCGGCCCCCCGGAGCTCCCCGAAGGGTCCGGGATCAGGTCGTCGTCGCCGACCACCGGGATCCGCAGGCGGCCCCCGCCGGCGGCCCAGTCGATGTCGAACGCCCCGGCGTAGGGCGACTCCTGGCCGTGGGTGAGCACGTGCCACCACCACTCGTTCTCCCACGGCCTGGCGACCCCGACATGGTTGGGGACGATGTCGACCAGCACCCCCATGCCGAGCCGCCTGGCCTCGGTGGCCAGTGCGGCCAGCCCGGAGGCGCGCCCTCGCGACGGATCGATCGCCCGGTGGTCGGAGACGTCGTAGCCGTGGTCGCTGCCGGTCTCGGAGGCGAGCAACGGGGAGAGGTAGACCCAGTCGACGCCGAGCTCGTGCAGGTAGGTCAGGATCCGGGCGGCAGCGACCAGGTCGAAGTCCTCGGTGATCTGCAGCCGGTAGGTGCTGGTGGGGGTGCGCATCCTGCGTTCTCCTCCTCAGCCGTCCGTGTCGGGCACAGCTCCGCCGGTCGCGCCCTCGGTCATCGCAGCCACCGAGGCCGCGACCGAGAGGTCGGGCTCCGGCGGGGTCTCGACATGCTCGGTGAGCACGAGGACGCTGCGTCCGCACAGCTTCCGCCGGCTCCCTGCCGCCACCGGACCATCCTCCGGGGTGTCGGCGGCCGTGTCGATCAGGACCCGCCAGTCCGCGGTGTACTCCGGTGGCGGAATGGTCAGTTCGACCTCGTCCGGCCCGCCGTTGAAGTAGAGCAGGAAGTCGTCGTCGATGATGTCGCCGCCGGTGGCGTCCTTCCCGGCGATCTCGTCGCCGTTGAGGTACATGCCGATCACCCGGGCACCGGCCGCCGTCCAGTCGTCGTCGACCATCGGCCGGCCCTCCGGGTGCAGCCAGACGATGTCGTTCAGCCGCTGCTCGTCCCCGACCCGCTCGGCGTTGCCGGTGAAGAAGCGCTTCCGCCGGAAGGTGGGGTGGTCGGCGCGCAACCTCGCGATGGTGGCGGCGAACTCCAGCAAGGGGCGGTCGATGGCGTCCCAGTGCAACCAGGCGATCTCCGAGTCCTGGGCGTAGGTGTTGTTGTCCCCGTCCTGGGTGCGGCCGGTCTCATCGCCGTGCAGCAGCATCGGCACACCCTGGCTGAGCAGCAGCGTGACCAGGAAGTTGCGTTGGGTCCTGGCCCGGGCTGCGAGGACCTCCGGGTCGTTGGTCGGGCCCTCGACCCCGTGGTTCCAGGAGCGGTTGTGGCTCTCGCCGTCGCGGCCGTCCTCACCGTTGGCCTCGTTGTGCTTCTCGTTGTAGGAGACCAGGTCGCGGAGGGTGAAACCGTCGTGGGCCGTGACGAAGTTGATGCTGGCGAACGGGCGCCGGCCGGACTGCTCGTACAGGTCTGCGGAACCGGCTATCCGCGCTGCGAACTCGCCAAGGTTCGGCTCGCCACGCCAGAAATCGCGGACGACATCGCGGAACTTGCCGTTCCACTCGCTCCACTGGGGCGGGAAGTTGCCCACCTGGTAGCCGCCGGGGCCGACGTCCCACGGCTCTGCGATCAGCTTGACCTGGCTGATCACCGGGTCCTGCTGCACCAGTTCGAAGAACGCGGCCAGACGGTTGACGTCGTAGAACTCGCGGGCGAGCGCTGCGGCGAGGTCGAAGCGGAAGCCGTCGACGTGCATGTCGAGGACCCAGTAGCGCAACGAGTCCATGATCAGCTGCAGGGAGTGCGGGTGACCGACGTTGAGGGAGTTCCCGGTGCCGGTGTAGTCCATGTAGTACTGCCGCTGGTCCTCGACCAGGCGGTAGTAGGCGGCGTTGTCGATGCCCTTGAAGCTGATCGTCGGGCCGAGGTGGTTGCCCTCGGCTGTGTGGTTGTAGACCACGTCGAGGATGACCTCGATGCCGGCCTCGTGCAGGGTCTTCACCATGCCCTTGAACTCCTGCACCTGGCCGCCGGCCTCCCGGATCGAGGAGTACTCGGCGTGCGGCGCGAAGAAGCCGAGCGTGTTGTAGCCCCAGTAGTTGCGCAGCCCCCGCTCGACCAGGGTGGCGTCGTGCACGAACTGGTGCACCGGCATCAGTTCCACAGCGGTCACCCCGAGGCCCTGCAGGTGCTTGATCACCGCCGGCTGGACCAGCCCGGCGTAGGTGCCGCGCTGACCCTGCGGGACATCGGGGTGCAGCTCGGTAAGCCCCTTCACGTGGGCCTCGTAGATCAGGCTCTCGTTGTAGGGGACGTTCAGCCGACGGTCGCCGGTCCAGTCGAAGAAGGGGTTGATCACGACGCCGAGCAGCATCCGCGAGGCGGAGTCCTCGTCGTTGCGGGAGTCCTCGTCGCCGAAGTTGTAGCCGAACAGGGGCTGGCCCCAGTCGATCTGGCCGTCGGTCGCCTTCGCGTAGGGATCGAGCAGCAGCTTGTTCGGGTTGCAGCGCAGGCCCTGCTTCGGGTCGAACGGCCCGTGCACCCGGTAGCCGTAGCGCTGCCCCGGGTCCACCTGGGGCAGGTAGCCGTGCCAGACGTGGGCGTCCACCTCGGTCAGTTCGACCCTGGTCTCGGTCCGCTCGGCGTCGAAGAGGCAGAGTTCGACCCGCTCCGCGACTTCGCTGAACAGGGCGAAATTGGTGCCCCTGCCGTCATAGGTGGCACCCAACGGGTACGGCGCTCCAGGCCAGACTTGCATGAGCCCTCCTCGGGTCTGGAAGGCCAGACTAGCCATGGCGCCGGTCGCCGTGGCGGCTGTACCCCATCGCCGGCCCTGGGAAACCCCGTTCAGCCGACCCGGCGAGCGGGTCTCAGCGCACGTTCAGCCCGCCGACCAGCACGCAGCGACGACGCCGGGCGAAGGTGCGGGCCGAGGTGAGGCCCTCCCCGGTCGGGCCGGCGATGGTGAAGGAGCAGTAGCCCTCGCCACCGATCCCGATCCCGGCATAGGACGGGCCGTTCTTGACGAAGATCGTGGTCTGGATGCGCTTGGCCATCCGCGTGAGCGCGTTCACGTCCGTTGAGTGCATGATCGCGGTGTGCCGGTTCCCGTGCTCTGCGATCACGGCCAGGTCCATCCCCTCCTCGACGTCCTTGACCCGGACGATCGGCAGCACCGGCATCATCAGCTCGACGCGGACGAAGGGGTGCTCGAACGGCACTTCTGCGATGATCAGCCGGGTGCCGGCCGGCGCGTCGATCCCGATCGCTGCCAGGATCGACGGTGCCGACTTGCCGATCCAGGCGGTGACGGCGTGGCGACCGTCGACGACCAGGGCCGTCAGCTTCTCGATCAACGCCGGGTCCCGCAGCTCGTAGGCGCCGTGCTTGAGCATCTCGAACTTCAGCAGGTCGGTGACGCTGGCGACGGCCAGCACCTCCTTCTCGGCCGTGCAGGGCAGGTTGTTGTCGAAGCTGGCGCCGTCGACGATGTCCTTTGCCGCCTTCTCGATGTTCGCTGTCGCGTCGACCAGCGCCGGCGGGTTGCCGGCCCCGGCCCCGATCGCCTTCTTGCCGCTGGACAGCACGGCCTTGACGATCGCCGGGCCGCCGGTGGCGACCAGGAGGCGGACGAGCTTGTGCTGCATCATCGCGTTGGTGTTCTCGATCGACGGTTCCGCCACCGTGACGATCAGGTTCGGCGGAGCCCCTGCGGCCACCAGCGCATGGTTCAGCTTGCGGATCAGCCAGTGGCTGACCTTCGTGGCGCGCGGGTGCGGGCTGAACACCACGGCGTTGCCTGCTGCCAGCATGCCGATGCCGTTGTTGATGATCGTCTCTGTCGGGTTCGTGGTGGGCGTGATCGCGCCGATCACGCCGAACGGGGAGATCTCGACGGTGGTCAGGCCGGCATCGCCCGACCAGGCCTCGGTGACCAGGTCCTCAGTGCCGGGAGTGAGTTCCGCCACGGCCCGGTTCTTCGCGATCTTGTCCGGCACATTCCCCATGCCGGTCTCCTCGACCGTCGAACGGGCCA
>CAYQXH010000100.1:0-9026 GCA_964421325.1 uncultured Propionibacteriaceae bacterium
TGTGCATGGCGATCTTGCGCGCGACCAGGTAACTGCCACCGTCCAGCCAGGCGGCCCTGGGGTCCGGGCGGGTCCAGACGTGCGCCTCGATGTTGGCCGTGTCCTCGGCCCGCAGGCTGGCCGTGCCGTCCTTGAATCCGAACAGGTTGCGGGGCGTCACCTGGGCCGTTGACGTCGACGAGGTGCGGCCGAAGCCGAGCTGCGACCAGCGGATCGCCGCGCGGCCGAAGGCGATCCGGGTCAGGTTGCGGATGGCGTGCACCGCCACCTGCGGGTCGTTGGAGCAGGCCTGGACGCAAAGGTCGCCGTCGCTGGCCGCCGCGTCGAGGTTGTCACCGGGAAAGTGCGGAAGCCGCTTCAGCGCCTCCGGTTGCCGGGCGGCAAGCCCGAACCGGTCGGCGCCGGCAGAATCGGTGAACAAGGTCGGGCCGAAGCCGAAGGTGATGGTCAGGTTCGCCGGGTCCAGCCCGATCGCCTCCCCGGTGTCGTCCGGGGGTGAGTCGTAGGGGCCGGACAGGGGCCCGGACGGGCCCGCGCCGTTGCCTGCTGTCATCCGGGCCGCAGCTGCCGTCCAGTCCCGCAACAGCTCGACCAGGTCCTGGCGGGTGGCGCTGGGCAGCACGTCGAAGGCGGCGAAGTGCAGCCGGTCCTGCGCAGCGGTCGTGATGCCGGCCTGCTTCTCGCCGTGGAACGCCACGGTGCTCCAGGCCGGGGCTTCGGCGGTCTCGGCCCTGCCGGTGGCCGCCATTGCGCCGGCCCCGGTGAGAGCCACAGCTGCACCGGCTCCCGCCGACCCGATCAGTCCCCGCCGCGACAGCCCACCCCTTCTCGCCGAGCCGGTCACGACAGCACCGCACCGGCCATCTTCGACAAGGGCTCGGACAGGGCGTTCACGGCGTCGGAGAGCTCCTTCACCTCAGCCTTGGTGAGCTGGTCGTAGGTGACGAACCCCTCCCCGACGCGCTGCCGGTCGAGCAGGGCCTGCAACCCGGTGAAGCGGGTCTCGATCTGGCCGTCGAGAGCGGGGTCCTTGCGCTTGAGGAGGTCCCGCAGCCCCTCCCAGGCGACCCTCGCGCCGTCGATGTTGGCCTGGAAGTCCCACAGGTCGGTGCGCGACCAGTACTCCTCCTCGCCGGTCACCTTGCCGGTGGCCACTTCGTCCAGCAGGCCCTTGGCC
This sequence comes from uncultured Propionibacteriaceae bacterium, assembly GCA_964421325.1. Classification (GTDB taxonomy): domain Bacteria; phylum Actinomycetota; class Actinomycetes; order Propionibacteriales; family Propionibacteriaceae; genus Propionicimonas. Next base: position 1,178 of record CAYQXH010000100.1, read on the forward strand.
CCGTTGGCGATCGCGTCAGCCGTGAAGGTCATGCCCTGCACGCGCTCGTGGAGCACCTCGGTGTTCGCGAGCAGGTCCTCGGCGTAGGTCGTGCGCTCGGCCGCGCCCAACTGCCGGTAGTCCTTGGCCCGGGCCGGCCACAGGTCCTTCTCGATCCGGTGCCAGCCGGTCCACTTCTGGCCCTCCTCAAGGTCGGCCTCGCGGGCGTCCATCTTCGGGTCGAGGTCGCCGAAGGACTCGGCGACCGTCTCCACCCGCTCCCAGTGGACCCGGGCGTCGGCGTACAGCGCCCGCGCCTCGGCGTCCTCGCCGCCGGAGTAGAGCTCGGCGAACTGCTTCGTCTTGGCCAGCAGCTGGTCGATCTGGTCGCGCACGTAGCTGCCGTAGGCGGCGTCGGCTGCCGCGACGAGCTCCGCGTCGTCCCCGGTCGGGCCGACCGGCTCGCCGGACTCGGTCACCTCGAACGCCGCCCGGATCCCCTCGCCCACCATGCCCGGCTTGCAGGAGGAGAAGTAGCTGCCGGTGGGGGCGCTGAGCACCAGCTCACGGGTGAGGCCGGGGCCGATGTTCTCCACCTCGGCGATGATCCGCAGTCCGTCGGCGGCCAGCAGGTAGAACTCGTTGACCAGCGTGCCGGTGTTGGTGACGGCGAAGGTCAGGGTGCCGGACGGGGCGGTCGCCGCGCTCACCTTGCACTCGGTGTCGGACGCCGTGACGCTCAGGCTGCGAGCCGCGCCTGCGGAATCGGTGACTACCGGAGCGTTGTCGGTGCAGCCGGCGAGGGCCAGCAGGGCAGCGCAAGCCAATGCGGGGACTTGGAACTTCATGGTGCCTTTCAGACGGAAGCGCGGACGGCCGGGACGGCAGCCGGCTGGGTGGCGGCGACCGGAGTCGCCTTCCGCCGCACGACGCGGACAAAGAGGGTGCCGACAACCGCCACGTAGGCGACCCAGACGACCACCTCGAGCACCGAGGCGGCTGCGGAGAAGTTGAAGATGCCCTTGAGCACGGTGCCCAGCACCCCGGACGGCGGGACGGCTGCCGAGACGTCGTAGGCGAGGGTGTTCAGGCCGGGCAGGAACCCGGCCTCCTGCAGGTCGTGCACGCCGTAGGCCAGGACGCCGGCAGCGATCACGATCAGGAAGCCGCCGGTGATCGCGAAGAACCGGCTGAGGTTGATCCGCACGGCACCGGCGTACATGGCGTAGCCGAGGGCCACGGCCACTCCGAGCCCGAGCAGGGCCCCGAAGAGCGGCCCGCTGGTCGATGCGCCCTCGGCACCCGCGGCCTTGGTCGCGGCCCAGATGAACAGCGCGGTCTCGAGCCCCTCCCGGCCAACCGCCAGGGCTGCGATCAGCGGCAGCGACCAGGACCGGTCGGCGGCGGCGTCCACCTGGCGACGAAGCTCGGCCGCAAGGGTGCGGGAGGCCGTGGCCATCCAGAAGATCATCCAGGTGACCAGTCCGACGGCGACGATCGAGAGAGTGCCGCCGATCAGCTCCTGGGCCTCGAAGGTGAGGCCCTTGGGTCCGAAGGTGAGCGCAGCCCCGAAGCCGAGGCTGACGGCGACTGCGATGCCCACGCCCGCCCACACCCTCCCGAGCTGGTGGCGCCGGCCGGTCTTCACGAGGTAGGCGATCAGGATGCTGACGATCAGGCTGGCTTCCAGCCCTTCACGCAGTCCGATCAGGAAGTTCCCCAGCACCGCCGTCTCCTCAAGTTAGGTGAGCCTCACCTAACTATGGAGAACACCGGGGTATTTACGCAACCTCGATCTTAGCTATTTCACCCAGCGGTCGGTCAGGCCGGGTAGGCGACGGCACGGAACCGGACCGAACTGCGCGGCTCGGCCATCATCGGAGCGACCGCGTCCCGCCAGGTCGCGTAGTGATCGGTCGCCTTGTGGGCCGCGGCGGCCTCCTCGCTGCGGTAGGCCTCCACCAGCACGAACCGGGTGGGGTCGTCGATGGCCTGCACCACGTCGAACCTGGCCACTCCGGGCTCGGTGAGTGAAGCCGCGGCGTTGGCCCGGCTGGCCTCGATGAATCCGTCAACAGCCTCGGGGTTGACATGGACGTTCACGTGCACGATCAGCATGTCCCCATCCTGCACCCTCGCCCCGGTCGAGCACCCGCACCCCGGTCGAGCGGCAGCAGCCCCTGGACGAGCCGGTCGAGACCCGGTTCGGACGCCGGCCTCGACCAGCGGTTGGCCCGGCTTGCTTCCGGAATGCATCAGTGGGAGCATTATCGGCTGCCCATTCCCAGATCCCGGAGCCAGTCATGCCTGCGTCCAGCCAGACCCGCGAGTTGCTCGCGGACGCACCCTTCGTGGTGCTGCTGAGCGCACGCACCGTCTCGATGCTGGGCATGGCGTTCTCGCCGGTGGCGCTCGCCTTCGGGATCCTCGCGCTGCCCGGCGCCGACGCCGGCACCCTCTCGATCGTGCTGGCCGCCCAGACCATACCGATGGTGCTGTTCATGCTCGTCGGCGGGGTGATCGCCGATCGCTACTCCCGCGCCCGGGTGCTCCGCTGGGGCCAGTTGCTCGCCGGGGTGGCCTGGAGTGCCATCGGCGTGATGCTGCTGACCGGCTTCACCCCGCTGTGGCTGCTCTGCACAGCTGCAGCCGTCGCCGGCATGGCCGGCGCGGCGGTGTACCCGGCCCTCACCGGCATCATCCCCGACCTGGTTCCCGCCCACCTGCTGCAACAGGGCAACGCCTGGCTGTCGATGGGGGCCAGCGCAGCCAGGTTCGCCGGCCTGGTTGCCAGCGGCGCTGTCGTCGTGTGGCTCGGCGGCGGCTGGGCGATGATGGTCGGCGGCTCGCTCTACCTGGTCGCGGCGACGCTCTCGTCGTTCCTGCCCCACGGCGGCTCGCTCGCCCAGCCCGAGGGGAGCCCGCTGCGGCAACTGGTCGACGGCTGGAGCGAGTTCCGCAGCCGCCAGTGGCTCTGGGTTTGCGTGCTCCAGTGGGCGGTGATGCTGCTGGTGCTGCAGGCGGCCCAGGGCGTGCTCGGCCCGGTCGTCGCCAACGCAGAACTCGGCGGCGCCTCCGGGTGGACGGCCGTCCTCGGCGGTGAGGCGCTCGGCGCCATGGTCGGGGTGGTCATCGCCATGCTCTGGCGTCCGCACAGACCCATCCTGGTCGGCACCCTGCTCACCTTCGCCGCGGCCTTTCCCCAACTCCTGCTCGGGCTGAGCAGCCCGCTGTGGCTGGTCGTGCTCTCGGCGTTCTTCATGGGCATCGGCTTCGACCTGTTCGGCGTGCTGTGGATGACCACGATGCAGCGGGAGGTGCCTGCCGAGTCCCTCTCGCGCGTGGCGTCCTACGACGCGCTCGGCTCGTTGATGCTCGGTCCGATCGGGCTCCTGCTGGCCGGACCGGCTGCCGTCCACTTCGGCGTGCATGCGAGCCTGGTCGGGGCCGGTGTGGTCAGCATCGCGACCACGGTCTTCGCGCTCAGCTTCCCGGAGGTCCGTCGGCTGCGGTCCCGCCACCTGTCCAGCCCGGACGTGGCCAGAGCCGCCTGACCCGCCCCGTCCGGGCGACCGCCCGGGCACTGAAGTAGTCTGGTGCGGCTGTTGGGGCGGCGGGCGTCCCCGCCCGGGCACAGGAGAGGACTGGCGGATGCCGACTGACCCACTCCGACGGCCGGAGCCACCGGCCGAGACAGCCGATTGGGTCCGGGAGGTCGCCGGCCGCCAGGATCCCCGGGTCGACGCCCACACGCCGGTGGTGCCACTGGTGACCCGCGGCCTGCCGACCCGCCCGGTGGCCCCGGAGCACTCCCAGGTCTACATCTGCGCCGGCGTGATCGTGAAGCTCCACGGCGTCGGCACCGATCTCGGCCGGCTGAGCCGGCGGCTGCACGCCATCGGCGGCATGGACATGGACCGGTTGTGGATCCAGCCGCTGAGCTACACCCCGATCAGCGCACCGGCGGACCGGCTGGCAACCGTCTGGCCCCGGGTCACGGTCCTCTCGACCATCGACCGGCCGCCGTGGACCGAGGTCGGCTCGCTGCTGGCCCGGCTGCACCGGATGCCGGTGGCCGACGACCCGCCACGGCTCGGTGGACATTCCCGGCTGGCCCGGGCCATCGCGTACCTGCGGCAGGCCGGCGGCAGCGATCTGGGCTGGCTGGTCGACCTCGGCCAGTCACTGGCCGAGCGGCTCGAGCACCCGGCCCGGACCACCCTCGCCCACGGCGACTTCCACCTCGGGCAACTCGGCCACACCCCGCTGCGGCGCAGCTGGAAGCTGCTGGACGTGGACGATTTCGGGATCGGCGACCCGGCCTGGGACCTTGCGCGGCCGGCCGGGTTCTGGGCCGCCGGGCTGCTGGACGACGACGCCTGGCACACCTTCCTCTCCGCCTACCGGGAGGCAGGCGGCCCGGCCGTCCCGGCCGATGGCGATCCCTGGCCGGCGCTCGACCTGCCGGCCCGGGCCGCCGTGCTCGTCGCAGCCGTCCAGGCGCTGCGCACACCTCACAGTGAGGACACGGCCGGGCTCCTGCTCGACGCTTGTCGCCAGCTGAATGCTGGGTGAGCGAATCGTCCCCTGAGCCCAACGCGCCGGATCGTGTACCGACTATGGTCTGCGATCCGGCACGTTGACCTCAGATGTCGGCCAGCGCCTCCGTCGGGGCTGCTTTCGCCGCCCGGCGTCCGGGCAGGACGGAGGCCAGCGCCGCCGCCACCACTGCCAGCCCAAGCATGGCGAGGGTTTGTGGCACATCCAAGGCGAACAGGATCGCTCCGACGCTGGCAGACCGGCCGAGCGACGTGACCGCGAGCCACCCGAAGAAACCACCGGCGAGCAGTCCTACGAGCACCCCGACCAGGGTCACCTGGAGGGCCTCGATGGTCAGCATGGCGCGCAGGGAACTGGCCTGCAGTCCGAGCGCCCGCAGCAGGGCAGACTCGCGGGTGCGCTCCAGCACCGACAACCCGAGGGTGTTGCTCACCCCGATCAGGGCGATCAGTACCGCCACCCCGAGCAGGGCCGTGGTGATGGTGAGCAGGATGTTCAGAACCCGCTCGATGGTGGCTGCCTCGATGATCGAGCCGGCCACCTGGCCGTTCGTGCCGACGGTCTCGGTGACAGCGAGCATGGCGTCTACGGCCCGGGAGCGGTCCGGCACGCTGAGCCAGAGAACGGCGCCCGCGACCGGCTTGCCGATCCGGGCGAGAGTTGCCGGGCTGACGATGACCATCCCGGGTCCGGGCAGCGCTGAGGCGACCACCTCGAGCTTGAGTTCGGTGTCGCCGGCCCTGACCTTGACGGACTTGCCCGTCGCGGCAGCCGTGTCCTTGTCGAGGAGCACCTGGCCGTCGGCCACCCCAGCAGTGACCCCGGTGACCAGCTGGATCGCCGGGTCGTAGCCGATCGCGCTCACCTGCGAGGGGCCGTCTTTGCCGACCAGCTCTGCCGGGACTGCCGACAGCAGTACCGAGTCGGTGACGCCGGGGGCCATCCCGAGCCGGGTGCGGACCGCGTCGGGGATGCTCGCCGGCCGACCGTCGGCCGCCGCCCAGGCGATCCCGATGTCCACAGGGCTGCGTCGCTCGATCTCATCCAGCAGGGTGAGCCGGATGCTGGCCGTTGCCACCTGGAGGGTAACGATCAGGCCGACAGCCAGCATCAACGCTGTCGAAGTCGCCGTGGCCCGCCGGGGGTTGCGCTCGGCGTTCCCCGCAGCGAGGGCTGCGACGGTGCCGAACCGCTTCACCAGTCTCCCGGAGAAACGCAACAGCCCGGGCACGAACAGGGGCGCGCCGAACAGGACGCCGAGCGAGATCATCGCCCCGGCCGCCACAGCACCGAAGAAGCCGTAGGGGTTCCCGGAGATGGCGAACACCACCAGCCCGGCGCCGGCGAGCAGGAACAGCCCACACACCACCGACCGCAGGATCGACGCGCGGCGGAGTTCGTCGCCGGCAGGTACCGGCTGCAGTGCTTCCAGCGGCAGCACCCTGGTCCCGCGGATGATCGGCACCCAGGCGGCACCGACGGTGGCCAGCACCCCGAGACCCACAGCCGTCGCCAGTTGGGCTACGGGCAGGGCGAGGCCCCAGAACAGGGACCCGGTGAACGCGGATCCGGCAGCGGCCAGTCCGATCCCGGCGGCGAGTCCGAGAATCGATCCCAGCACACCGAGGATCACCGCCTCGGCGAGGAACCGGCGCCGCACCTGCGAGCCGGTGGCGCCGACGGCCCGCAGCAGCCCGATCTGGCGGCGGCGCTGGGCGAGCGTGATCGAGAAGGTGTTGGCGATGGTGATCATCCCGACGACGAGCGCGACCGCAGCGAACGCCCACAGCAGGTTGGTGAAGACCTCGAAGTCGCCGGCCAGCTTCTTCACCGCAGCCTGTCGGACGTCCTCGGCGAGACCCACCTTCACCTCCGGGCCCGTCGCGGTGAGGGCCCGCTGAAGTTGCGCGACCAGTTCGGCGGGCTCGGTTCCTGCGGCTCCCTTCACGGCCCAGGTGTCGGCGCCGTCCGGGTCGACACCGAACTGCTGGAAGCGGGCGGAAGCGGCGTAGCCGGTCTTGGTGAACAGAGTGCTGGGTTCGTCCGTCACCCCGACCACCGTGAGTTGCTGGTCGGTGAGGGAGCCGGTGACCTGTGCCCCGACGGCGACACCGAGGGCTTCGGCGGCGCCGCGGCTGAGGGCGATCTCGCCGGCCGTCGTCGGCCACCGTCCAGCGTCCAGGCGCGACCAGCGCAACGCTTCCGGCGGAACGGCGAACATGGACAGGAGCTGTGACCTGGTGCCGGCGGTGATCGGCTCCGTCAGTTGCAGGACCGGAGCGACCGCGACGACCCCGGGCGCGGCGCCCAGAGTCGCCCGGACGCCGGGAACGGCCGCGTTCTCGACCACGATGTCTGCCCCGGCGATCGGGACGTTGAGCGCGCGGCCCTCGGACTGTGCCTCAGTGGCCACCATGACAGCGGAGCCGGCGAGGAAGGCGACACTGATCGCCACGGCGAGGATTGTCGAGATGAACCGGCCGGGGTGCAACCGCACCTCGGCGAGCGCCTGCCGGAGCATCAGGCGCCCAGCCGCTTCATCGCCGCGAGGACGGTGTCGGCCGTGGGGTTGGCCAGGTCGTCGACGATCCGGCCGTCGGAGAGGAGCACCGTCCGGTCCGCGTAGGCAGCTGCGTTCGGGTCGTGGGTCACCATCACTATGGTCTGGCCGAGCTCCTGGCTGGTGTTCCGCAGGTAGTCGAGCAGGTGGTGACTGGAGCGGGAGTCGAGGGCGCCGGTGGGTTCGTCCGCGAAGACCACGGCGGGCCGGGTGATCAGGGCCCGCGCGATCGCCACCCGCTGCTGCTGGCCACCGGAGAGCTGGGACGGCAGGTGGCTGAGCCGGTCGGCCAGCCCGAGGGACTTCACCACCTGGTCGAGCGCCGCCTGGTCGGGTCGCCGGCCGGACAGCTCCAGCGGCAGCACGATGTTCTGGGCCGCGGTCAGGGTCGGCAGCAGGTTGAACGCCTGGAAGACGAAGCCGACGTGGTCCCGACGGACGGTGGTCAGGGCCCGGTCGGTCAGCTCCGAAAGCACGTTGCCGCCGAGCTCGACCCGGCCCGATGTGGGCCGGTCGAGGCCGGCCAGGCAGTGCATCAGCGTGGACTTGCCGGAGCCAGAGGGACCCATGATCGCGGTGAACGAGCCGCGGCGGAAGCCGACGGTCACCCGGTCGAGCGCCCGGACGACGGCCTCCCCGGTGCCGTAGGTCCTGGCCAGATCGGTGGGCGCTTCGATCTCCTCAGCCCGGGGAGGGGCCGGGACGTCTGTGTCGGCGGTGGTAGCCCCCGGCTCGACCGAAGGAGCCGGG
>CAYQXH010000101.1:0-8969 GCA_964421325.1 uncultured Propionibacteriaceae bacterium
AACCGGCGTAGAACTCGATGCCGCGCTGGGAGCCGAACGCCTGCCAGATCCAGACCCCGAACGCCAGCGGCAGGGCGATGTAGAAGGCCGACCAGCCGAGGGCCTCCTTCATCGAGACCTCGTGCGGCTTCCGGGTGATCAGGAAGTCGAGCACGAACAGTGCCACGACGGCTGCGAGGCTGATCGCCCACAGCTCCGGGGAGCCGATCGCGATCTCTTGGGTTGGCTGGGGCATCTGGGGTCTCCGTCACAGTCTTGGTCTGTGAGGTCTCCTTCACCGTGATCCGGTGCACCTGCGGGGGCACGATGACGCGCCCGGACTGACCACAAGTGACTTGAGAAGTACTCCCCTCGCAAGGGAGTCTAGGGTGGCCAGCCAAGCCCGACAATCGAAGCCGGGTCCAGACCCCAGCCCTGACGACCCCCATCGGCTAGCCTGAGCGCCTCGCCCCAGTCGTCCTGGCGCGACTGATCTTGGGCAGGTGATCGAAACGGAATCCAGACCGGGTACCGCCACGAGGGTCGGCACCGCCTACGCCTACGGCGAGGTTGCGATCCTGGTCGTCTTCGTCATCCTGCTCGCCAGCCGCAACCCGTACGCCATCGCCGACTACTGGGTGGAGGCCAGCATCCTCGCAGCCTGCGCAGCCGGCTCGCAGGCTTTCCGGATCCGGATCTCCGCCGTGGACGAGCGGATGTCGATCGGCATCGAGGCAGCACTCCTCGGCATCGCGCTCCCGAGCTCGGACATGCTGACAGCGCTCCTGGTGTGGCTGGTCGGCCTGACCGTGGGTGCGGCGATCGGACGCAGGGACGCCCTGCTCGGGGCCAGGATCGGGACGAGATCGATCTTCGCCGGGATCATCTACGCGACCACCTGGCAGGCGATCTCCAGCCGGATGGACTCACCCGTCATCGCGGTCCTCGCGGCAACGGCTGCCTACGTGCTGACCACCGTCCTGCTCTGGAACCTCCCGACGGTCCTCGCCGGCGAGGACCCGGCGGTCCTGCTCGAGCACCTCATCCCCACCCGGATCTTCTTCGCCTTCGGCACCACGGCAGTGCTCGTGCTCGCAGCCGGCTTCTTCGACCCCCTCGTCCACGAGGTGCTGGTCAGGAACCCGGGCGGCCTGCGGCTGGTGATCGGCCTCACCATGGCCACAGCACTGTTCTCGGCCGTCGGCTTCCTCGTCTACAGCTTCGAGGCCAGGAAGCGGCTCGACGGCCTGATCAGCACGGCGGAGAGCCTGCCCTGGCCGGATGACCCGGAGCCGATGCAGCAGATGACGGACTTCGCCGGCCGGACACTGCAGGCCAGCCTCATCGAGGTCCGCTCCACCCCACCGCAGGCCCGCACCGAGATCGGCGCGCCGTTCCACACCCCGTCCGGGGAGATGAAGTACCTGGTCGCCAAGCGCGACCGCGGGCGCTCTCCGCTGCTTGACCGGGACTTCCAGGCGCTGAGCGCGATCGCCCACATCGGGCAGGAGACCATGCGGGTCAGGGGCGAGGCCAACGAGCTGCGGACCGAGGCCAACACCGACCCGCTCACCGGGCTGTTCAACTACCGCGGCTTCCAGGTGGCCATCAACGACGTCAACTCCCGACGCGGCGACCAGGGCGGCGTCGCGATCATCTACATCGACCTGGACGGGTTCAAGGCGATCAACGACCGGTACGGCCACTCCGCCGGGAACGAGATCCTCCAGGTGGTGGCGCACCGCCTCAGCGAGGCGGTTCGGCCACGGGACGCGGTCGCCCGGGTGGGCGGCGACGAGTTCGTCGTGCTGCTCCGCGACATCACCGACGAGGGCCACGCCGAGCAGGTGGCCCACCGGATCATCGACCTCGCCAGCTCACCGGTGGTCCTCGACAACGTCGTGGTGGCGGTCAGCCTCTCGGCAGGGGTCAGCTTCGCGCCGACCGGCGAGGGCGCCCTCGAGGAGCTGGTCAATGAGGCCGACTCCAGGATGTACGCCAAGCGCGGCCGCCAGCTGCCGTCCGGCACGGGCTCGGCCGTCCCCGGCCGCCTGGCCGACGCCCAGACGAGCAAGCGGTCGGCTGCGATCGCCGACCTGATCAGGAACCGGGAGTTGCGCGTCGAGTACCAGCCGATCGTCGACGCCGGCCGGGGCGTGGTCGCCGGGCTGGAGGCGCTGGTCCGGGCCGACCACCCCACCTACGGCCTGATCCCTTCACCACTGCTGGTCCGCGAGGCGAGCCGCCTCGGCCTGCTGGACTCGCTCACCCAACAGGTCCTCGATCGCACCTTCACCGACCTCGAGCGGATCCGGCGGGTGGCCCCGGGCCTGCGGGACATCTCCGTGAACATCGAGCTCGGCCAGTTGGCACACCCGGCGATCCGCGACCGCATGCTCGAGTTGTGCCGGCAGCATCCCGGCGTCCGGCTGACCATGGAGATCACCGAGAACTCCCTCAACAACGTGAGTGAAGAGGTGAGCAGGGAACTGGACGAGCTGCGGGCCGGCGGGCTCCGGCTGGCCCTTGACGACTTCGGCCAGGGCTACTCCACGATGCTGGCCATCGCCCAGGTGCCCTTCGACGCCCTGAAGATCGACCGGTCCCTGATCGCCAACATCGCCACCTCGCGGAAATCTCGTCAGGTGATCGCTTCGATGGCGAAGCTCTGCCGGAGTCTCCATGTGCGCATGGTGGTCGAGGGCGTGGAGCGTCATGAGGAACGTGAAGTCCTGCAGCGCCTCGGGGTCCGCTACATGCAGGGCTTCCTGTTCTCGAGGTCCGAGACCGCGTCGGACCTGTGCGAGCAGTTCGCATCCGACGGGCTGGCGATCATCGCCAAGCAGCCGAAGGGGTTGCCGGCCGGAGCCCAGGCAACGCCGGGGATCGAGCCGGAAGCCGACTGAACCGGCTCAGCGCTTCTCCAGCAGCCTTCGGATCTCGTCCTGGCTCAAGGCCTCCCACGGCGACCCGCCCGGATCGACCAGGCTCGACTCCGGGCTGGTGGCCGTGTTCCACCACCGTGCCTCGAAGGCGACCCCGGCGTTCATCACCCGGGAACCGGCCTTGTACTCGATGTCAGCCTTCCACTGCGGATAGAAGTCGGCCGGCAGCGTCGGCACGGGCGACGGGCTCTCGTTCGGCAGCACCGGCCCGACCAGGCGCCACGGCGTCGCGGTCTCCTGGAGCACCGGGTTGTCGGGCACGTCGCCCTGCGTCCACCACTTGGCCTGGTAGACGTTGCCTCGCCAGACCACCTTGGTGCCGGCCGGGTAGGAGGACTTCTCCGCCCAGATCGGGTACGGGCTCCTGGCCGGGTCGTCCGTCGGCACGGCCGAGCCGGAGGGTTCCGGGGTGGTGATCGAGGAGGCGGCCTCGTCCGGCGTGGCGGTGAAGCCGCCGGCGAGGATCGCAGCGAACCGCTCGGCACCCTGGTCGACGCCGCTGCAGGAGTCGCTCACCCTTCCGGGATCGGGGTAGTTGACGCTGCAGGTCTGGTCGCGGTTGAGCGACCACACCGACATCCGGCCGACCTCGTTGGCCAGGGCGAACGTGTTCAGCGCCGCAGCGTCGGCGAGGGTGAACACCTCATCGCGCTGGTCGTTCTGCCCGAGCATCGGGGTGGCGCCGAGCTTCCGCCACAGCGACTTCGCGCCGAGCCTCGTCCCGGCCTGCTCGTACAGGATGCCGAGCTGGCGGTGGGTGCTGGTCAGGGCGGCGATGGAGCCGGTGGCCATCGAGTCGCCCTCGGCCAGCGACTCCCCGAAATTCATGGTCATCACGTTCACCCCGGCCAGGTCGACCCCGGCGGCGAGGAACCTGCTCACGGTGTCGGTGCCGTCCTCGGTGAGTCCGGTGGTGATCACCGGCAGCGTCAACCAGACCGCGAGGTTCCGGCCGGCCTGCCGGTACTCCTTCTGCAGCTGGGCGACCGCCTCAGCCCGCCGGGTGCCGCTGGCCGCATCGGTGAGCGCCCGGCCTTCCAGGTCGAGGTCGATCGTGCTGATCCGGTAGCGGTCGATCACGGAGCGGTAGGCGGTGGCCAGTTCGGCCGTGCTGCCGCAGTCGGTGGCCAATTCATCGTTGAGCAGCCCCCCGAAGGACACGATCACGTCACGGCCACGCTCCCGGACCCGCGCGATCCTGCGGTCCAGGTCGAGGTCGGCGGAGGCCTGGTCGAGGCTGTAGCTGCCACCCCAGGTGGGTACGCACTCCCGGTTGCCGCCGGCCACGACGAAGGCGAGGACGACGTTCTGGGTGCCGTCACCGGTCGCGGCCTCGAAGGGGTAGGCCGGGGTGGCGGTCACGTCGACGTAGCCGGCGAACCACGGCTTGCCCTCGGCCTGGGCCCTGGCCGTGTCCTGCCACTGGCCGACGACCTGCGCCACCCAGTAGCCGACGAGGGTGAGGCAGAGGACCAGGATGGTGAGCCTCGACCAGGAGAACCGGCGGCCGGGGAAGCGAGCTGACATGGAGACTCCTGCTCAGGGGCGGCCAATGCCTGGGGGGTTCCGCCGCCATTAGGCTACCCGTCCAGTGCCCGGCGCAGCCGAACGACCGCATGCTACGCTCGCGCAACCAGATCCGAAGCTACCTGTGCCCCCTCGGCGTTGCCGAAGGTGTTTCGCAAGATCGAGATGGTTGCCCTATGACTACCACCCAGGAAGCGCCCGCTGCTTCCGGCGCCACAGCCACTCGTCGCCGCCAGTGGGGCGCAGAACGCCGGCCAGAGCCGCTGGCGATCATCCACTCCAGACCGAGCACGTCGAAGATCGCGGCCGGCCGGATCGGGATCGTGGTCACGCTCCTGGCGTGGCTGATGTACGTGATCACCACGATCATCCGCGAATTCATCGACAACCCGAGCCTGGACTTCCGCTTCGCCACGGAGGCCGTCTCCTACCTCGTCGTGGTCACCTCGCTGACCTTCTCCGCGCTGATGTACCTGATCGCCCGGCAGGGTGCGCTGTACCGCTTCCGGGACCATGCCCGGGTGCCCCGCGCGGAACTTCAGCACCACTACGGCTCCGACTACCCCCACAGCGTGACGGTGCTGGTGCCGTCCTACGTCGAGGAACTGCAGGTCGTCCGCAAGACCCTCTGGTCGGCCGCGCTGCAGGAGTTCCCGGGGGTGCGGGTGGTGCTGCTGATCGACGACCCGCCCTACCCGACGGATCCGCAGCGGTTGGCCGACCTCACCACGACCCGCCAGATCCCGCGCGAGATCGAGACCGCCCTCGAGCCGCTCGCCCACCGGTTCACCCGGTTCGCCGAGCAGCAGGCCGTCCGGCTGTCCGGCCGGTCGGAGGCCGGCGTCGAGGATGTGCGCCTGCTGGCCGCAGAGTACGAGGCCGCGGCCGAGTGGCTGGAGGCGTTCGCCGACCGGTGGCCGATCGAGGACCACACCGACGTGTTCTTCGCCGACCAGGTCCTGGTCGGGCTGGCCAGTGAACTCCGGCTGAACCTGCTGGCCCTGAACGCCGCCGCCGACCAGGGCGGGGCCCCCGACCCGGCGGCGATGGCGGAACTGGCCAGGCGCCTGGTGTGGATCTTCACGGCGTCGCTCGAGGCGTTCGAGCGCAAGACGTACGCATCGTTGTCGCACGAGGTGAACAAGGCGATGAACCTGAACGCCTACATCTCGCTGATGGGCCACCGCTGGAAGGCCGTCGAAACCGCTGAGGGCGTTGTCCTCCGCGAGGCCGAGCCGGGCGAGGCGGCCGACCTCGACGTCCCCGACAGCGAGTACCTGCTCACCCTCGACGCCGACTCGATGCTGCTGCGCGACTACTGCCTGCGGCTGGTCGAGTTCCTCGAACAGACCGGCAACGAGCGGGTCGGGGTCACCCAGACGCCGTACTCCGCCTACCGCGGGGCCCCGACCCGGATCGAGCGGATCGCCGGCGCCACCACCGACATCCAGCACATCCTGCACCAGGGACTCACCTACTACGGGGCCACCTTCTGGGTCGGCGCGAACGCCGTGATCCGCAAGCAGGCGCTGGAGGACATCGTCGAGGTCGAGACCGTCGGCGGCTTTCCGATCAAGACCTACATCCAGGACCGGACGGTCATCGAGGACACCGAGTCGTCGATCGACATCGGCACGCACGGCTGGACGCTGGTCAACTACCCGGAGCGGCTCAGCTACAGCTCGACCCCGCCGGACTTCGGCTCGCTGCTGGTGCAGCGGCGCCGCTGGGCCAACGGTGGCCTGCTGATCCTGCCCAAGTTCGGCCTCCAGCTGAGCGAGCGGCGCCGGCTGCGCGAGCGGGTGCTGTGGCGCGAGGTCGCGCTTCGGGTCAACTACATGGCCTCGATCGCCTGGGCGAGTGTAGGCCTGATCTTCCTGCTGGCCTACCCCTACGACGGTCGCCTGCTCAGCCCCTGGGTCTTCCTGGCGGCCGTGCCCTACTTCGCGCTGATGGGCATGGACCTGCGCTACAGCGGCTACCGGTTCAGTGACATCCTGCGGATCTACGGCTTCAACCTCGTGCTGCTGCCGATCAACCTCGCCGGGGTGCTGAAGTCCATCCAGCAGGCCATCACGGGGGAGAAGATCCCCTTCGCCCGCACTCCGAAGGTGGCCAACCGGACGGCGACGCCGGGGCTCTACCTGGTGCTGCCGTACTTCATCGTCGCCTTCTCCGTGCTGACGTTCTGGCGGGACTTCACGGCCCAGAACTGGGGCAACGCGGCCTTCGCAGCCTTCAACGCGGTGCTCTGCGCCTGGGCGATCATCGCCTACATCGGCGTCACCAACTCGATCACGGACATGGCGCTCGGCGCCGTCAACTGGCTCTGGGTACCGGTGAAGCCGAAGCCGGAGCCGATCACGCGGGACCCGAACGCCCCCGTCGACTGGAAGTCGATCCTCTACTTCGGGGACCGCCGGCTGGGTCGCGACGTCCGCAGGGACCGGGACCGGCGCCGGCGCGCGGGCGGCCGGTAGCCCCCTGGCCCAGGTTCTTCCCGAGCTCAGACCGCGATCGCTTCCTCCGGCTCCGCCAGGCCGGTGGGGCCGGCGGCGATGTCTGCCAGCAGCCGGCGATGGAACAGCAGCTCGCCGGTGAGCTCGGGGTGGAAGGCGATCCCGGTGATGCCCGCCGAGCGGACCCCGACGACCGCGTCGCCCCTGCGGGCCAGAACCTCGACCCCCCGGCCGAGGCCGGTGACCCGGGGAGCCCGGATGAACGCGACCCTCGCCGGCCCGAGTGTGCTCGCCAGGTCGACCACGGCCGAGTCGACCTGCGGGCCGAAGGCATTGCGCTGCACCGTGACGTCCAGCACCGCCAGCGATTGCTGGCCCGGTGCGGGATCGAGGATCCGGTCAGCCAGCAGCACCAGCCCTGCGCAGGTGCCGAGCGTCGGCAGGCCGCCGACGATCGCTGCGCGCAACGGATCGAACAGGCCGAAGGTGCGCAGCAGCCGGTCGATGGTGGAGGACTCGCCGCCGGGCAGCACGATGCCGTCAACCCGCAGCCCGTCTGGGCCGGCCAGGTCGGCGGGGGTGCGCAGCAGCGCCACCCGCACCCCCAGCCCCTCCAGCAGCAGCTGGTGCTCCCGCACCCCGCCCTGCAGCGCGAGCACCCCGACCGTCGTCCGCATGGTCAGCCCTGGCTCACCAGCCGCGGCTGGCGAGACGGTGCGGGGCGGCCAGGTCGGCGACGTTGATCCCGACCATGGCCTCGCCGAGCCCGCGGGAGGCCTCGGCGATGGCTGCCGGGTCGTTGAACAGAGCCGTCGCCTTGACGATCGCGGCGGCCCGGGCGGCCGGATCGCCGGACTTGAAGATTCCGGAGCCGACGAACACCCCGTCAGCGCCGAGCTGCATCATCAGGGCAGCGTCAGCCGGGGTGGCCACCCCGCCGGCAGTGAACAGCACCACCGGCAGCTGGCCGGTCTCGGCCACCTCACGGACCAGGTCGTAGGGGGCCTGCAGCTCCTTGGCTGCGACGTAGAGCTCGTCGGGGTTGGAGTCGAAGGTCGCCTTCAGCCGGGCGATCTCGCCCCGGATGGTCCGGATGTGCTTGGTGGCCTCGGACACGTCGCCGGTGCCGGCCTCACCCTTGGAGCGGATCATCGCCGCCCCCTCGGTGATCCGGCGCAATGCCTCGCCGAGGTTGGTCGCGCCACAGACGAACGGGACGGTGAAGGCGTGCTTGTCGATGTGGTTGGCGTAGTCGGCCGGGGAGAGCACCTCGGACTCGTCGATGTAGTCGACCTTCAGGTACTCCAGCACCTGCGCCTCGACGAAGTGCCCGATCCGGGCCTTGGCCATGACCGGGATCGAGACCGTCTCGATGATCGCGCTGATCAGGTCCGGGTCGCTCATCCTCGCCACGCCGCCCTGCGCCCGGATGTCCGCCGGCACCCGCTCCAGGGCCATCACGGCCACGGCGCCGGCGTCCTCGGCGATCCGGGCCTGTTCCGGGGTGACCACGTCCATGATCACGCCGCCCTTGAGCATGTCGGCGAGGCCCCGCTTGACCAGGGGGGATCCGGTGATAGCTGTCATGGGGTCAATCGTGGCGGGCTAACTGGTACATCACCAGATCCAGAACTGGCTAGGTTCGAATGGTCCAGTATTCTGCTGGTGTGCGCACCACCCCGGAGATCACCCTGCCGCTGCGGCTCGACGACAGCGACGGCGGGCCGCTGCCGACCCGGATCGCCGGGCAGCTGCGTGGCCTGATCGGCACGGCCGTGCTCGCGCCGGGGGACGCAGTGCCGTCCAGCCGGGCGCTCGCCGTCCACCTCGGCGTCTCCCGCGGGTCGGTCGTCTCCGCCTACGATCAGCTCCTGGCCGAGGGCTACCTGAGCGCAGCGGCCGGCCGGGCCACGGTCGTGAACCCGCAATTGCGGCGAGTGCATCCCAGCCCGACCCGAAGGCTGCGGCACCAGCAGCAGGAACCGGTGGCAGGACTGGACCTGAGGCCCGGCCGGCCGTGGCAGGACGAAGTGGTCGGAGCTGCGTGGAAGGCCGCCTG
>CAYQXH010000102.1:0-8956 GCA_964421325.1 uncultured Propionibacteriaceae bacterium
GCGCCGCCCTCGGTGCGCGGGCGGCCGCAAGGGGGTTCAGCCTCTGCCTGGCGCGGCTCGACGTCGGTCTCGCAGTGCGGCGGGGCCCCACGGACGTGCTCACCACCCTCGCGCGCTGGGGCAGCCTCGGCCTGCCGGTGGTCCGTCCACCCGCCGACACCCGCCAGGCGGAACTCACCCGCCGGCTGCGGGCGCTCTCGCGCGCGCTCCGGGAGGATCCGGCCGGTCCGGAGGCCGCCGGGCGACGCGCGGAGTCGCAACGGCTGCGCCGCGAGCTGACCGACCTGAGCCTCGCGCAGCGCCAGGAGGAGCTGGGGGCAGCGGTGCTGGTCCACCCGTCGGATGCGCTGACCCGGCTCGTTGCCGCCGACCGCGACCTGGTGTGGTTCTTCCCCCACGACGGCGGGTTGTGGGGGGTGGCGATCATCGGCGGCAGGCGGCGGCTGGCGCGGCTGGCCGAGCTGGACCGCTGCCTCGAGACCACCCGGCGGGTCCAGGCGGATCTGCGCGCCATCGCCCACCAGCCCGCTGGGCCGCTCCGGGTGGCTGTCGCCGGATCGCTCGCCTCGGGGTTGGCCTGGCTTGACGACACCCTGGTGCGGCCCTGGCGGGTGCGGTCGCCGGGACTCGTCGTGATCGGCACCCACGCTGTCGCGTCCGTGCCGTGGGGCGGATTGCCATCGCTGGCCGGATCCCCGGTGACTGTGGCCAGGTCGGCGACCGAGTGGGCTGGCCGGCGCCGGACGGGCGCGCCGCACGTCAAGGTCCTCACCGGCCCCGGCCTCGACCACGCCGCTGCCGAGGCTGCCGCCGTGGCCGGCGCCTGGCCTTCCGTGGAGCTCCGGGAGGCTGCGACCAGCGGGGACTTGGTGGCTGCGCTCGGTTCCGCCGAAGTCGTCCATGTCGCAGCCCACGGCCGGCACCGGGCCGACAGCCCGCTGTTCTCCTCGCTGCGGATGAGTGACGGCGACGTGTTCGCCCACGAGCTGCCCGCAGGGCGCGTCCGCGCCGGCCACGTGGTGCTGTCGGCCTGTGACGTCGGCACGGCCCAGGTGCGCCCCGGCGACGAGCCGCTCGGCCTTGCCGACACCCTGCTCGCCCTCGGCGTCAGCTCGGTGGTTGCAGCCGTCGCCCCGGTCGCCGACGCCGAGACCGCAGGGACCATGGCGGCCTACCACGCCGGCCTCGCCCGCGGATTGCCAAGTGACGAGGCCCTGGCGGCTGCAGCTTCCGCCGGCTCCGCCTTCGTCGTGCTCGGCTCCACCTGGCAGGCCGGCAGAAGCGGCAATTCGGCCTAGCCGGCAACCCGCACACGCTAGGCGATCCGGTATTACCCTGTACTACATGGCTACCCCTGCCCGTCGTTCCCTCGTCTACTCCGTGCGGCTCAGCCCGCAGGAGAGCAACTCCATCCAGAAGATCGCGGATGCCCGGCACCTGCCCGCCTCCACGCTGGTCCGCTCGTGGATCCTCGACCGTCTTGAGCTCGAGCAGAACGGCTGATGCCGGACTTCTCCGCCAAGCCGGCGCTGACCGGTGAACTGGTCACCCTGCGCCCGGTGGAGGTGGCCGACGTCCCGACCCTGTGGACGCTGATGTCCGACCCCGAGGTGGGTCGCCTCACCGGTTCGGTGCACCACAGCAGCGGGGAGGAGCCGGAGCTGTGGACGGTTGAGGAGCTCAACGCGATCTACGCCGGCTGGATGACGGCAACCGACCGGATCGTCTGGGTCGTCCTCGACAACACCAGCGGCCAGGTGGTCGGTGAGGCCGTGCTCAACCACCTCGACGAGGACAACCTCAGCTGCGGTTTCCGGATCTGGATCAGCGGCGCGACCAACCGGGGCCTCGGCACCGAGGCGGTCCGGCTGAGCATGACCCACGCCTTCGCCGTCGGGCTGCACCGGGTGGAACTGGACGTCTACGCGTTCAACTCCAGGGCGCGCCACGTCTACGAGAAGGTGGGGTTCGTCGTCGAGGGCACCAAGCGGCAGGCACTGCGGTTCGACGACGGCTGGGTCGACTGCTACGTCATGGGGCTGCTCGCCCCGGAGTGGCACGGCTGAGCCGGCTTTCGCCGCCGGTGGCTGTGTGCAAGGCTGCCAGCGACTGAAATGGAGGATGGCCATGCGCTTCCTGTTCCTCGGCGCCGGGGCGATCGGTACCTATGTCGGCGGCTCGCTGGCCGCTGCCGGGCACCAGGTCACCTACAGCGAGCAGCCCCAGGCTGCGGAGGTGATCGCAGAGCAGGGACTCCGACTGACCCGGGAAGGCCACAGTGTCCCGGTCCGGAACTTCACGGTGTTCGGCTCCGCCACCGAGGCGCTGGCCGCCGGCCCCCACGACGTGGCCGTCTTCGCCCTGAAGTCCTTCGACACCGGAGCCGCCCTTGACGGCCTGCAGGCCACGGGCGAGACCCTGCCGCCGATCCTTTCGCTGCAGAACGGTGTCGACAACGAGCCCCTGATCGCCGGCCGGCTCGGCGCCGACCGGGTGATCACCGGGACGGTGACCACAGCCGTCAGCAAGCCAGGCATCGGCCAGGTGGTGGAGGAGAAGCGCCGCGGGATCGGGATCGCCCTGAACCACCCGCTGGGGTCGCGGATCGTGGCGGCGCTGAACGACGCCCGGTTGAACGGCATCGGCTACGCCCAGCCCGGCCCGATGAAGTGGTCGAAGCTGCTCACCAACCTCACCGGCAATGCCACCTCCGCCATCCTCGACGAACCGGTCTCGGTGCTGTTCGCCGACCGGCGGCTGTACGAGGTGGAGATCGCCGTGCTGCGCGAATGCCTCGCCGTGATGGCTGCCCTCGGCTACCGGCCGGTCGACCTGCCCGGTACCCCGGTCAGGGCGCTGGCGCTGGCCGCGTCCCGCCTGCCGCGGTTCATCGCGCAGCCGGCACTGACGAAGGCCCTCGGCGGTGGCCGGGGCGACAAGATGCCCTCCTTCCACATCGACCTGCACTCCGGCAGGGGGCAGACGGAGGTCCGCTTCCTCAACGGCGCCGTGGCAAGGTACGGCGCCGAGCACGGCGTCCCGACCCCGGTGAACTCGGTGCTCACCGAGACCCTGGAGGCGCTCAGTTCCGGTGAACAGAGCCTGGAGACCTACCGGCACAACCCGGGCGCGCTGCTGGCCCTGCTGCCCTGAGCCTGCCACCGACCCGGCGGGTGCCGGCACGCGTGGCAGGTCGGTGCCCGGTGGTCAGCGGCGAGCCTCGGTGCAGAACACCTCGACATTCCTTGGCACGTCGTCGGTGATGACCAGCGCCGTGGTCGAGACCGCCTTGGAGTCCACGATGACGGCATCGACCCGGCTGCCGGCCCCGCGCAGGACGAGGTTGAAGTGCGAGCCGTGCCACGGCACCCCGAGCAGCTCCAGGCGCCCGGCGGCCGGGGGCAGGCAGGGCTGCAACTTCAGTCCGGAAGGGGTCGGCCGCAGGCCCGCGACGCCGTGCAGCACCGTGCCGATCAGGGTGGTGGCCGACCAGGTCTGGTCCGGGCCGGCCGGCCAGTGCCGGCCCACCTGCCAGCCGCCGTCGGGCAACCCGGTCACCGGGTGGTAGATCTCGAAGAAGTTGAGGCCGCTGCCCTCGAACAGGCTGCACAGCCGGTCCAGCTCCAACCCGAACGCCGACGCGTCGCCGGTGGCAGCCACGGCCTGGGCCCAGACGCCCATGACCACCGGCCAGAGGGCGGCGCCGTGCCGGCCGAAACGGTCCAGGTCGTACCCGGCGAACGGCGGCCAGACCGCCGGCAGCCCCCTCGGGGCGTGCCGGACGCCGGCGATCGTGGCCAGCGCCTGGTCGGGGGTGGCCGTTCCGGAGAGGATGGCCAGGGCCAGCCCGAGCCCCTCCTGCTCGCTGGAAACGACGCCGTCAACCAGCAGGTACCCGAACCGGCGGTCGGCCTCCTGCCAGAACCGCTCCCTCACCAGTGCCGCGAGCTCTGCGGACCGTCGCCGCCACGGGCCGGGGTCCGACCCGGTCACCTCCGCCAGGTCGCCGAGCGAAGCCATGGCCAGCACGTACAGCGCATTGGTCGAGAGGCTGTGGATGCGCAGCGTCGCCGAATGGTCAAGGACGAACGACTCCCCGGGCCGGTGCGGGTCGTGCAGCAGTCGCGGGTAGCCGGTGATGCCGTCGGCCATCACGGCCGGCCCCCGGTACAGCCCGGTTCCGGCATCGAGGCAGCGTTCGTCGAGCCGGGCGAGGGTGGCCACCCCCACCCGGTAGGCCCGCTCGGCCCAGGCCCGGTCGCCGGTCACCAGCGCAAGCTCACGGGCCCCGAGCACCCAGATCACCTGGTCCCACCACTGGCTGTCCCAGACCACCCTCGAGCCGTCCGGCTCGCACACCATGGTGAGGGTGTCGGCCGCCACCTGCGGCACCAGCCAGGCAGCCGCCTGCCAGGTGTTGATCGCGCTGTCCCTTGTCCAGGGGGTGTCATAGGCGCCGCCGGCCTGCAGGAAGGCTGCGGGGTCGGCAGGCCCTCTCCCCGGAACGATGTTGCGGGCGATGCAGGCCTGCGCCGAGTCGACCAGCGGCGCCAGCCTGCCGGCGAGTCGCCCGACGCCACCCACCCGGATCGTGGTCGCTCGGATCATCCGTGCACTCCGCGGAACCGCAACGTCAGGATCTCGAACGGGCGCAGGTCGAGGGCCACACCGCGTCGCGGTCCGGCCGGCTCGACCGGATCGGGACCGAGCTGCCGCTCCAGCAGGTCGGTCCTTGCGACACCGGCGTACCCGAAGCCGGCGGTGAGGCTGCCGCTGGCCCGGGAACCGAGCGACTCGTACAGCCGTACCACCACGTCCCCGGAGCCGTCCTCCGCCAGCTTCACGGCTTCGACGACGACGCCGGGAGCCGCGACGGTGACGATGGGCGGGACCGGGTTGCCGCCCAGCACTTCCCGAACCGGTTGGTTGAGCCGCTGGCCGGCACTGATCGCAGCCTCGATGTCGGCGCCGCAGACGGCTGAGACCCGCAGCCGGTGCCGGCCCTGGTCGGTCTGCGGGTCGGGGAACACCGGCCCCCGGATGAGCGAGAGCCGGACGGTGGTGCCGGGGGCCTGCTCCCCGGTGTGCTCCCTGCGGATGTCGTGGCCGTAGGTGGAGTCGTTGGCCACGGCGAAGCCGAAGTCCGGCTCGGCCACCTGCACCCACCGGTGCGCGCAGGTCTCGTAGCGGGCCGCGTCCCAGGAGGTGTTGACATAGGTCGGCCGGTGGATGTGGCCGAACTGGATCTCCGAGGCGGCCCGGTCGGTGAAGATGCTGGTCGGGAAGGCCAGTTTCAGCAGGCGGCGCTGCTCGTGCCAGTCGATGTCGAGGTCGAGGTCGATGGCCGGGCTGCCGGCGGCGAAGCCGAGCCGGGTGGTGATGGTGCTGTCGCCGATCCGGCGCACCACCTCCACCACAGCCAGGCCCGGCTCCCCGGTCACCAGGCGCACCGATTCGGCGGTCACGACGTCGGTGACCGACCGGTCGATGTGGGCGTCGATGTCCCAGGCCTCGTAGGCCGACGGCCGGTCGTTGTGCACCTGGAGCAGGCCGAACCTGCGCCCTGCGGCAACCAGTTCCCGTCCGCTGGGCAGGTGGACGACCGAGGGCAGCAGCCCGGCGCCGTCGACGACGACCCGCAACACCCCGGTGTCGATCACCCACCCCGCGCCGGCTGCCGCGACCTGGACGGTGGCGCTGCCGGGAGCTGCCGGCGCGGCCACGGTGAACGGGCCGACGCCGGCGAGCTGCACCGGGGCCGAGTTGACGGCCAGCCGGGTCTGCCCGGCGCCGGTGAGGGCTGCCAGCGAGCGCCCGATGATGCCCTCGAGCACCCCGGCAACACGCTCGTAGCCGGCCTCGGCCTCGCGGTGCACCCAGGCGATCGACGATCCGGGCAGGATGTCGTGGAACTGCTGCAGCAGCACCGTCTCCCAGCAGTCCCGCAGCTCCTCCGCGGGGTAGGCCAGCCCGCTGCGGACGGCGGCTGTCGTGGCCCACAGCTCGGCCGCGCGCAGCAGGTGCTCGCTGCGCCGGTTGCCCTGCTTGGTGCGCAGCTGCGAGGTGTAGGTGCCGCGGTGGTTCTCCAGGTACATCTCCCCCGACCACGTCCCGGGGTTGGGCAGTTCGGCCTCGGCCTCGGCGAAGAACTCGGCCGGGGTCCCGATGCGCACCTTCGGTGAGCCCTCCAGGTCGGCTGTGCGGTGGGCCTTGGCCACCATCTCCCTGGTCGGCCCGCCGCCGCCGTCCCCGTAGCCGAAGGTCACCAGCGAGATCGTGCCGTGGCCCTGCTCCGCGTACTGGCGTTCGGCCCTGGCCAGCTCGTTCGCAGCCAGCCGGGAGCTGTAGGTGTCGACCGGCGGCAGGTGGGTGAAGATCCTGGTCCCGTCGATGCCCTCCCACCAGAAGGTGTGGTGCGGCAGCACGTTGGTCTCGTTCCAGGACATCTTCTGGGTGAGGAACCACTTCGAGCCGGCCGCGGCCGCGACCTGCGGCAGGGCCCCGGAGTAGCCGAAGGAGTCCGGCAGCCACACGTCCAGGGGTTCGAAGCCGAACTCGCGCAGGAAGAAGGCCTTGCCGAGCACGAACTGCCTGGCGAGCGCCTCCGAGCCCGGCAGGTTGGTGTCGGACTCGACCCACATGCCGCCGACCGGGACGAACCGGCCCTCGGCCACCTTCGCCTTCAGCCGCTCCCACAGCTCGGGGTAGGCGGCCTTGACCCAGGCGTACTGCTGGGCGGAGGAGCAGGCGAAGACGAGGTCAGGATGCTCCTCGCTGAGGGCGATCACGTTGGCGAAGGTGCGCGCGCACTTGCGCACCGTCTCGCGCACCGGCCACAGCCAGGCCGAGTCGATGTGGGCGTGGCCGGTGGCCAGCACCCGGTGGGCGCTGGCATTCGCCGGGCGGCTGAGCACCCCGGCGAGCGCGGCCCTGGCCAGGCCGGCGGTGCCGGCGACGTCGCGCGGGTCGAGGGCGTCCATCGCTGCGTTCAGGGCCACCACGATCTCGGCGCGCCGCGGCAGGTCCGGGGGCAGCTCCTCGACCAGCCCGGCCAGCACCTCGATGTCCTGGCCGAGCTCCCAGACCTCGACATTGCGTTGCGCGAGGTCGAGGCGCCGCAGCACGTAGAGCGGTACGTCCGGGACGGTGTCCTTCGAGCTGAACGGGGTCGGGTGCCAGGACCCGCCCGCTGCCAGCACCGGGTTCGCCGCAGCCTCGAGGTAGATGTCGATGCGTGCCGGGTCCTCCACCGGCAGGTAGCTGTTGAAGGGTTCGATCGCCTTGATGACCGACCCGTCCGGCCGGAAGGCGAGGCCTTCGGCCTGGCCGCCGTCCAGCTGCTCGCGGAAGCCGAGGTCGACGACGATCTCGTAGGGGTCGGGAGCGGCGGCCCACTCGGCCGGCACCGCGCCGGTGATGTGCAGCCACAGCGTGCTCCAGCCGCGACCCCACTCGGTGCCCACCCGGAAGGGCTGGTAGGACTGCCCGAGCGCCTCGGCGAAGGGCACCGGCTCGTCCGGCACCAGCCAGGCCGACAACTCCAGGTCGTGCGTCGCGCCGTAGAGGTTGGGGACGATCAGCTCCTCGACGAGGCGTCCCAACCTGCCCCGGTAGAGCCACTCGTTGTCGCGCACCGGAAGCTCCTTCGCCTGTAGCCGGGTCGTGGACGAATCTACGCTTCGCCGGGACGCGGGCGGGCAGTGGACCCGCTCACACCCGGCGGACCAGGCCGGTCTCGTAGGCGAACAGCACCAGCCCGACCCGGTCCCGGCACTGCAGCTTGGCCAGCAGCCGGGTGATGTGGGTCTTCACCGTTCCTTCGGCCATGTACAGCCGCCCGGCGATCTCGGCGTTCGTGGCCCCGGCGGCTATCTCCACCAGCACCTCGCGCTCGCGCTCGGTGAGCAGGTCCAGCCGGGGGTCGGCACCTTCGGGGTTGGCCGGCAGGGTCGGGACGACGTGGTCGAGCAGCCGGCGGGTGGCCGAAGGGGCCATCACGGCCTCACCGGCGGCGACCGTCCGGATCGCGTTCAGCAGGTCACCGGGACGGGCGTCCTTCAACATGAACCCGCTGGCGCCGGCCTTGAGCGCGCTGAAGACGTACTCGTCGAGGTCGAAGGTCGTCAGGACCAGGATCCGGGTCGGCAGGCCGGTGGCGACGATGCGCCGGGTGGCCTCCACCCCGTCCATCACCGGCATCCGGATGTCCATCAGCACGACGTCGCAGGCGGTCTGCTGCACCCCGGCGACGGTGCCGGCGCCGTCGGCTGCCTCGCCGACCACCCGCAGGTCCTCCTCCGCCTCGATCAGCATCCGGAAGCCGCTGCGAACCAGCTCCTGGTCGTCGGCAAGGAACACCCGGATCGGGGTCATCGGTACCCACCTTCCTGCTGGCTGAGCTGGCTCGGGATCGGCAGAGCAGCGGTCACCTGGAACCCGCCGCCGGGGCGGGCCCGGGTGAGCAGCCGGCCGCCCATGGACGCGACCCGCTCGTGCATGCCGCGCAGCCCGTGACCGGGGTTCTGCGGCACCGCTGACGGGGTCGCGATGCCATTGTCCAGCACGTCGATACCGATCTCCCGCATCCCGTAGGTGATCGTCACCAGCACGGTCGCCTGCGGGCCGGCGTGCTTGAGGAAGTTGGTCAGCGCTTCCTGCACCACGCGGTAGGCGGTCAGCTCCAGCGCCGGCGACACCCGCGGCGGCTGCCCGTGGACGGCCAGCTGCGCCCGGTCACTCGTCCTGGCCACCAGGTCCGGGATGTCGGTGAGCCGCGGCGCGGGCGCGAAGTCCGCCTGCCGGCCGGGCTCGGGTTCGTCCCGGAGCACCCCGAGGATGCGCCGCATCTCGCTGAGGGCCTCCCGGCCGGTCTCGGCGATGGTGTTCAGTGCCTCGGTCGCCGCCTCCGGCTTCTTGGCAGCCATGGCGCGGCCGCCCTCGGCCTGCACGATCATCA
>CAYQXH010000103.1:0-8900 GCA_964421325.1 uncultured Propionibacteriaceae bacterium
ATGAACTTCTCGTGGTAGGCGCTCATCGTCGCCTCGTCCACCAGCACGATCGACAGCTCCGCCTGCGGGTGGATCCGCAACGCGTCGAGCGCGAAGGTCGCCAACTGCACCAGACGTTCGGTGTCGACCGACTCCCCCGACTCGTTGTTCAGCTCGATCATCAGTTCTTCCTCACCGGTGGCAGCGTCGCCTCGAAACGGTCGTAGGCTGCCACGATTCGCCCGACCAGCCGGTGACGAACCACATCATGGCTGGTGAGGCGACAGAAGGCGATGTCGTGCACACCGTCGAGGATGTCCTCAACGACCGTGAGGCCGCTGCGGGTGCCGGTGGGCAGGTCGATCTGGGTGACGTCACCGGTGACGACGATCCGTGAGCCGAAACCGAGGCGGGTCAGGAACATCTTCATCTGTTCCTGCGAGGTGTTCTGTGCCTCGTCAAGGATGATGAACGCATCGTTCAGGGTTCTTCCGCGCATGTACCCGAGCGGGGCCACCTCGATCGTTCCGGCGGTCAGCAGTCGCGGCACCGATTCGGGGTCGAGCATGTCGTGCAACGCGTCGTACAGCGGACGCACGTACGGGTCGATCTTGTCGCTCAGGGTTCCCGGCAGGAAGCCGAGCCGCTCCCCCGCCTCGATGGCCGGACGGGTGAGGATGATCCGGTTGACCTCCTTGGCCTGCAAGGCCTGGACCGCCTTGGCCATCGCCAGGTAGGTCTTGCCGGTGCCGGCCGGCCCGATCCCGAAGACCACCGTGTGGGCGTCGATGGCGTCCACGTAGCGCTTCTGGTTCAGGGTCTTGGGCCGGATCGTCTTGCCGCGGCTGGAGAGGATGTTCTGGGTGAGCACCTCGGCCGCGCTCACGTCCGGGTTCATGGCCATGCCGAGCACCCGTTCCACGGTGTCGGCTGCGAGTCCCTGGCCGGTGCGGACGATGGTGATCAGCTCGGTGAGGACATCGGCTGCCGTCGTTACCTGTTCCGGGCTGCCGGTGAAGGTGATCTCGTTGCCGCGGACGTGGATGTCGGAGGCGAGACCGGCTTCAAGGATTCGCAGGAACTCGTCACGCGGACCGAGGACCGAAACCATGGCGATCGACGCTGGCACGGCGACCCGGCGTTCCGCTGCCGCCGCCGTCTGTGGTTGGTTCAGGGTTCCTCCTGGTTGTCAGGCATTCATCCTACCCAGCGCCACCCCCGGACCAACCGCCGCCGCCGCGGGTGAGGTTCCGCTGCGCCGCTGCACCCGCGACAATGGCGCCACCCCTGGACTCCGGAGGAGCCGCAGATGCCAGCACCGAGCGAGCCGTCCGAGCCGACCGGCCGGGCCGGCCTGGCCGCGATGGCGATCACCAGCGCCAGCGCCGTCTGGTTGATCGCCCTGCAGCAACCGGTCATCGGGCTCGGCGTGCTCGCCATCGGCCTGGCCCTGGCACTGTGGGCCGACCGGCGGCTCGCCCGCACGCTCGGGATCGTGGCCTGTGGGCTGGTGATCCTCTCGGTGACGTCGCTCGAGGCCGACCTCAGCGACCTGGGGATGCTGCGGTTCACCCTCGTACTCGGCGGTGCGGTCCTGGTGCCCACCCTCCTGGCCCGGCGCCTGATCAGTCCGGACGCGGTCAGTTTCCCGGTGCGCGGCCGGGCCTGGACCGGCCTCCAGTGGTGGTATCTGGGAGCTGTCGTGGTGATCGCCTACCTGCTGCTGCCGTTCTACTTCGTCGGCTCCGGCGCCTACGCCAACTGGCCGGCAGTGGCCACAGCCGACGAGATCGGCCGGCTGTTCGTCGGGGTCAACGCCGTCGGGATCTGGGACGAGCTCTTCTTCGTCTGCATCGTGTTCGCGCTGTACCGCCGCCACGTACCCCTGTGGACGGCGAACGTGCTGCAGGCGATCGTGTTCGTCTCGTTCCTCTGGGAACTGGGCTACCGATCCTGGGGGCCGCTGCTGACGATCCCGTTCGCGCTGGTCCAGGGCTGGATCTTCGCCACCACCGCATCGCTGGGCTACGTCGTGACCGTCCATCTGCTGTTCGACGCGATCGTGTTCCTGGTGCTGGTGCATGCGCACAACCCGCACCTGTTCGACATCTTCGTCACCATCCCCGCCTGACCTGGTCGTCAGCCGGCGGCGAACCGGTCGGTGGCCGCAACCAGCTCCGCTGCGATCGCCGGTTCCAGCGCGGAATGGCCGGCCAGCACCAGCCGGTAGTCGGCTTCCGGCCACGCGCGATGCAGGTCGTCAGCCGTGACCACCGGGCAGGCCAGGTCGTAGCGGCCCTGCACCATCACTGTCGGGATGTGCCGGATCCTGTCGACCTCATCGATCAGCTGGCCCTCGCGCATCCAGCCGGCGTTCACGAAGTAGTGGTTCTCGATGCGGGCGAACGCCAGGGCGAACTCCGGCACGGAGAACTCGTCGACCGCCTCCTGGGAGAAGGCGAGCGTCGTGGTCGCTGCCTCCCAGGTCGTCCAGGCCACCCCGGCCGGCCGGTGCACCGCCGGATCGGGGTCGAACAGCAGCTCGTGATAGGCCGCCATCCGGTCGCCGGCGAAGGGCTCACCGCCGAGCGGGGCCATGAAGGAGCGCCACCACTCTGGGCTGATGTGCCCGGCACCACCGTTGTAGTACCAGTCGAGTTCCGAACGGCGAAGGGTGAAGATTCCCCGCAGCACCAGCTCCGTCACCCGGTCGGGATGCGACTCGGCGTAGGCGAGGGCAAGGGCACTGCCCCAGGATCCGCCGAAGACCTGCCAGCGCTCCACCCCCCGATCGGCCCGGAGCCGCTCCAGGTCGTCGACCAGGTGCCAGGTGGTGTTCGTGGAGAGGTCGGCTGCGGACTCGGAGGCGTGGGGCCGGGACCGTCCGCAGTTGCGCTGGTCGAACAGGATCACCCGGTAGCGGGCCGGGTCGAAGAACCGCCGGTAGTTGGGGATGGAGCCACCGCCGGGACCACCGTGGACGAACACCACCGGCTTGCCGCCGGGGTTGCCGCACTCCTCCCAGTAGAGCTCGTGGCCGTCGCCGACGTCGAGCATCCCGTGGGTGTACGGCTCGATCGGCGGGTAGAGCTCGGACGGCGACCGCCGCGCAGCGCCGGCGGTGGCGGAGTCCTGATCGGCAGTGCTGGACGGATCGCGAGGATCAGTCGTCATCGTCGTCGTAGTCGTCGATGATGTGCATCGCGGCCTCCTCGGCCGTCGCCGCCCCGCCGTCGATCCCCACGTCCCGGCCGATGCTCTCCGCCTCGGTGTCCAGCCCGGGAATGCCGCCGTTGGCGTCCACGAGCCGGCCCGCGCGCAGGTGACCGACCTCGCGCGGCTCCGACGGATCCGGGTTCCAGGGGGTCTCGTCCTTGACCGGCTCGGGCAGCTCCTGGGCCATCCGCATCTCCAGGGTCTCGCCCCGCCGCATCTCGGCGACGGTGTTGCCGAACCCCTGGGCCGGCGACCAGTTCTCGCCGGTCACGTACCCTTCGTCGAGCACATCCCCGACGCCGCGGTCCAGGAGGGTCTCTTCCGGCTGCAGCTGGTCGAGTTGCTCCGATTCTTCCGGGACGGCTTCGTCAAAGTCGGTCATAGGCCTAGATTGCCACGCCCGGACAGCCCGAGGGCAGCCAACTCACGCAGAAGCCCTGTGAACATCGTCGGGAGGCTGCACGGATGCTGCTGGCGGCATCCGCGGCCCTCAATTGGCTACCGACTAGGCCAGATCCGGTCTAGGATGCCCTCTCGTGTCCACAGCTCCCGCATCCGTCGAGTCTCGTCCTCGCGGCAACTACGACCTGGTGCTCGCGGTCTTCGTCGGGATGCTGCTGATCTCGAACATCGGAGCGACCAAGCTGATCGCATTCGGGCCGAGTGTGGACGTTGCCGGCATTCAGCTGCTGCCGATCATCACCGACGGCGGCGCCATCCTGTTCCCGCTGACCTACATCCTGGGCGACGTGCTGGCAGAGGTGTACGGCCTGCGACGCGCGAACCGGGCGATCCTCACCGGCTTCGTCCTTGCCCTGGTGATGTCGCTGACCTTCCTGGTCGTCGATGCCGCCCCGCCGGCGGCCGACTGGCCGAACCAGGACGCCTGGCACGCCGTGCTCGGGTTCGTCCCGCGGATCGTGGTGGCCAGCCTGTTCGGCTACCTGGCCGGACAACTGCTCAACGCGGTGGTCCTGGTCCGGATCAAGCAACGTTGGGGCACCCGGCACCTCTGGGTGCGGCTGATCGGCTCAACCGTGGTCGGCGAGTTCGCCGACACCCTCGTGTTCTGCCTGATCGCCTTCGGGCCGCTGGGCAATCCCCTCGGTGGGGAGTCCATCCCGTGGCCGGCGCTGATCAACTACACAGCCGTCGGCTGGCTCTACAAGGTCGGCGTGGAAGTGGTCTTCCTTCCGGTCACCTATCGGGTGATCGCCTGGGTCAGGCGGCACGAGCCGTCCTGAGGCCCGCTCTCGCGCGGCTGCGCTCAGGCCCGGACGACCCGCACCGACCAGGAACCGTCACCGGCTTCCCCGGGGAGGAACTGGGCGCCCCAGCCACGCAGTGCTGCGCGGAAGTCGCGGTACTCCCCCGGCTCGGTGGTGTCGGCGGCAGCGACCGCCTCCAGATCGACCCAGGCAGCGAAGGCCGCCCTCGCATGGTCCGGGACCGCCTTGGCGAACCACTCCTCGGTCGAGAGCCTCGGCCCGTCCCCGGCGATCCGGTCCCGGTAGGCGGTGGTCGTTGCTGCCACCAGGACCGACCCGTCCACCCGGGTCGGGTCCTCCCCCGGCAAGGCACCGGCAAGCAGCTCCTGCAGGACCTTCTCGGCCCGCTGCGGGTCCGATGAACTCACCCGCAGCCCGATCTCGAGGGTTTCGGGGAAGGTGGCGACGTTCCTGATCGTTCCTTCGGATGCTCCGATCATGAAGCTGTCGCCGAGCAGTGCCACCAGGTCTTCGGGAAGGTCGAGCCCGATGGCCTCGGCTGCGGAATCCTTGGCCTCCTGTGGGAGTTCCGGCCAGGCCTTGGCCAGCGCTGGACCAGCGCCGGTCAGGCTGATCGCAACCCCGGTGTCCGCCGGCAGGTTGCCGAGATCGCCGTCTGGAGTCGCTGCCGGCCAGGCGACGCCGCGGGAGATACCGGCGACCTCCAGCGTGTCGGCGCTGAACCGGGCAGCGTAGGCGACGCGGCCCTGGCCGATCCCGACTGCTGAGCCGACGCTCGGTTCGCCGAGCCTGGCCAGTCCACCGAGATCGGCCCAGCCGGCGGAGATGCCGGGCTCGCCGACCGCGGCGAAGTCGGCCGCGAACTGCGGTGTCGCCGCAAGGGTGCCCTTGGCGATCTCACCGAGTACGAAGGTGGTCTCATCCGGATCGGTGAGCAGCGCGTAGCCCTCGCGCAGCGTCACGTCGTACGGCACGTCGCCCTTGCTCGCCCACTCCCGGAGCTTCTGCGCCCCCAGTTCGGGATTCGTCACCTCGATCGCCGCCGCCACCGCCGCCTTGCCGTCGTGGTCCATCACGACGGTACCGAACTGGTTCCCCAGCCAGGGCTTGACGTCGGCTTGGTAGTCCACGGCGTCGAAGTCGGGATCAGCCTTGACCAGCAACTCCCACAGCAGCGCCTTCGGGTCGGGGAGGCCGCCGGCGAGGGCGTCCCTCACCTCGGGCAGGTCGCGCAGGAACTGCCAGGCCGAGGCCTGCTGCGCCGGGGACGGCTCCAGGTCCAGCTGGACGTAGGCAACGGCTGCGGCGGGGAGCACGTCACTGGGCCGTTTGCCGCCGCCGAACCAGCCGAGGAGGCCGCCGGCGACGGCGACCCCGCCACCGATCAGGAGCAGTGCGAGGGCTCCGACCAGGGTCACGAGCAGGACCCGGCGCCTCGGCTTCGCCGCTGGTGCCGGCTGATCCCGGGCCGGCTCCGGCTCCCCGAGGTGGGCTGAAACATAGTGCTGCGGGTCGGCGTAGGGCCCCGCCATCGGCGCTGGTTCGCCGGCGGGCCCGCCGCCGGGGGCCGGTGGGACCTCGGCGACCGTGGGCAGTTCCGCGGTCGGCTCCGGATCAGCGGGTGCGCCCGGGGAGGCAAGGCTCACGGTTTCGCCGGCCACGTCCTGACCGCAGCCGGGGCAGGCTGGCGCGAAGTCGGGCACGTTCTGGCCACAGTTGGGGCAGCGCATTCGGGGTTCCTTCGATCGTGGCGACACCGGCCGCATCCGGGTGGCCCAGGACCCGATCAGGCTAGCCGAGCGGGAGCGGCCCCGGCCTGTCCCCCTGCGGGCGACACCCGGCGCCACGCCGCGGCAGCGGCGGGAAAGCGCGGAGTCTCGACGGACGGCGCGTCAGCGGCGCGAGGAATAGACGAGGTTGGCTCTCAGCCGCGCCAGCGGGTGAGGCCGGCCGAGTCTCGACGGACGGCGCGTCAGCGACGTCCGGAATAGAACCGCCCCAGGAACTCCGCCTTGAAATCGGCGAAGGTGCCGTTCTCGATGCTCGCCCGGATGTCGTCGACCAGGCGCACGGTGAACCGCTCGTTGTGGATCGTGGCCAGGGTCGCAGCCAGCATTTCCTTCGCCTTGAACAGGTGGTGCAGGTAAGCCCTCGTGTAGTTCGCGCAGGTGTAGCAGTCGCACGTGGCGTCGAGCGGGCCGAAGTCGCGACGGCTCCCGGCGGTGTTCACGTTGAACCGACCGTCAACGGTGTAGATCGCGGCGTTGCGGGCGACCCGGGAGGGCATGACGCAGTCGAAGGTGTCGGCGCCGGCCTCGACGGCTGCGAAGAAGTCGTCCGGTTCGGAGATGCCCAGCAGGTGCCTGGGCTTGTCCACGGGCAGCTCCGAGCACACCCAGCCGACGATCGTGCCGAGGTTCTCCTTCTCCAGGGCTCCCCCGATCCCGTAGCCGTCGAAGCTGCACCCGGCCACCTGCAGCCCGGCGAGGTCCCTGGCTGCCTGCCGGCGCAGGTCCTCGTACTGCGCGCCCTGCACCACGCCGAACAGGGCCTGGTAGGGCTTGCCGGCCCGCTCGGCGGTCAGTCGCGAGTGCTCGGCCAGGCAGCGCACGGCCCATGCCTGCGTCCGGGCGAGCGAGCGCTCCTGGTAGTCGCGGGTGTTCATCAGGGTCGTGCACTCGTCGAAGGCGAACATGATGTCGGCACCCAGTTCGTGCTGGATGCGCATCGAGACCTCGGGGGTGAAGCGGTGCCGGTCGCCATTGAGGTGCGAGGTGAACGTAACCCCGTCGTCGTCGACGTGGGCCAGCCGGCTCTTGCCGGCCGCGATCACGTCGTCGTCGACCAGCCCGGTGGCGTCCATCGCGAGCACCTTCTTGAAGCCGACGCCGAGGCTCATCACCTGGAATCCGCCCGAGTCGGTGAAGGTGGGTCCCGGCCAGTTCATGAACCGGCCAAGTCCGCCGGCCGCGTCCACGATGTCGGAGCCGGGCTGCAGGTAGAGGTGGTAGGCGTTGGCGAGCACAGCCTGCGCTGCGACGCCCGCGACGCTCTCGGGCAGCACGGCCTTCACCGTCGCCTTCGTGCCAACGGCGATGAAGGCCGGGGTGCTGATGTCGCCGTGCGGGGTGCTGATCCGGCCGGTACGGCCCAGCCCGTTCGCGAGGAAGGTGCCGGGGGTGAACCCGAAGTCAGTCGCCACGGACGCCGAGCGCCTGCAGCTGGGCAAGGGCGACCACGCCCGCCGTCGACGTGCGCAGCACCGCGTCGGAGACCAGGACGGCCCGGCCACCGGCGGCGGTGAAGGCAGCTACCTCCTGCTCGGTGAGCCCGCCCTCCGGACCGATGATGAACATGACCTCGCCACTGGCCGGGACGGTGAGCGTGCCCAGCGGCGTCTCGGCACTCTCGTGCAGGACGACGGTGAGGTCGGTCTGCGCGATCCGCAGTGCCACCTCTGCCGTAGACATCGGCATCGCGACCCGCGGCACCCGGAACCGGCGGCACTGCTTGGCCGCCTCCCTGGCCGTCGTGCGCCAGCGGGTGAGCCCGCGCTCGGTCCGGTCGGGCGCCCAGCGCACCACCGATCGCTCCGACTGCCACGGGACGATCTCGTCTATCCCCAGTTCGGTGAGCATCTCGACTGCCAGCTCGGCCCGGTCACCCTTCGCGAGGGCCTGGACCGCCACGTACCTCACGGCCGGCGGCGGCGAATGCAGCACCTCGGCGACAGTGATCGACAGTCCGGTCTTGTCCGCCGTGGCCACCGGCCCGCGGACGGCTGTGCCGTTGCCGTCGCTGATCAGGATCACCTCGCCGACCCGCAGCCTGCGGACGGCGGCGGCGTGCCGGCCCTCGTCACCGGTGAGGGCGACCAGCTGACCGACCTCCGGGGCGTCCAGGTCGGCGAGGAACAGCGGTTCGGTCATGTGAAGTTCTCCTTCAGCCAGCTGAACACACCCTTGCCGTGCCGGGTCACCGAAACCTCCGGACGGCTCTCGCCCCTGGCGGCGGCGAACTGGCGCAGCAGCTCGCGCTGCTCGTCGTCCAGCCGGGTCGGGGTCTGCACCAGCAGGGTGACGCCGAGCTCGCCACGGCCGTCGCCCCGCAGCCTGGGCACGCCGCGGTTCGGGATCGCGATCCGGGTGCCCGACTGGGTGCCGGGTGGGATGTCCACGTCGACGTGGGAGGCTTCGGCGTCCAGGTCGTCCCGTTCGGCCTCGAGGGTGTCCAGGCTGACCTGGGTGCCGAGGGCCGCAGCTGTCATCGGCACCTTCACCACGACTTCGAGGTCGTCACCGTTGCGCTTGAACATCTCGTGCTGGGCGACGCTGAGTTCGACGTAGAGGTCGCCGGCGGGGCCGCCGCCGGGACCGACCTCTCCCTGTGAGACCAGGTGGACGCGATTGCCGGTGGCCACCCCGGCCGGGATCTTCACGTTGATCGTCCGGTGGCTGCGCACCCGGCCCTCGCCGG
>CAYQXH010000104.1:0-8781 GCA_964421325.1 uncultured Propionibacteriaceae bacterium
CGGCCCCTACGGGCCGCGGCGGGTCACCTACGCCGACTACACCGCCTCAGGTCGGAGCCTCGACTTCATCGAGGACTTCCTTCGGGACGAGGTGCTCCCCCGCTACGCGAACACCCACACCGAGGCCAGCGGCACCGGCTTCCAGACCAGCCGGCTCCGCGAGGACGCGCGCCGGATCATCCACGAGGCCGTCGGCGGGAACGCCGGGACGGCCGTGATCTTCGCCGGCTCCGGGTCGACCGGAGCCATCGACAAGCTGATCGGGATCCTGGGGCTGCGCATCCCCTCGAACCTCGAGGACCGCTACCACCTCACGGCTGCGATCCCGGCCGGCGAGCGCCCGGTCGTGTTCATCGGACCGTTCGAGCACCATTCCAACGAGCTGCCCTGGCGCGAGTCGATCGCCGACGTGGTCACCATTCACGAGGACGCTGACGGGCACATCGACCAGGCCGAACTCGCCACCCAACTGGTTGCCCACGCCGGCCGTCCGCTCAAGATCGGGTCGTTCTCGGCTGCGTCCAATGTCACCGGCATCCTGTCCGACGTGCGCGGCATCGCTTCGCTGCTGCATGCGCACGGGGCGTTCAGCTTCTGGGACTACGCCGCCTGCGCCCCCTACGTGACGATCGACGTCGCAGCACCGGCCGGTCGCCCGGACGCCTACCTCGACGCCGTCTTCATCTCGCCGCACAAGTTCATCGGCGGGCCCGGCACCCCCGGGATCCTCGTGGCCCGCCGTGAACTGCTGACCAACCGCGTCCCAGCCGTCCCCGGCGGCGGCACTGTGATGTTCGTGAACACCGCCGAGCACCGATACCTGGCCGATCCCGTCCACAGGGAAGAGGGCGGCACCCCCGCCATCGTCGAGTCCATCCGGGCCGGCCTGGTGTTCCAGCTCAAGGACGCCGTCGGGGTGGACGTGATCGAGGAACGCGAGAGCGTGCTGCTGCAGCGCGCCATGGCGGCCTGGCGGGACGAGCCGGCGATGGAGATCCTCGGCAACCCGGCTGCTAAGCGCCTCTCGATCGTGTCGTTCGTGATCCGCGCGCCCAGCGGCAAGTACCTGCACCACAACTTCGTGGTCGCACTGCTCAACGACCTGTTCGGGATCCAGACCCGCGGCGGCTGCTCCTGCGCCGGCCCCTACGGACACAGCCTGCTGGGTATCGACCTCGACCAGTCGCACGAGTTCGAGGCCCAGATAGCGACCGGCTGCGAAGGCATCAAGCCGGGCTGGGTGCGGGTCAACTTCAACTACTTCATCGACGAGGCGGTGTTCACCTACATCGTCGAGGCCGTCCGGCTGGTCGCCCGCGAGGGCTGGAAGCTGCTCGGTGACTACCGGTTCGACCCGGACAGCGGCCTGTGGCGCCACCGCTCGGGTCCGGTCGAGCCACCGCTCCGGCTCGGCGCCATCAGCTATGGCCCGGACGGGTCGATGCGCTACGAGCGCCACGAGTCCGCCGCGCCCGTCACCGTCCTCGACGACTACCTGGCCGAGGCCAGGCGCCTCCTCGCCGCAGCCCCTTCCCCCGGGGCCGAGGACGCCGGTCGCGTGTCAGCCGACTTCGACCACCTCCGCTGGTTCGACCTGCCGGCGGTGAGCCTCGGCCACTGAGAGGCACGGGACGCGGGCGCGCGCCCCGGCGAGGCGAGCTGCATCGCCGAACGGATGTCGCCGATGCCGTCACCGGCCGGGTCCTTCCCCGAACCCGTCGGCCCGTGATACCCTAGGGGGTATAGACAGGAGTCCGGATGACCAAGAAGGAACTGCCCACCGCGCACTCCGAGCCAGCTGCAGCCGAGGTTGGCCCCGCGGTCGGAGCCGCTGCACTCCACTTCGATCCCGATGAGCTGGACAGCGTCCTGCTTCGCCTGAAGCGGGCGCAGGGCCAGATCGGCGGCATCATCCGGATGATCGAGGCCGGCCGGGACTGTGCCGACATCGTCACCCAGATGGCTGCGGTCTCCAAGGCACTCGACCGCGTCGGCTTCGCCGTGATCGCCGCCGGCCTCAAGCAGTGCCTCACCGAGGACCCGTCCAGCGAACACACCGACACCTCGTCGCTGGAGAAGCTGTTCCTCTCCCTGGCCTGACGGCCTGCCCGGCAGGACCCTTGGGCTGAGCCCCGCTCGACGAGCGTGAGTTCCGCGGCAGCGCGCCGTGCTAGTGGTGGCCCTTGATGACCATCCTCATGATCCGGCTGTTGAACGACAGGAACCGGGTGAACTGGAACGGCAGGCTCTGCCGCATCCGGAGCGTCCTGGCCGTCGGCAATGGCGACTTGGAGAGGTCGGCGACCGGGTCGCCGGTCGGCTGCTGCGTGGTGTCGGTCATGGTCACTCCGGGATCAGTTGCCAGCCGAGGCGTGCCTTGGCCTTGTAGATGAACAGGAAGTGGAGCATCAGCTTGACCCAGTGGCCGTGCAGGCCGAGCTCGCCACGGGTCTCGCGTTCGTCGCGTCCGGTCGGGTAGCGCTGGTAGTCGGGGACCACCGGGAGCATCGTCATCGCTGCGGCCGACCCCCGGGTGAGCCCGGTGCCGGCCGAGGCGACGCAGGCTGCGCCCATGCGCGCCATCGATGCGGTGTGCACGTGGGCCGACGGTCCGTGCTTGATCCGGTCGGCGATGGTCATCGCGACGGTCTTGCCCATCACCCCGGACGGCATTCCGGTGCGGGGCGGGGAGGGTGCGATCACGGTGCCGTTGGGGGTCTTGCGAGGGCGGGAGATCTGGTGCGGCGGGGCGAACGCGATCCCCACCGCCCAGATGTTGTCGTAGCCAGGGGCTGCGTACGTGGTTGGCCAGTCGGTGGCCCGCCACTCCTCGTAGGGCTTGGCCGTGTAATCGGCGTCGACCTTCATGAAGCCGCTGGGCGCGAACAACTCGCCGGTGATCTCGGCGCCGTCGGCGTCGTAGGCCTTCAGCGGCACGCCGCCGAACGGCGGGATCAGCATCGCGAAATCGAACCCGAGGGTGTGACTGCTGCCGTCGAGCGTCTCGTAGTGGATCAGGCCCTGCTCAACCTTCTGCACATGGGCCCCGAGGATCGCCTCCACGCCGCGTTCCCGGAACAGCGAACCGGTCCACAGCTCGCTCGTGGTCTGGAAGCCCTGCTGGTCGAACACCATCCCGTCGACACCGAAGTCACCGAGGACGGCTTCGTTGGTCAGGTACACCACCCGGGCCAGGTCACGGACCCCGGCTTCCCGCAGCTCGTGGTCGACATTGAAGACGTACTCGAACGCGGCTCCTTCGCAGGTGCAGGTGCCATGGCCCATGCCAACCACCAGGGTCTGCGGAACGCCGCTCTTCAGGGTCGCGATCACGTCGCGCAACCTGTGGTTGGCCTCCACCGCGTGGTCGGCCGTGCAGACACTCTCGGTGAAACCACCCGGACCCATGCCCTCGGTCGCCTCGAACCGCAGCCTGGGCCCGGTCGCGTTGATCAGGTAGTCGTACCGCAGCCGCTCGGCCGTGCCGGCCTTGTCAGCGACGGTGTACTCGATGTCGACCGCGCCACGGGAGTCGTCCCGGTCACCGTTCGGCCGGATCGCCACAGCCTTCGCCTGGCGGAAGCCGATGCCCTTGCGGGCGTAGACCGGCGCCAGCGGGAACACCACATCCTGCTTCGCCATCTCACCCACCCCCACCCAGATGTTGGACGGGATCCAGTTCCACTGCGAGTTCGGAGACACCACCGTCACCGTGTGCTCGCGACCCAGCATGCGACGCAGGTGCAGGGCCGCAGTATGGCCGGACACGCCCGCCCCCAGAATGACAACCTCAGCCATCACAACTCCTCTTGCCGGAATCCTCGCCGACGAGACTCAGCCTGCCGCAGGGGGTCCTCGTCCGCAGCCGAACCCGACTAGTGGCTCGACAATCGGCTTGTCCCAAACCCGCCCCCCGCGTCCGCTCCAGCGTCAGAATGGGAGTCAGCTCCCCGGTTCCAGGCGCGGTCACGGCCGCTACGTCCCGATTTCGCACAGCGGTGCGAGTCTATACCCCGGGGGGTATAGGATGGGAAGCATGAAGACAGTGATCATCGGTGGAGTGGCAGGCGGCATGTCCGCAGCGACCAGGTTGCGGCGGCTGGACGAGAACGCGGAGATCGTGGTGCTGGAACGGTCCGGCTACGTTTCGTTCGCCAATTGCGGACTGCCCTACTACGTCGGTGACGTGATCACCGATCGCAACGCCCTCCTGCTTCAGACACCGGCCAGCCTGAAGGCGCGCTTCGGCATCGACGTGAGGGTCGACTCCGAGGCCGTCGCCATCGACCGCGCTGCGAAGTCGGTGCGGATCGGCAACCTCGCCACCGGCGAGCAGTACTCCGAGGACTACGACAACCTCATCCTCGCGCCCGGAGCAGCGCCGTTCGTGCCCCCGATTCCGGGCGTGGAGCGGGCGCTGGCCCTGCGCAACATCGGTGACGTGGACAAGATGGCCGCAGCTGTGGACGCCATCCTCGCCCGCCCGGAGCCGACCGCCGTGATCATGGGCGGCGGCTTCATCGGCGTCGAGCTGGCCGAGAACCTCGTCGAACGCGGCGTCAAGGTCACCATCGTCGAGCTTGCCGACCAGCTCCTCGCCCCGCTCGACCCCGAAATGGCAGCCCTTGTCGAGAAGCACCTGGTCAAGCACGGAGTGCGCGTCGTCACCGGCGCCTCCGTCACCGAGGTCTGCAGTGACTCGGTCTACCTGTCCAACGGCGACTGGCTGCCCGCCGCACTGGTGGTGGCTGCGATCGGGGTTCGCCCGGAGACCGGGTTGGCCGAAGCCGCCGGTCTCGAGCTCGGCGAGCGCGGCGGCATCCTGGTCGACGAGCACCAGCGCACATCCGACCCCTCCATCTTTGCCGTCGGCGACGCCGTGGTGAAGCGGGACTCGATCACCGGCAACCAGGCCCTGGTGCCGCTGGCCGGACCGGCCAACCGCCATGGCCGGCTGGTGGCCGATGTGATCGTCGGTCGTGACGTCGCGGCGAAGCCGGTCCTCGGAACCGCGATCGTCGGCGCCTTCGGGGTCGTGGCCGCGGCCACGGGCTGGACGGAGAAACGCGCCGTCAGCGCCGGACGCAAGGTGCGGATCATCCACACCCACCCGGCCAACCACGCCGGCTACTACCCGGGCGCCGAGGGCATGAGCCTGAAACTGGTCGTGGACGCCGACACCGATGCCATCCTCGGCGCACAAGGCGTCGGCGGGGCCGGGGTCGACAAGCGCATCGACGTCATCGCCACAGCCATGCGCAGCGGGCTCACCGCCTCCGACCTCGCGGATCTGGAACTCAGCTACGCGCCGCAGTTCGGCTCGGCCAAGGATCCGGTGAACATGCTCGGCTTCATCGCCGAGAACCTCCGCGTCGGCCTCACCGAGACCGTCCAGTGGCACGAGGTTGCCGCCGAAGTCACCAGGGGCGTTCAGCTCATCGACGTCCGAACCCCCGCCGAGTACGCCCGCGGCACGGTCGACGGCGCCGTCAACATCCCGGTGGACGACCTGCGCGCCCGCATCGACGAGGTGGGGGCCGACGTGATCGTCCACTGCCAGGTCGGCCTGCGCGGCTACCTCGCCGCACGGACCCTGGCCCAGCACGGCCGTCGGGTGCGCAACCTCGACGGCGGCTACCGCACCTGGGCACGGATCTAGGCACCGGGACGACCCGCGGAACCGAGCGGCCGGCTCAGTCGCTCGGCTCGACGCGCAGCCTGCCGTTCCTCAGGACCGGCGCCCCGAACGCTCGGCGGGTGCGAATCGGCGCAGGCGCATCGAGTTGGTGACCACGAAAACGCTCGAGAGTGACATGGCGAAGCCGGCGATCAGCGGGTTGAGCAGGCCGAGGGCCGCCAGGGGGATGGCGGCAACGTTGTAGGCGAAGGCCCAGATCAGGTTCCCGCGAATGGTGCGCAGGGTCCGGCGGGCCAGCCGGATGGCGTCGGGGATGGCGTCGAGGCTCTGGCGCACCAGGATGATGTCGGCCGATTTCATCGCCACGTCGGTGCCGCTGACGACCGCAAGTCCGAGGTTGGCCGTGGCGAGGGCCGCGGCGTCGTTCATGCCGTCACCGACCATGGCCACACGTCGTCCCGATGCCTGCAAGCGCTCGATCACCGCAGCCTTGTCGGTGGGCAGGACCTGGGCCACCACCTCGTCGACGCCGACCTGCTCGCCGACAAGCTCGGCGGCACCTTGGCGGTCCCCGGTGAGCAGGATCGTCCGCAACCCCATGGACCGGAGCCTCGCCACGGCGCCCGCCGCCGAGTCCTTGATGAGGTCTGACACCACCAGCCCGCCGACCGCGACCCCGTCCACGGCCACCAGCACCGCGGTACTCCCGGCGTCGGAGGCGGCCTCGGCCAGCGCCTGGCCTTCCGCTGCGACGACTACTCCGCGGGTCGCCATCAGTGCGGCGTTGCCGATCAGGACCTCGCGCGTCCCGCTGCTGCCGACCAGCGCGCCCAGCAGGCCTTGCCCCGGCAACGCCTCGACCGGTCCGACACCGTCGGGCTGTACCGCTCCCCTGGCCTGGGCGGCCCTGACGACGGCGCGGGCGATCGGGTGCTCGGACCGACTCTCCAGCGAGGAGCTGATGGCCAGCACCTCGTCCTCGGTCAGGGCGCCGAAGCTGACCACCCTTTCCAGCGTCATGGTCCCGGTGGTGAGGGTGCCGGTCTTGTCGAGGACGACGGTGTCGATCACCCCGGACGCCTCGAGGGCATCGGGCCCCTTGATCAGGATGCCGAGCTGGGCGCCACGACCCACGCCCACCATCAGGGCCGTCGGCGTGGCCAGCCCGAGCGCGCACGGGCAGGCGATGATCAGCACGGACAGGGCGGCGCTGAATGCGCTGCGCGGCCCGCCGCCGATGACGAGCCAGACCACCAGGGTGACCAGCGAGACCCCGAGCACCGCGGGCACGAACACTGCGACGACCCTGTCGACCAGGGTCTGTACCGATGCCTTGCGTGCCTGGGCCTGCTCTGCCGTCGCGGCCATCTGGGCGAGCTGGGTGTGGGCACCGACCTTCTCGGCCTCGACGATCAGGGCCCCGGTGGCGTTGATCGTGCCACCCAGTACCCGGTCGCCCACCTCCACGTCGCGCGGAACCGGCTCACCGGTCATCATCGCCGTGTCCACTGCCGAGGACCCGACGACGATGCGTCCGTCGGTGGCGATCCGCTCACCGGGACGGACCAGGAATCGCTCGCCGACGAGCAGCGACCCGATGGGAACCACCTGCTCGGTACCGTCGCGGATCACCCTGACCGTGCTGGGTGCCAGCTTCCCGAGTGCCGAGAGGATGCCGCGCGCCGACCGCTTGGACCGGGCTTCGATGTAGCGGCCGGCGAGCAGGAACGTCGTGACCGCCGCCGCGGCCTCGAGGTAGAGGGTGTCCGCGCCGGCGGGTGCGATGCCGTAGCCGAGCCAGTAGCCCTCGGTATCCTCGGCGCCCATCACCGTGGCGACCACCGACCAGGTGAAGGCAGCCAGCACGCCAAGGGAGACCAGGGTGTCCATGCTGGTTGCGCCGTGCCGCAGGTTCCGCCACGCCGCCCGGTGGAACGGCCATGCGCACCAGAACACCACCGGGACGGCGCACGCGATCAGCACCCACTGCCAGCCGGGGAACCGCATCTGGGGCGACAGTGCCAGGACGATCGCGACATCACCCAGCGGGATGGTCAACAAGGCTGCGACGATCAGCCGGTTCCGAAGCAACTTCACGCGATCGGAATAGCCGTCCGGTTCCGCGCCCTCCACCACCGGCGATGCCCCGTAACCGGCCGCCTCCACGGCCGCCACGGCATCGGGCGCGCGTTCGGGGTCGAGGCCGAGGAGGATCGCCCGTTCGGTCGCGTAGTTGACGGTCGCACGGACGCCGTCCAGCTTGTTGAGCTTCTTCTCGATCCGGTTCGCGCAGGCAGCACAGGTCATCCCGGAGATGTCCAGTTCAACCCGCTGGCCCAGGCCGTCGTAGCGGGTGGTGCCTTCCTCGGTAAGGCTCACGGCCGGCCCCTCGCCGGTCGGTTCGATCCCTGTGGGTGGGACTGGCGATCGTGGTCCGCCAGCTGGGCGAGCATCTCGTTGTACGCCTCCAGCGGGCCGTCCTCGCCGTCGATGAGGCCGTCGACGCGGGCGGCGTCCCGCTTGTCCTGCACGAACCACTGCGCAGCCAGGGCGATGACGGCGATGAAGATCGGGACCTCACCGGTGAGCCAGGTGATCTGGCCGGCGATGTTCTGGTCGGTCATCAGGTCACCGACCCAGGCCACGTCGATCGTCTGGTAGAAGTTGGCCCCGATGAGCGAGCGGGCCATGATGATGCCGACGGCGAAGATCGCGTGGAACGGCATGATGCTCATCATCAACGCCAGCCGCACCAGGTGCGGCAGCCGCCACGACTGGCGGCCGGTGCCGACGATCAGGCTGAAGAAGGCGAACCCCGTCACCATGAAGTACAACAGCATGAGCTGGTGTGCCCAGTGGTACTTCATCAGCCACGGGAACAGCGGCGTGAAGTACACCAGGAACAGGGAGGCGACATAGTTCACCCACAACACCGGTGGGCTCAGCAGCCGCTGCAGGGGCCGGTACCCGCCAACCGCGTCCAGGACCTCACGCGGACCGGGTGGCTCACCGGCGGTACGCGGCCGCGAGGCCGCCTCGATCAGGCTGAACGGGGCGCCGAGCACACAGAGGATCGGCACCAGCATGTTCACCGTCATGTGCACGAGCATGTGCCAGCTGAAGACGGCCGTGGAGTACATCCA
>CAYQXH010000105.1:0-8765 GCA_964421325.1 uncultured Propionibacteriaceae bacterium
TCGACAACTGGTCGATGATCCAGGACCTGATGATCCTGGCCAAGACCGCCAAGGCGGTCGTCGGTTCCAGCGGGGCCTACTGAGGCTGACCCGGCCGGTGACGACCCTTGAGAGGAGGGAAGAGATGACCAGACTCGCCTATGTCGACAAGCTCCGCGTCGGCGCCGCGATGGCGGTGGTGATGATCCACGTCGCCGCCATGAACTGGACCACGACCCCTCCGGAGTCGGCGGACTGGCAGGCGATGAACGTGTACTCGGCGCTGAGCCGAT
Organism: uncultured Propionibacteriaceae bacterium; assembly: GCA_964421325.1. Classification (GTDB taxonomy): domain Bacteria; phylum Actinomycetota; class Actinomycetes; order Propionibacteriales; family Propionibacteriaceae; genus Propionicimonas. The sequence continues at coordinate 273 of CAYQXH010000105.1, forward strand.
GGTCGGTACCGGTGTTCTTCATGATCTCCGGCGCGCTCTTCCTCGCCCCGGGGCGGCAGGACTCGCCGCAGCGCACCTGGCGCAACTACGTCGTGCGGCTCCTGGTGATGTTCGTCGCCTGGAGCGCCGCCTACGCCGCGATGAGCGCCGTCTTCCAGGGGGTGGCCGACCCGGTCTTCCTGCTGCAGCACCTGTGGGACGGCTACTACCACCTCTGGTACCTGCTCGCCCTGGCCGGGGTCTACCTGCTGATCCCGTTGCTGCAGCGGATCGTCGCCGTCCCGGGGCTGGCCCGCTACTTCGTGATCCTCACCGGCGTGGCCAGCGTCACCGTCCCGAGCCTTGCCCTGATCCCGGTGCTCGGCGGGCTGTCCGGCGACCTGCTGGAACGGGTCGGCCCCTACCTGGCGGCCGGCTTCCCCTTCTACTTCGTGCTGGGCCACCTGCTGCACGAGAACGCCGAAACCCTGAGCCGCCGCTCCAGGCTGGCCGTCTACGCCGCCGGCGCGATCGGGGTGGCGGTCACAATCGCCGGCACCGCCTGGGCCTCGCTGGCCACCGGCCAGCCCAACGGCACCCTCTACGGCTACCTCAGCATCGGGATCGTGCTCGCCGCCGCAGCGGTCTTCCTCTTCGTACGCCTCCAGAACCCGGGAGCCGTCACCACCCCGCGGCTGGCGGCCGTCGCCCGCTGGACCCTGCCGATCTACCTGATCCACCCGGCATTCGTCCGGGTGATCCAGGAGTTCAACATCACTCCCGGCCTGCTCCCGAGCGCCGTCGGGGTCCCGGTGGTCTGGCTGGTGGTCCTGGCCCTGAGCGCCCTCACCAGCGCGCTGCTGGTGAAGATTCCCTTCGTGAACACCTGGCTGGTGTAGCCGGCCGGCGGGTCACGACCGGCCCATCCCCCGGTAGGTCCAGCCCGCTGCCCGCCAAGCGGCCGGGTCGAGGCAATTGCGGCCGTCGATGATCAGCGGACGGCGAACCAGGCGCGCCGCCCACTCCGGGTCGAGCTGACGGTACTGCGCCCACTCCGTCACCAGCACCACCGCGTGCGCGCCAGAGAGGGCGGTCTCGAGGTCCTCGGTGTAGGCCAGCTGCGGATGCTTGCGCATCGAGTTGGGCACCGCCTTGGGATCGACGGCCACAACGTCGGCGCCGCGACCCTTCAGCTGGACAGCCACATCCAGGGCCGGCGAGTCGCGGGTGTCGTCCGACTCAGGCTTGAAGCTGAGCCCGAGAACCGCCACCTTGCGCTGGTAGATCTTGCCGCCGAGCATCTCGATCACCAGATCCACCACCCGCTGGCGGCGACGCAGGTTGATCGCGTCGACCTCCTTGAGGAAGGACACCGATTCGCCGCGGCCCAGTTCCTCGGCCCTGGCTGTGAAGGCCCGGATGTCCTTGGGCAGGCAGCCGCCGCCGAACCCGACCCCGGCGTTGAGGAACTTGCGCCCGATCCGGCTGTCGTAGCCGATGGCATCAGCCAGTTGGGTGATGTCAGCGTCCACCACCTCGGCGATCTCGGCCATGGCGTTGATGAAGCTGATCTTGGTTGCCAGGAAGGCGTTCGCTGCGACCTTCACCAGCTCTGCCGTCTGGTAGTCGGTTACGACCACCGGGGTGTCCCGCGCGATCGCGGTCGCGTAGATCTCGTCGAGCAGGCCCTTCGCGGTGGCGGCCTGGTGCGGGTCGGAGGGCAGGCCGTAGACGATCCGATCGGGGGTGATGGTGTCCTTCACCGCGAAGCCCTCCCGCAAGAACTCCGGGTTCCACGCCAGCATCGCTCCGGGGCAGCCCTCCGCCACGCGGGCGGCAAGCCTGGCGGCGGTCCCTACCGGAACGGTGGACTTGCCCACCACCAGATCGCCCGGCGCCAGGTGCGGGATGAGCGACTCGACGGCCGCGTCCACGAAGGTCAGGTCGGCGGCGTACCCGCCGGTCTTCTGCGGGGTCCCGACAGCCAGGAAATGGACCTTCGCGCCACTGACATCGGCGATGTCGGTGCTGAACCGGAGCCGGCCCTTGGCGCCTGCGGATGCCAGGATCTCCGGCAACTGCGGCTCGTAGAACGGCGCCCGATGGGCCGACAACTCGCTGATCCGATGACCGTCGGTGTCGACCCCGATGACTTCATGACCCAGTTCGGCCATCGAGGCCGCGTGCACGGCACCCAAATAGCCACAGCCGATCACAGCTACCTTCACGACCGTCCCCCCGGTTGCTCGCGTCCCGCATGGTTCGCGGCTGCGGGCCTGGTGGGGGCCAGCTTATCCGGTGCACTCGGCGCTCTGGGAACCCGCAGGGCGCAGCCGGGAGCGGGTCAGGCCCGGATGAGGTTCACGTCCAGCACCAGGTCCTGCTTCAGCTTCGTCGCCAGGGTGACCTCGGTGTCCCCGCCGGCGGTCACGACCGGGGTCCCGCTGGCCCGGAACCATGCCGTCGACCCCGCCACCTTCCAGCCGGCCGGGACCTGCACCGTCACCGTCACCGAGGTGTCGACCAGGTCGGACTGCCTGGCGACCAGGAGCCGGTAGTGCCGGGACTCGCCGCTGTCGACCCGGCCGGCCGCAGCCGGCCCGCCGATGACCGGGGCGGCCACGCCCGTGCGCAGCGCCTCCGGCACCCGGCTGCGGAGCTCAACGGTGACGGACCTGCCACGATCCAGCCGGAAGCCGTGCCCGAAGGTCGGCAGGCCGGCGGTGTCCTGCAGGGTCTCGATGCCCAACGTGCCGCCCTTGGCCGGCTTGGTCGTCCCCGCGGCCCGGTGGACCCGCGCATAGTTGACCAGCCACTTCTGCAGGTCGCCCAGAGGGCTGTCGAAGCTCTTCTTGTACTTCAGGCGCAGCCGGCTGTCCGCCCCGCCGTCCGCGTCGAGCCGGACCAGGTAGTCGAGGCTCTTGCTGACCCCGAGGTTGGCCTTCGCTGGACGTGCGATCACGCTGTTGCTGACCGCCACCAGGTCGGTGGTGTCCGGCGGCGGGTCGATGGCCCCGGACCAGCCGACGGCCACGATGTCGGCCTGCGCTTCCGGGTCGGTGAAGAAGAGCTGGATGTGCTTCTCGTTGGCCGAGTTGGCGAGGGCCGTCATGGTGGGCAGGAACTCCTCGCCGCTGAGGTGGGTGATCCGCTCGACCACGGCCTTCGCCAGCGACACCACGGCGTCCTTGCGATCCTGGTAGCCCTTGCCGCTGTGCTCGACCTCGACAACGTAGCTGAGCTGCTCCAGCACGTTCTTCGCCGTCAGCGGTTCGTCGGACTCGGGCACGCTGATCGGTCCGAAGACCTTCAACAGATCGCGGATCGTGGGGATGTCGATGGCCACGATGCCGTCGATCTCAGGCTGTCCCAGGTTCTCCCAGAACTTCATGATCACGTTCGCACTGGTGGGGAAGTCCAGCCACGCGTTCGCATTGCGCAGGAAGAAGTGCCGGTTGTTCACCTGCCCGCCGTCGGGGATCGGCAGGTCGAGGGTGTCCCTTGGCAGGGTGTAGATGTCGGCGAACCTGGTCAGGTGGAAGCCGTCCGGACCCAGTTCGACCAGCCCGTAGGTGCCGGGGAACCCACCGGTGGGGCGCAGTTGCGCACTGTTCTGCGAGAGGACGAGGAAGCGGTGCTGCTTGCCGAAGAGCCGGCGTTCCAGATCGAGCAGGGCGGGGGCCCGCTGCAGGAGGATCCGCATCGGGGCCAGTTCGTCCTTGGCCTCGGTGACGGCCTCGGCAAGCTGCGGCACCAGCCCTTCGGTGCTGAGCCGCTGCGAACGCTCGCCAACCGCCACCAGCGACACCAGGGCTGCGTCCACGTGTGGCCCGGCGACCTTGACCAGCTGGTTCAGCCGGTCGCCCCCGGAGCCGGCTTCGGCCTCGCTCAGCAGTTCGGCTGCGGACTCTCCTGCGGTTGCACCCTCGAGGCCGATCGTGGCCAGGTCGTCGGCAGCGTCGAGCTGGCGGCCCAGCCAGGGGACGCTGCGCAGCCAGTCGGGTCCCAGTTGCGCACGCGCCCGGCCGAACTCGCCCGCGCTCTTCCGGAAGGCCATGATCGCCGGCTCGGTCTGCTTCTTCTCCAGGAGCCGGAGGCCGGCGACGGCGTCGGCCTTGCCCGATCGGGCGAGCGACTGGAACTCCTGCGCCCACAGCAGCCCGAGAACGCCCAACGCCACCACGGCCACGAGCACCGCGGCACCAGCCAGCCACAATGCCCTCTTCATCACGTCGGCAACGATATCGGGCGTGGCCAACGGCCGGGGCCCACCAGCTGTTGAGGCGGGTCGGGACACCTGGGCCGGGTTCGGTACCGTTGCCCGCATGCCCCGTATCGCACCGTTCCCGGCCATCCGATTCGCCGCGGGCACCGACCTGCAGCAGGTGATCGCCCCGCCCTACGACGTGTTGTCGAGCAGCGACGTCGCCGAGCTGGCCGCGCTCCACCCCAACAACATCGTCCACATCGATGTGCCGGCCGGGGGTGCCGACCGCTACCAGGCGGCGGCCCGGACACTGGCCGACTGGCTGGCCGGAGGCGTGCTGGTCCAGGACGCCGAACCCTCGCTCACCATCTACCGGATGGCCTTCACCGACGCGGCCGGGGCTGAGCGGACGATCGTCGGTGTCCTCTGCGGGCTCGAGGTGGTCGACCTCGATGCCGGGGGTGTGCTGCCGCACGAGCGCACCACGCCGAAGGCGGTCACCGACCGTCTCGACCTGACCCGCGCCACAGCGACCAACCTGTCGCCGGTGTGGGGCCTGTCGCTGGCCGGCGGGCTCACCGAGGCCCTCTCTATCCCGGGAGAACCGGTCGGCGAGATGGTCGCGGACGGCGTGCTGCACACCGTCGAACGCATCACCGACGCCGCCAGGATCGCCTCAATCGCAGCGATCATCGCAGCCGACGACGTGCTGATCGCCGACGGCCACCACCGCTACTCGATCTCGCGGAGCTACCGCGACGAGGTCCGCGAAGCCACCGGCCGTACCGACACCGATGCTGAGTTCACGCTCACCTTCATCAACGAGCTCGTCGCCGACCAGCTGAGCATCGAGGCCATCCACCGCGTCTACTCGAAGATCTGCGTCGACGAGCTGCGGGCCGACCTCTCGGCCTGCTTCGACATCGAGCCGGCACCTGCCGCCACGCCCCGCCTGCTCGCCGAGATGGTCGAGACCGGCCGGTTGGTGCTCCTCGGCCCCGAGACCACGGAGTGGCTGATCCCCAAGCCGGGGGTGTTCACCGGCGTCCGGGCACTCGACGGCGCCTACCTAGAGCACGCGCTGGCCGGCAGCCGGGCCGTGGTCGACTACCAGCACGGACTGGCCGAGACGGTGGCCAGGGTGACGGGCAAGGACGTCAACGCAGCCATCCTGATTCGGCCGACCTCGCTCGACGAGATCGAGCGGACGGCGCGGGAGAAGCTGCTGATGCCGCCGAAGTCCACCTTCTTCACCCCGAAGCTCCGCACCGGGCTGGTCATCCGGCCGACTGCCCCGTTGGCCTGAACCGGCTAGCTGCCCCGTCGCAGGGCGAGCATGCCGACCGCGATCACGTAGCCGAACCGCAGCAGGACGCTGGCGAACAGGACCGCCAGCCAGAGGTCGGCCCCGGCGCTGTCGCCCCGGGCGAGCGCACCGTCGGCGAGGTTCAAGGCGACGTACATCACGGCGTCCAGCACCACGTACAACGCCGGCACCGCAACCCTGAAGCCCACCAGCACCAGCAGCGGCAGCAGCCAGATGACGTACTGCGGCGAGAAGACCTTGTTGAGCACGAGGTAGGCGGCCAGGGCAGCCACGGCTGCGCCGGCGACCGGGAACCGCCCGGCGCCGCGCGCCACCCGCCAGGCCGCGAGGTAGGCGGAGGCGATCCCAAGACCGGTGGCAACGGTGGCAGCGGCCATCAGGCCGGCCTGGGAAACCCCCGGGAGCAGGCGCCCGAGGAGGAACCAGACTGAGAAGGTGCTGACGTCGAGGTCGCGGGCGGCCTGGAACCGGAACGGGGCCAGCCAGCCGTCGGCGTTGGCGAGGGCGAAGGGCAGGTTGGCCGCCACGACAACCGCGAGCGAGACTCCGCCGGCGAGCAGCGCGCGCCGCAGCCGGTCCGCAAGGGGCGCCTGCCCCGGCCCGGGACTGCCGAACAGCAGCCACAGGCACAGCGCCGGAACAAGCACGAGCGGGTAGAGCTTCAGCCCGCCACCGAAGCCGAGCAGTGCAGCTGCCCACAGGTAGCGGGCCGGCGCCACCCGGACCGGATCGGACCGCAACACCAGGGCGAGGGCTGCCACAGCGCAGAGCGACGGCAGCGCGTCGAAGTTGTAGCCGAGATAGAACATCAGGGCCGGGGCTGCCGCCCACAGCCAGGCCAGCCGCCCGGAGACCCGGTAAAGGATCGCGGTGATCCCGGCGGCCGCAGCCGTCATCGCCAGCGTCGCGGCCCAGACGAAGCCGGCGTAGCTCCGGGCCGGCAGGCTCAACACCCACATCAGCAAGCCGCTGAGCACTGGGTACTCCGGAGTCGAGAGCTGCCCGGTGACCGGGTCGATGCCCGGCTGCAGGTAGGGGAACCGGTGCTCGGCAAGGCCACGGTCGAACCACATCACCTGCAGGTCGCTGAAGCAGCCGGAGCCGGTCAGCTGGCCCAGGTCGGCTGACTGCAGCGCCAGGCACGGGCCACGCAGGACGCCGCTCAGCATCCCGAGCACCACCGTCGAGCCGAGCAGCGCCACGAGCATCCAGTCGACCCCAGCCGGGCGGCTCCGCTCAACCACGGCCGCAGACTAGCGGTTCCACCGCGGCGCCGGCCGGGATAATCTTCGCGAGTGCCTGAATCCCCGTTCCCCGGCGTCCAGGTCCGCCATCGCGGCGGCGACTACGCGATCCTCGACAACGGTGCCCACGTCCTCGCCTGGACCCTGCGGGACCAGCTGCCGACCCTCTGGGTCAGCCCGCTGGCCAGTTTCGAGCCCGGGACCGCCGTCCGCGGCGGCGTGCCGGTCGTGTTCCCCTGGTTCGGCGCCGGCCCGGGCGGCGACCGCCGGCCGGCCCACGGTTTCGCTCGCACCGCCGCCTGGCAGCGGGTCGGCCTCGCCGACGAGGTGGCCGGCACCGGACGCCTCGAGGTCAGGTACCGGCTGGACCCAACCGGGTTCGACAGCGCACCCTTCGTCGCAGAGCTGGCCGCGGAGTTCACCAGGGACCACCTGCGGGTCTCGCTGTCGGTGACGAACACCGGCACTGCGGACTTCAGCTACGAGGAGGCGCTGCACACCTATCTCGCCGTCAGCGACGTCGCCCGGATCAGCCTCGACGGGCTGGACGGGTGCAGCTACGTCGACAAGGTGGACGGCGGCGGGCAACCGCCGCAGGTCCAGACCGGCCCGGTGACGTTCGCCGGCGAGACCGACCGCCTGTACGACCATGCCGGCGAGGTCCTGGTCGACGACCCCGACTGGGGCCGGTCGATCCGGGTGGCCAAGACCGGCTCGGCGACAACGGTCGTGTGGAATCCGGGCCCCGCCAAGGGCGTGGCGCTGGCCGACGTCCGCCAGTACTGGCCCGGCTTCGTCTGCGTCGAGGCGGCCAACACCGGCGCGGGAGCAGTGACCGTCCCGGCTGGTGAAACGCACATCCTCGCCCAGACGCTCGAATTGGTCTGACCACGACCGGGACCGGGCATCTGGTCACACCGGCCCCCTGGAATCGGTAGCCTGACCCATGTTCCACCCAGCGTCGAGGAGAAACGATGTCCCGCATCGACAATGAGGCCTTCCGCAGGAAGGTCACCACAGCCGAAGAGGCAAGCAAGATCATCAAGCACGGCATGAACGTCGGCTTCTCCGGCTTCACCGGATCCGGGTATCCCAAGGAAGTGCCGGTAGCGCTCGCCGCACAGATCAAGGCAGCCCACGACCGTGGCGAGGAGTTCAAGATCGGCGTCTGGACCGGCGCATCGACAGCTCCCGAGCTCGACGGCTCGCTGGCCGAGGTGGACGGCATCTCGTTCCGGACGCCCTACCAGTCCGACCCGATCATGCGGAACAAGATCAACGCCGGGATCAGTGAGTACGCCGACATCCACCTCTCCCACCTCGCCCCGATGGTCTGGCAGGGATCGATGGGCAAGCTCGACGTCGCGGTGATCGAGGTCACGGCGATCGACCAGGACGGGGAACTCATCCCCTCCTCCTCGGTCGGGAACAACAAGACCTATCTCCAGGAAGCCGAGCACATCATCCTCGAGGTGAACTCGTGGCAGAGCCGCGACCTCGAAGGCATGCACGACATCTACTACGGTGCAGCACTGCCCCCCAACCGCCTTCCGGTTCCGCTCACCCATCCGGGCAACCGGATCGGCCAGCGGACCTTCCGGGTCGACCCGGACAAGGTCGTCGCTGTCATCGAGACCAACGACCCCGACCGCAACACCCCGTTCAAGCCTCTCGACGACGACTCCCGCAAGATTGCCGGCAACCTGCTCGACTTCCTCACCAACGAGTTCAAGCAC
>CAYQXH010000106.1:0-8756 GCA_964421325.1 uncultured Propionibacteriaceae bacterium
CGCACTCGGCAGCTTCCACCATGGACCGGCTGGCTTCCCGGGTCGCCCAGGGCGGCGTGCTGACCGTGGACGAGGCCTACCGGCAGATCGCCCATCACATCGCCCTGCTGATCCACGTCCGCCTGGTCGACGAGACCTGGCGTGGCGGGTTGCGGACCCGCGCGGTCGCCGAGATCAGGCAGCTGACCGGCGGGCTGGAGGGCGGTCGTCCGGTCACGCACCTGACCTACCGCTCGGATCCGGCCGGCGAGGAGTACTTCAGCCCCGAGCCCGGTCTCCTTGCCGAGCTGGCTGCGTTCAGTGCGGCCTGGGAGGAGTGATGGGATCGTTGCTGGCCGGGTTGTGCGGGGTCCTTGTCGCCGGTGGCCTGGTCGCAGTGGTCGCCGGTTTCCACAGCGCTCCTCCACAGGCCGGCGGATTCTCCACAAGCCTGTGGACGAGAACTGTGGACAGCGAGCTCGGCCGGGCGGTCCGGCGGCGCTGGTGGCAGCTGGGCCTTGCCCTCGCCGCTGGGCTCGTGGCCGCGAGCCTGGCCGGTTGGCCGCTGCTCGCCCTGCTGGTCCCGCTGGTCGCCTTCGGGTTGCCGGTTGTGCTTTCCGCGCCACCCAACCAGGACCTGGTCGTGCTGGAGGCGCTCGACCGCTGGATCCGCACCCTGAGCTCCCTACTTCCGACCGGCCGGTCGATCTCAGATGCGATCCGGGTCTCGGTCGGGCAGGCACCACCCTTGCTGGCGCCGGGCCTGCGCCTGCTGATCGCAAGGCTGGACGATCGCTGGATCATCGGCCAGGCGCTCCTCAGCCTTGCCGACGAGCTGGACAGCGCCGACGCGGACGCGGTGATCGCTGCGCTCTCGCTCGCCGCCGAGCGCGGTGGAACCGGGGCGACCGCCACTCTGGCAGCGCTCGCCGACAACATCCAGGACCGGCTGCGGGCCCTTCGCGAGATCGAGACGGAGCGCGCCAAGCCGAGAATCGTCGTCCGCCAGGTGACCGTCATCACGCTGGTCGTGCTCTCCCTGGCCCTGCTCTTCGGCGGGTCCTTCTTCACCCCCTACGGGTCGGGTCTCGGGCAGGTGCTGCTGACAGTCCTGGTGCTCGCCTACCTCGGCTCCCTGCTCCTCCTGCGCCGGCTCACCCTGCCGAGACCGCGGCAGCGCATCCTGCGGAGGGTCTCTTGACCGGCCTGCTGCTCGCCGTCACGACCGGCGCCCTGGTCGCCTTCGGGCTCTGGGCGCTGGCCGGCGTCCTGCTGCCGGCCCGGCCCCGGCTAGCCGACGCCCTCGACCTGCTGGACGGCAGGCTGACGCCTGCGCCGGAGCCCTCCGCGACCGGCATCGACCGGCTCGGCGCCCTGGCCAGGGCCCGGTTGCGGCAACCGGTCGGAACCGAGACCCAACGCCGCCTGCGGATGGCCGGCAGGTCCGTGGATCGCCATTATGCGCAGAAGGTGCTGACGGCCCTCGCCGGGCTGCTGCTGCCCTCGCTGCTCGGCCTTGCCGCCGTGCCGGCCGGCTGGTCCGGCCCGGAGCTCCCGGCCGCGGCCGGACTGGTCGCCGGCCTCGCCGGCTTCTTCCTGCCCGACCTGCTGCTGCGCCGGGCCGAGGGCAGCCTCAGCGCTGACGCAACCGAGGCCCTGTTGACCTTCTTCGACCTCGTCACCCTCGAGCGGCTGGCCAACCAGTCGGGGAGCCAGTCGCTGCGATCGGCGGCAGCCGTCAGCGACATCACGGTGTTCGCAGCCATCAGGGACGCGCTCGAGCGGGCCCGGCTCGAGCAGCGCGCCCCGTACGCGGAGCTGCACCGGCTCGGAATCGAGCTGGAGCTACCGGCCCTCGTCGATGCGGCTGACGTGATGTCACTCGACGAGACCGGTGCAGCCCTCTCCGGTGCGCTCCGCGCCCGGGTCAAGGAACTCCGCGACGCCCACCTCACCGAGGCGAAGATCGCCGCAGCCTCGGTGTCGGAGCGGATGGCGCTGTTCATGGTCATCCCGAGCCTCGTGTTCGGGTTGTTCTTCCTCGTCCCGCCGATCCTGCGACTGGTCGGCGCCTGACCCCAACCCCAAGGAGAATCGATGCGAATCCTGCACCTGTTGGTCGGAGTCCTCGTGGCCCCACCGCCCGCCCGCGACCAGCGCGGGCTGTCCCAGTCGACCGAGAACGCCATCCTGCTCGCCGGGGCCGTCGCCGTTGCGCTGGTCGTGATCAGCGCGGTCACCATCTACGTGACTGCGAAGCTGCCCCGGCCGTGAACCAGCGCGGGGTGGCCGAATCCACCCAGTGGGCGATCCTGCTGCCCGTCCTGCTCCTGCTCGTCCTCGGGCTGGTGCAACTGGGGGTGTGGCTCCAGTCCCGGACCGTCGCCTCGCAGGCAGCCTCGGTGGCAGCCGACCTGCGGGCGACCGGCCCGGACGCCGACGCAGCAGCCCGCGAAGCCGGCCGCCGGGTCGCGACCAGGGGCGGGCTGCAGGAGGTGGAGATCAGCTTCGCCGCCGCCGATGGTCACCTCGTGGTCACCGTCTCCGGTCGCGCCCCGCTGTTCTTCGACATCGGCCAGGGGCTGATCATCGAGCGGGCGGTCCTGCCGTTGGAGCAGGTGACCCGATGACCGGCCCGCAGCGGGGATCGGTGTCGGTCGAGTTCGCCCTGCTCGTGCCGGTGCTGGTGCTGCTCTTCGGCCTGGTGGTCGGTGGGGCGCGGACCTGGCTGGCCAGGGCAGCGGTGGAGCAGGCTGCCGGTGCAGCAGCCCGCGGCGTCTCCCAGGCTCGGGACCCCGGCAGTGCCTCGCGGATCGCAAAGGAACTCGCAGCAGCCCAGGCTGCGGTTGGTGGCCTGCGGTGCCTCCAACTGGCGGTGACCGTGGACGCGTCCGCGCTCGCCGCTGGACCGGGCCGGCCCGGGATGGTGAGCGCGACGGTCAGCTGCGATGTGCCGCTGGGCGACGTGCTGGTGCCGGGCTGGCCCGGAGTGATCCGGGTCGAGGCGAGGGCCGAGTCGGTGGTCGACCGGTTCCGGGGGCGGAAGTGATGCGCTGGCTGCGGGGGCTGGGCGCCCTGGCAGCCCTGAGCCTGGTGCTCGTCGGCGCACCGATGGCCCTCGCGGCCTGGGGCCGGGCCCCGGTCGGTTGGCCGGCGGCCCTGGCGCGCGCGGACGACGGGGCGGTGCTTCTGGTCGGGCTCACTGCTGTCGGCTGGGTCGCGTGGGCGGCGTTCACCGCCTCGACCGTCGCCGAGGCGATGCGGTTGCTGAGCGCAGGGAGGCTCCGGCTCCGGCTTCCGCTCCTCGCCGGCCTGCAACAAGTCAGCACACTGCTGCTGCTGGCCGTCCTGGCGCTGGCTCCCGGCCGGCCGGGCGGCGCCCAATCTGCCCCGCCCCGGGTGGTGGCCGCTGAGCCGAAGCCGGAGCCGCAGCCGGAGTCCCGAACCACGGTCGTAACTGCTCCGGACACCCTCGTGGTGACTCCCGGGGACGACCTGTGGACGGTGAGCGAACGGCTCCTCGGGGACGGTGCCCGCTGGCGCGAAGTAGCCGCAGCCAATCCCGTTCAGCTGGCTGACCCCACCCGGCCGCTGGTGCCGGGATCGAGGCTCGCGCTCCCGGCCGGCGCCGCGGAGCACGCCCTCCGGGTGCGGGTCGAACGCGGGGACACGCTGTCCGGCCTCGCGCTCGACCACCTGGGGGCTGCAGGTCGCTGGCCACGCATCGCTGCTGCCAACTCCGAACTCATCGAGGACCCCGACCACATCGAGGTCGGCTGGCGGCTGGTCGTGCCCGGCGCAGAGAAGGCTGCCCGCACCTCGCCACCCGAACCGGAGGGTGCCGAGCCCGAGCCGGAGACACCGGCCACCCCGTCCCCGGAGCCCACCGAGCCCGGCCCGGTGCCGCCACCACCGGGCCCGAGGGGCGACTCGGGGCCGGGCGCCGGGACGAGCGCTCCGGCCGTCCCCGGTGCCGGTGCGCAGGCGTCCGAGCTTCCCCAGCCCGGAGAGCCGCAGGTGCCGGACGTCCAGCTCGCCCCCCTGCTCGGCACCATCGGCACCCTTGCGGCAGCAGCCATCGTCGGGACGCTCGAGGCCAGGCGCTTCCTCCGCCTCCGGGAGCGGCCGGTGGGCCGGCGGCTGATCCCGCCCGATGACCGGGCCACCCGGCTGCGCGCGGCCATCGGGGTGCGGCAACGCCCCGACCGGTTGGCGGGCCTGGACGCCGCGCTCCGGCTGATCGGCGAGCACTGCTTCGACGCTGGGCTCCCGCTCCCGGAACTGGAGCGGATCGAGGTCGCCGAGGACCGGATCGCCTTCCACCTGGCCGGGCCGGCAGGGGAGCCGCCGGCCGGGTTCACGGCCGGAGCCAACGGCTGGAGTGTCCAGCTCGCCGACTGGGCACCCCGTCCGAGCGCGCACCCCTGCCCCTACCCGGCAGTGGTCAGCCTCGGCAGTACCACGACCGGTGAGCTCGTGCTGGTCGACGCCGAACGGTCCCGGGTCCTTGCCGTCGCTGCAGAAGCCGCCGAACTGGCCAGCTCCACCCTGGCCTCGATCGGGGTCGAGCTGGCCTGTGCGCCCTGGTCGCAGGAGGTCCGGGTCGTCGCCGTCGGCGCAGGTACCGAGCTCATCGCCCTCGCCGGCGGTGAGCGGGTGCAGCGCCAACCGCGAACAGAGGAAGCGGTCGCGCAGCTGCACCTGCTCGTCGCCCAGCGCCGGGCGGCTCTGGGGCCCGAGCCCCTGTCGGCGCTGCGGATCGACCCCGACCGCGCTGACGCCGTCGCCCCGGTCGTGTTCGTGTTCACAGAGGACGTCGGGCAGGAGGTCGCAGCCGAACTGGATGGCCTCCTGGCCGGGGACGCCTCCGGAATCGTCGCGATCGTGGCCACCACGGCCGACACCGCCGCCCAATGGGTCGTCTCCGGGGATCCGTACTCGCCGGTCGGGCGGCTGGCCGGAAGACCGGGCCGGCTGCAGGCGCACGGCATTCCGGAGGCGGCCAGGACCGGCGTGGCCGCGCTGTTCCGCACCGCGGCCGATCCCGCCACAGCACCGGCACCGTGGTGGAGCGGTGACGACCACAACGTCGTCGCCCTGCCCCAGGCCGCACGCCCAGGAGAGGAACCAGTGGACGTCGTCAGGCTCTTGCCAACCACCCACCCGCAGGTGTGGCTGATCGGTCCCACCGACCTGCACGGGGCCACCGGCCCGGAGCCGACCCGCTCCCGGCAGCAGCTGGTCGAGCTGTGCGCCTGGCTGCTGGAACACCCGGGCAGCACTGCGACAGCCATGGCTGCGGCGCTGGCTGTGGCCGAGGGCACCCGCCGATCGAACCTCAGCCGCCTGCGGACCTGGCTCGGCGACGACCACGACGGCCAGCCCTACCTGCCCGATGCCTACTCGGGGCGGATCCTGCTGCATCCTGCGGTCACCTCGGACTGGCAGCGGCTGCAGCTCCTGCTCTCCCCGGGGATCGACCGGGTCGGCGACAGCACCCTGATCGCAGCCCTCGAGCTGGTCCGCGGCGCACCGCTGGCCGATGCCGCCCCTGGGCAGTGGCACTGGGCGGAGGAGTTGCGCACCGACATCTCCAGCGCCCTTCGCGACGTCGGCGTCACGCTCACCGAACACGCGCTGGCAAGGGGAGACATCGACCTCGCCCGCTGGGCCGCTGCCCGGGCACTCGTGGTGGCACCGGAGGACGAGCTGCTGCTCTGCGCGCGGATCCGCACCGAGCACCGCGCCGGCAACCGGGTCGACGTCGAGCGCCTCGTCAACCAGGTGACCCGGCAGGCCAGGATGCTGGGTGTCGACCTGCTCCCGGAGACCGTCGAGTTGTGCCAGCAGGTCGTCGAGGGGCGGATCCGCGCCAGGCGGGCCTGAGCGGTCGCGGGCCCGAATGGGAAAATCCCGCCCTAACCCCTGCTGCGCGGTGCCGGAGCGCGGATAGTCTGCGCGCGTGCCCAACCAGCCAGCACCCGGGCGGCCGTCAGCGCCGGCGATCTGGGTCGGGCTGATCCTGGTCTCCCTGCTGGTGCTGACGGCGACCCTCGGCCGCCCGATCGCCACGCCGGACCGCGGCGGAGCCGGCTGGCTGCCCGCGGACGGCCACCGGCAGCGGTTCACCGGTCCGGACGGCGTCGAGGCGAGCGAGTGGGCCATCGACTCCGCGCCGGCCCTGCTCGCTTCCGGACCGGTCCAGTTCGGCGCCTGGCTCAGCGTGACCGAGGTTGACTGGCAGACGGCGCAGCTGGTCCGGTTGAGTACCGTCCGGCTCGACCCGGCCGGCCACGCCGACGGCCGCAGCGACAACCTGTTCAGCATCGGCCCCGACGGGGTCAGGGCAGAGGTGGTCAGCGGCTTCGACGGCACCAGCCTGGTCTACTCGCCCGGGCGGCTGGAGCTGCCCGACAATCTCGCCGCCGGGCGCAGCTGGACCTCCGAGGGCGCCGTGCTCGTCACCGACGCCACCGGTGGGCGCACCGCTGTCGGCTACCGGGCCGAGTACGCAGCCACCAGCCCCGCGGAACGGTCACTGGTCGGACGCGGTTGCGTCGTGGTCACCCTCCGTGAGCAGCTCGGCGAGAACCCGGCTGCGGCCACCGTCCGCACCTGGTGCCGGCGCGCCGGGTTCATCACGTTCGCGGCCGGGGACGCCACCTGGCGGGCGACCGCTGCCCAACCGGCAGGCGTCACCCCGGACGTGCCGTTCGACTGGGCGGACGCAGACCGGCTCGCCTTCACCGAGCGCCGGATCAACCACCCGATCAGCATCGACCAGCCCGGCAGCGTCCAGGTGAGCCCTCTGTCCCCGCCCGGCCTCCTCCCCGACGGCACAGCAGTGTTCGCCAACAACGTGTTCGCCGACCTGCTCGCCGTGCAGACCGGCACCGACCCACCCAGCCCGGCGTGGTGGGCCCGCCCGGGCCTCCGCAACTCCGCCGCGGCAACGTTCGGTGACACCACAGTCGCCGCCGGGCTGAACCGGCAACTGGTGGCCTACGGGCCGGCCGGGGAGTGGCTCTGGGAGGCCCGGCTGCCCGACCTCACGGTCGCGCCGCCCGTGCGGCTCGCGGACACGGTCGTCGTCGGCACCCTCGACGGCAGCGTAACCAGCTACGACCTGGCCACCGGAACCCGGCTCTGGCAGCAACGCCTGCCGGCCGAGGTCCGCAGCTCGCCGGTGGTCGCAAGGAACCGGGTGCTGGCAGTCGACCAGGGCGGCACCATGGCCTGCTTCGACGCCGCCGGTGCCGAGCAGTGGGCGACGGAGGTCGGCCGTGTCACCAGCTTCGCGGTCACCCCCGGCCCGGAGCCGGTGGTGGTCGTGCCCAACGCCGACGGGCACCGGGTGACCGGCCTCTCCCTCGCCGACGGCTCAGAGCTGTGGCGGCCACGGATCCCGGCCAGCGCCCTGAACCGGGACGTGATCGCGCTCGCCGGCGTGGTGCTGTTGCGCGGGGAGGACCAGACCATCGGCGTCGACCCGGCCACCGGCTCACAACTGTGGTCGTGGCGCGCCCGCCGCACCTTCGCCGGCATCGGCGGCGGCAACCGCGCGCTGCTGCTGGCTGCGGACCGGCTCATCCTGCTCGACGATCACGGCGCCGAGGTCACCGAATGGCCGGTGGCGATCGGCGACGCAGCGTCGGTAGGGACCTGGCTGGTCGCCACCGGGAACCGGGTGCTCCTGATCGGGCCGAAGGGCACGTACCTGGGGGTGACCCGGTGAGAGCCGCCCTCGACGAGATCGTGGCGGGTGTCCGCGACGTGCTGCGGATCACCTTCGTCACCCCGGTGCGGGAGGGCCGGCCACACCCGTCCGACTGGCCGAAGGGCCTGCGCGAGGTCGGGGCCGCCACCGGGGTCCTGTTCGGCCTCCTGGCCCTGGCCACCCTGCTGGCCGAACCCTTGCGGCGGTACGACACCCTTGCGATGAACAGCACCAGCGGTGACGGCCTGCCCGTCCTCGCGCTGCCGCTGCTGCTGTCCGGCCTGCTGTTCTCGTTCGCCATGATCATCACGGCTGCCCTGCACACCTCGTGGTGGCTCCGGCTGATGCTGCTGGTGCTCGGCGCGGCCGCGGTGTTCTTCCTCACCGCCCAGACCTGGACCGACCCCGTGCTGGCCGGGGCCTCGGCGCTGGCCTACCTGTGCCTGGTCGGCTTCGCCCTCGCCCGGTCCTTCCGCAGCTACGCCTGGTGGGAGTTCCCGGTGGTCGCTGTGCTGCTGATGCTGGCCACCCTGGTGCCCTGGTCCCAGCCGCTTGCCGGGGCCGCCTACGGCTTCGACCTCCGGCCGGCAGCCCTGCAGGGTGCGCTGATCAGCCTCCAGTACCTGGTGCTGCCGGCGATCATGGTGGCCGGCTCGGCGCCGGCGCAGATCGTGGTCACCGGTGCCCAGGCCGCAGCCGACCGGCCGGTGGGCAAGGCCCTGTTCTGGACCGGGTTCGGCGTTGCCGTGGCCTGGCTGGCCGTGGCAACGGCACAGGCGGCCGGTGGCCGGGAGCTGCACTGGCCGGCGATCGGCGCCAGCGCCGCGCTGCTGGTGGTCGTGGTGGCCACCGTCGCAGCGCTGGTGCGTCGCGCGCGGGTGGCCGTCCCCCCGCCGCCCGAGGCCTACCCGGAGGTGTGGGGGCGCTGGCTGTACCCCCTTGCGGCCGCCGCCGTAGCGGTCGTGGCGATCACCCTGCCAGTGCTCATCCTGCGGGGACTCTTCCAGCTGCTCGGCCAGACCGCCGTCGTGGACGCGATCAACACGGCCTGGGCTGCGTT
>CAYQXH010000107.1:0-8692 GCA_964421325.1 uncultured Propionibacteriaceae bacterium
ATGTCGCTGCCGCTGTACCTGCTGTCCGGGATGGCCCGCAAGCGCCGCCTGCTCAGCCAGGAGGCAGCGCTGAAGTACTTCCTGCTCGGCGCGCTGTCCTCGGCGTTCTTCCTGTTCGGGGTGGCGCTGGTCTACGGCTTCTCCGGCTCGTTCCAGCTCAGTGCCATCAACGACGCGATCCTCGACCCGGTCTATGGGAGCGGCCTGCTCTACACCGGCATGGCCCTGATGGCGATCGGGCTGCTGTTCAAGATCGGCGCCGTGCCGTTCCACAACTGGGTGCCGGACGTCTACGTCGGCGCCCCGACCCCGGTCACCGGGTTCATGGCGATCTGCACCAAGCTGGCAGCCGTCGGCGCCACCGTCCGGGTCTTCTTTGTCGCGTTCGGCGCCGAACGGTGGAGCTGGCAGCCGCTGCTTGCCACCGTCGCCGTGATCACCATGGCCCTCGGCGTCGTGGTCGCCCTTACCCAGACCGACATCAAGCGCCTGCTCGCGTACAGCTCGATCTCGCACGCCGGGTTCATCCTGGTCGCGATCGTCGGCGCAACGGTGGCCACGTCCGGCCAGGTGAACAGCTTCGGATCGATCCTGTTCTACCTGATCGCCTACGGCTTCGCCACGGTGGCGGCCTTCGCGATCATCACGATGGTCCGCGACCCGGCCGGCGAGGTGCACGCCATCTCCGGCTGGGCCGGGCTGGGCCGGAAGAACCCGCTGCTGGCCGGCATCTTCGCCGTGCTGATGCTCAGCTTCGCCGGCATCCCGTTGACCGGTGGGTTCATCGGCAAGTGGGCGGTCTTCTCCGCAGCCTGGCGCGGCGGCTACTCCTGGCTCGTCCTTGCAGCCGTCGCCTTCAGCCTGGTGGCCGCCTACGTCTACCTGCGCGTGATCGTGCTGATGTTCTTCGCCGAGCCGGCGGTCGGCGTCAGCATCGGCCGGGCGAGCGGGATGACCTGGGTGCCCATCGGACTCGGCGCTCTCGCCTCGGCGTACCTGGGGCTCTTCCCTGGACCGCTGCTCGACCTGGTGACCTCGGCGAGCACTTTCCTCCGCTGAGGCTATGCTGTCGGGCGTGTCCGTCGCCAACCAGCCAGTAGACCTCGTCGGCGAATTGGACCAGCAGTTCACCGAGCGGGTCACTGAGCTGCTGGAGCGGATCGAGGAGCGGCTGGCCGAGTCGGCCGCCGCGGACACCGACTTCGTCACCGAGGCGGCCCAGCACACCATCAGCGCCGGCGGGAAGCGGTTCCGGCCCCTCCTGGTGGTGCTCGCGGCCCTGCTCAGCGAAGAGGTGGACGAGGACGCGCTGATCCGCGCGGCCCTGGTGATGGAACTCACCCACGTCGCCAGCCTCTACCACGACGACGTCATGGACGAGGCCCAGCTCCGCCGCGGCGCCCCCAGCGCCAACCACCGGTGGGACAACACCGTCGCGATCCTGGTCGGCGACTTCCTGTTCTCCCGCGCCAGCTCGATCGTCGCCACCCTCGGCACCGACTACGTCACCCTGCAGGCCGGCACCTTCGCCCGCCTGGTGCAGGGTCAGATCGCGGAGACCCGCGGCCCGGCCGAAGGTGAGGACCTGCTCGCCCACTACCTGCGGGTGCTGGCGGACAAGACCGGATCGCTGATCGCGGCCTCGGCCATCTTCGGCGGCATGGTCGCCGGGGTGGGGGAGCCGGTACTGAAGGCGCTCGCCGCCTACGGCGAGGAGATCGGCGTGGTCTTCCAGCTCTCCGACGACATCATCGACATCGCCAGCGACTCCTCCGGCAAGACCCCGGGTACCGACCTGCGCGCAGGGGTGCCGACCCTGCCGATCCTGCTTGCCCGCCGCTCCACCGAACCGTCGGACGCGCGCCTGCTGGCGCTGCTGGACGCCGACCTCAGCGCTGACGACGACCTTTCCGAGGCGCTCGGGCTGATGCGGGAGCACCCGGCGATGACCGAGGCGCGTGCGGAAATCCACCGCAGGGCCGAGGTGGCTCGCGGCTACCTCGCCCCGCTGCCGGAGGGCCCGGCCAAGCAGGCGCTCGCCGCCCTCTGCGACGGGGTCATTTCGCGATCCTCCTGACCGGGTTAGGGTGGCTCCAGTTCCGGGTAGCAATCGCTAGAACGGAGGTCACCATGGCCCGTCCACAAGTAGTGATCATCGGTTCGGGGTTCGGCGGGCTGTTCGCGGCCCAGGCCCTGGCCAAGTCCGAAGTCGACGTGACCCTGGTCTCGAAGACCGTCGCCCACCTGTTCCAGCCGTTGCTGTACCAGGTCGCCACCGGCATCCTCTCCACCGGCGAGATCGCCCCGGCCACCAGGGATATCCTGCGCAACCAGGCCAACGCCACCGTCTTCCTCGCCGAGGTGACGCGGATCAACCTGGACAGCCGGGTCGTGGTGGCCGAGAAGTTGTCCAAGACGGTCGCGTTCAAGTACGACTACCTGATCGTCGCCGGCGGTGCCGGGCAGTCCTACTTCGGCAACGACCACTTCGCCACCTTCGCCCCCGGCATGAAGACCATCGATGACGCGCTGGAGCTGCGGGCCAGGATCTTCGGCTCCCTGGAGATGGCCGAACTGACCGAGGATGCCGACGAGCGGCGCCGGCTGCTCACCTTCGTCGTGGTCGGGGCGGGGCCGACCGGGGTGGAGATGGCCGGGCAGATCGCCGAGCTCACCCAGCACACGTTGCGGAAGAGCTTCCGGCGGATCGACACCACCAGCGCCAAGGTGCTGCTGCTCGACGGGGCGGACGCCGTCCTGCCGCCGTTCGGGCCGGAACTGTCCGCGGCCGCAAGGAAGGAACTCGAGCGCAACGGGGTGGAGGTGCGGCTGGGTGCACTGGTGACGAACGTCGATGCCACCGGGCTGGACGTGAAGTACTCCGACGGCAGCACCCAGCGGATCGCCGCCTCCTGCAAGGTGTGGGCCGCCGGGGTGCAGGCGAGCCCGCTCGGCCGGACGCTGGCCGAGCAGACGGGGGCCGGCGTCGACCGTGCCGGACGCGTGCAGGTCAACGACGACCTGACCCTCCCCGGCCACCCGGAGGTGTTCGTCGTCGGCGACATGATCGCCCTGAAGAACCTGCCCGGCGTGGCCCAGGTGGCCATCCAGGGCGGGCGGTTCGCGGCGGAGCGGATCAAGGCGGAGGTGGCCGGGCACCCGCTGCCGGCCGAGTTCAAGTACCACGACAAGGGTTCGATGGCTGTCATCAGCCGGTTCGGCGCCGTCGCCAGGATGGGCAAGCTCAGGCTGACCGGCTGCCCGGCCTGGTTCGCCTGGCTGTTCGTGCACCTGATCTACGTCGTGGGGTTCAAGAACCGGATCACGACGCTGCTGCACTGGACGATCACCTTCATCGGCCGGGCCAGGTCGGAGCGCGTCACCACCGAGCAGCAACTGGTCGGCAGGCTCGCGGTGAAACAGCTGGGCGAGGATTTCCAGCCGACCATCGCCGGCACCCTGGAACCTGGCAAGATCAAGCATTGATGGAGCTCAACACCTGCACCGCCCAGGACACCGCAGCGGCCGTCCGGAGTGGCGCGGTCAGCGCCGTCACCGTGGCCGAGGCCCACCTCGAGCGCTCGGAGCGGCTCGGCCCGGTCGTCGGAGCGTTCGCCCGCCTCACCCCGGAGCTGGCCCTCAGCCAGGCCGCAGCGGTTGACGCAGCGGTGGACCGCGGCGAGATCACGGCCCCGCTGCTGGGCGTGCCCTGCCCGATCAAGGACCTCAACCCGGTGGCCGGCATCGGCCACGAGGCCGGCAGCGCAGCCCTGGCCGGGAACATCGCGACCGTCGACGACGACATCGTGGGCTGGTTCCGGGCAGCCGGTACGGTGCTCACCGGCAAGACCACGACCCCGGAGTTCGGGCTGCCCTGCTACACCGAGCCGGACGGCTCCCCACCCGCCCGGACACCGTGGGACCTGACCAGGTCGGCCGGGGGCTCCAGCGGCGGCGCCGCAGCCGCCGTTGCCACCGGCCTGGCGCCGATCGCCCACGCCTCCGACGGTGGCGGCTCCATCCGCATCCCCGCCTCTGCCTGCGGCCTGGTCGGGCTGAAGGCCAGCCGTGGCCGGATCAGCGCCGGTAAGTGGCGCGAGCCCGGTCCAGGGCTGGCCATCGACGGCGTGCTCAGCCGGACCGTTGCCGACACCGGCCTCGCCCTCGACGTGCTCGCCGGCCACGGGGTGGGGGAGACCTACCAGGTGGCCGCTCCCGGTGGCAGTTTCCTGGAGGCCTCTCGCCGGGAACCGGCACGGCTGCGCGTCGGGCTGCTGACCACCCCCGTCATCGCGGAGGCAGACGTGCACCCGGCCTGCCTCGCCGCAGCCCGGTCCACGGCAGCTGCCCTCGCAGCCCTCGGCCACGACGTCGACGAGGCGCCGGTCCCGTTCGGGGTGGAGCGCTGGCAGGCGTTCACGGCGCTCTGGTCGGTCGGGGCGGCAAGCATCCCACTGCCGCCGGAGGCCGAGCCGCTGCTGCGTCCGCTCACCCGCTGGCTGCGGGAGCAGGGCCGCAACACCAGCGGTGTCGACTACGCGAGGGCGCTGGCAGCCGTGCAGCGGTTGACGGTGGACGTGGCCCTGGCCTGGGACGCCTTCGACGTGGTCCTGACCCCGACCCTCGCCCAGCCGCCGGCGCCGGTCGGTGCGCTCCGCGATGACGACGACCCGGCAGCCGACTTCGCCGCCCAGACCCGGTTCACGCCGTGGACCAGCGTCTACAACCTCTCCGGGCGTCCAGCTGTGTCCCTGCCGCTGCACACAGCGGAAGTCGACGGACGCGTCCTGCCGATCGGCGTGATGCTCGGCGGGCGGCTGGGTGCCGAGGCGACCCTCCTGAGCGTTTCCGCCCAACTGGAGGCAGCGGTGGGCTGGACGCACCCGTACGTCGACTCCGACCCGGAGTAGCAGCAGCTACCGCTGGAACCTGTCAGGTGTGCCGTCCGCGTCGTCGTCGGCCAGTTCGGCGAGTTCGACCGCGCGGTAGTGCCGGTTGCGGGAGCCCAGCAGGACGGCGGCCAGTCCGGCGGCGAGCAGGGAGGCGGTGAGGATGGCGACCTTGCCGATGTCGTCGTTGGGCGTGCCGAGGCCGAAGCTCAGCTCGCTGACCAGCAGCGAGACCGTGAAGCCGATGCCGCCGAGCACGGCGATGCCGAACACGTCCACCCAGCCGAGGTCGGCGTCCAGGTGGGCGTGCCGCAGCCGGGTGACCAGCCAGGTGGCTCCGGAGATGCCGATCGCCTTGCCGGCCACCAGCCCGAGGATGACGCCGAGCCCGATCGGGCTGGACACGGCGGCGGTGAAGCCGTCCAGCCCGCCGATCGCCACCCCGGCGGAGAAGAACGCGAACACCGGCACGGCCACCCCGGCCGAGAACGGCCGGACCCGGTGCTCGAGGGTTTCGGCGAGGCCGTGCGCTGCGTCGTCCCCCGGTGCCGGGCGGACCGGCACGCCGAAGGCGAGCAGGACGCCGGCAACGGTCGCGTGGACGCCGGAGGCGTAGGTGAGCGCCCAGGCGACCACGGCCAGCGGGACCAGAACCAGCCAGGGCGCCCACCAGTGCCGGGAGAAGAGCCGCTGGAAACGGGTGGCGAGCACTGCGAACGCCGCGATCGGCACCAGGGCAGCCAACAGCAGCACCGGCTCCAGGTCGCGGGTGTAGAAGAAGGCGATGATCGTGATCGCGATCAGGTCGTCGGCCACGGCGAGGGTCAGCAGGAAGGTGCGCAGCGCCGCCGGCAGGTGCGAGCCGATCACGGCCAGCACGGCGAGGGCGAACGCGATGTCGGTGGCTGCCGGGATCGCCCAGCCGGCCCTGGCCTGTGGGTCGGCGAAGGTGAAGACCACGAAGATCAGCGCCGGGACGGCCACCCCGCCGATCGCTGCCACCACCGGGACCAGGGCTGTCTGCGGGTCCCGGAGGTCACCGACCACGAACTCCCGCTTGAGCTCGAGGCCGACCAGGAAGAAGAACACCGCCAGCAGGCCGTCGGCGGCCCAGTGACCGAGGGACAGGTCGAGATGAAGGCCGAGGATGTCGCCGCCGAGGTGGGTGTCCCGAAGGCCGAAGTAGAACTCCGGTGCCAGGTTGGCCGCGAGCATCGCCGCCGCAGCAGCGATCAGCAGCAGGACGCCGCCCACCGACTCCCGGCGGAGGATGCCCTGGACACGGACGAACTCGGTGTAGGCCCCGCGGGCGAGGGTGACCGGAACGGGCCGGTCGCTCACCAGATCTTCACCCGCTCCTCTGGCGCCAGCCACGCTGCGTCCGACTCGGTCACGCCGAACGCGTCGTAGAAGGCTGGCAGGTTGCGCACGACCTGGTTGCACCGGAACTCCTCCGGCGAGTGCGGGTCGGTCGCGAGCTGCTGGCGCAGGGCCTCGTCCCGCCGCTTGGTCTGCCAGGTGCGCGCCCAGGCCAGGAACAGCCGCTGGGCCGCCGGGATGCCGTCGACCGGTTCGGGATCGGCGTCGCCGACGGCGAGCCGCCAGGCGTCGTGGGCGATCGTCAGGCCGCCGAGGTCGCCGATGTTCTCACCTACGGTCAGCTCGCCGTTGACCCGGAGGTCGGGCAGCTGGGCCGGGGCGAGGGCGGCGTACTGGGCGATCAGGGCCTTGGTGCGGGCGTTGAAGGCCTCCCGGTCGGCTTCGGTCCACCAGTCCCGGAGCCGGCCGTCGCCGTCACAGGTGGAGCCCTGGTCGTCGAAGCCGTGGCCGATCTCGTGGCCGATCACCGCGCCGATCGCCCCGTAGTTCACGGCGTCGTCGGCCTCGGCGTCGAAGAAGGGTGGCTGCAGGATGGCTGCGGGGAAGACGATCTCGTTGCGCAGCGGGTGGTAGTAGGCGTTGACGGTCTGGGGTGTCATCAGCCACTCGTGCTTGCGGATCGGGCCGCCCAGCTTGCCCAGTTCGTCGGCGGTGTGGAACTCGGCGGCGCGCAGCGCGTTGCCGATCAGGTCGTCCGGCTCGATCCTCAGTGCTGAGTAGTCCAGCCACTTCTCGGGGTAGCCGATCTTGGGGGTGAACCGGTCCAGCTTCGCCAGTGCCTCGGCCCGGGTGGGTTCGGTCATCCAGTCCAGTTCGGTGATCGATTGCCGGTAGGCGACCAGCAGGTTGGCGACGAGCTCGTCCATCCGGTGCTTCGCCGCCGGCGGGAAGTGGCGCTCGACGTAGAGCTTGCCGACGGCTTCCCCGAGGGTGCGTTCCACAAGGGCGATCCCGCGGCGCCAGCGCTCCCGCTGCTGGGGGATGCCCTGGAGCACCGTGCCGTAGAAGTCGAAGTTCGCCTGCGCGAGCGGCTCGGGCAGGTAGGGCGCTAGTGACGCCACCAGCGACCAGCGGCACCAGTCCTTCCACTCCTCGAGCCGGCCGGGGACCAGGAGCTCGGCCATCTCGGTGACGAAGGACGGCTGCGCGACGATGACGGTGTCCAGCGTCGGGACCCCTGCGGCGGCCAGCAGGCGCGACCACGCCACCCCGGACGCGTCGAGCTCCGCCGGCGTCGTGGGGTTGTACATGGCCCGCATGTCGCGGGTGCGCACCTTGTCCCAGTGGTGGGACGCGACCTCCTTCTCCAATTCGACGATGAGCGGCCCGGCGCTCGTGGTCACGCCGGCCATGGTGAGCAGGCGGGTGATCAGGCCGGTGTACTCCGCCAGGATCTGGGCGTGCTGCTCCAGCCGGTAGTACTCCTCATCCGGGAGCCGGATGCCGCCCTGGCCCACGAACAGGGCGTAGCGGGACGGCTCGCCCGGGTCGGCGTCCACCTCGAGGCCGATCGGGGCGCCGGTGCCGCGGCGCAGGCTGGCACCGAAGTAGTCGAGGAGGTCGGCCACGGTGGCGATCGCATCGATCTCCGCCAGGAGTGGCCCGAGCGGGTCCACACCGCGGGCCGCCACCTTCTCGGTGTCCATGAAGCTGCCGAACAGGTGCTCGACCAGGGCTGCCTCGGTGCCGGGCTCGGAGCCCGAAAGGCCGGTGACGATCTCGCGGATGGCGCGCTCCGATGCGTTGCGCAGGTCGATGAAGGAACCGGCGGCGTGTTCGTCAGCCGGGATCTCCACGTCGGCCAGCCAGCGGCCGTTCACGTGTCGGAAGAGGTCGTCCTGGGCGCGGACGGATGGGTCTAGTTCGAAAACAGTCACGAGCGAAAGGCTAGCGCCTGCCCACGACGGTGCCGGGAGGGTCGATGCCCTCGAGTGAGACGAGATCGAGACCGAGGTCGCGGATCTTCGCCAGCAGGCCGTGCAACTGGGCCTGGTCGGCGACCGGCCCGCTGAGGCCGGTGGTGCCGTCGTCGGCGCGGGTGAGGGTCAGGCCGTCGAACCAGGGCTCCCAGCGGGCGTCCAGCCGGCCGGCGACCCGGATCAGGTAGGCCGCAGGGGGCTGCCGCTGCCCTGCCGCGGTCATGCTGTCCGCGCAGCGTTCGCCGGCTGCGGGCGCCGGGCCCGCGCCGGGCTGGTGGCCACCAGGGCGACGGCCACCCACCGGGCCGAGGCCCGGTGGGTGGCGGTGGTACCGGTCACTGGACGCCTGCCGGCGCCAACGAGGCGGCCGTTGCCGGGGCGGCGACGGACTGGCTGCGCGCCCGGCGCCACAGTGAGGAGCCCAGTGCGATCAGGGCCAGGCCGGCCGGGGCCGCGAACAGTCGCTGGTTGACCATCGGCAGCAGGCGGATCGCGGCGGCGAGC
>CAYQXH010000108.1:0-8620 GCA_964421325.1 uncultured Propionibacteriaceae bacterium
TCGGTTCCTTACTTGGTGACGACGGCGAGGATGTCGCGGGCGTTGAGCAGCAGGTACTCCTGCCCGTCGTACTTCACCTCGGTGCCGCCGTACTTGCTGAAGATGACGATGTCGCCCTCGGCGACATCGAGCGGGACGCGGTTTCCGTTGTCGTCCACGCGACCGGGACCGGTGGCGAGCACCTTGCCCTCTTGCGGCTTCTCCTTGGCGGTGTCGGGGATGACCAGCCCGGAAGCGGTCGTCTGCTCGGCCTCCAGCGGCTGGACGAGGATGCGATCCTCGAGCGGCTTGATCGTGACTGCCACGTCAAAACCCTTTCGTTCTGGCAGGGCGCAAACCCTGATTGGTCGGGTATCCAGGGCCTCGGCGTCGTCGCGGTGCCGCCGGAGGCTGATTGGCACCCTCGGTATGAGAGTGCTAAAGCGAATCTATCGCGGGCTTAGCACTCGATCAAGCCGAGTGCCAACGCTCCGCGAGCGGGTGAGCCTAGAGTGGGGTCATGAGTTGGGCCGACAGCGTGATCTGGTGGCACGTCTACCCGCTTGGCTTCGTCGGGGCCGAGCGAACCGCCGTGCCCACCGTCCAGCACCGACTGCCGCAGTTGGAGAACTGGCTGGACTACCTGATCGGGCTCGGCGCGAACGGTCTGCTGCTGGCACCGCTGTTCGCTTCCGCCAGCCACGGCTACGACACCCTCGACCACTACCGGATCGACACCCGGCTCGGCGACGGGGCCGACTTCGACCACCTCGTGCGGGAGTGCGGCGAGCGCGGGATCCGGGTCTGCCTCGACGGGGTGTTCAACCACCTGGCGCGTAACCACCCGATCGTTCAGGCGGCTCTCGACGGTGGCCCGGAGAGTGCGGCGGGACGCTGGATCCGCTGGGTGGACGGCTACCCGCGCTACTTCGAGGGTCACGACCGGCTGGTGGAGCTCGACCTGACCCAGCCGCCGGTGGCCGAGTACGTCGCCGGGGTGATGACCCACTGGCTCGGCCGCGGCATCGACGGCTGGCGGCTGGACGCTGCCTACGCCCAGGGCTCGCAGGTCTGGGCGCCGATCCTGGCGAGGGTGAAGGCCGAGTACCCGGACTCCTGGGTGGTGGCCGAGGTGATCCACGGCGACTACGCCGAGTTCGTCTCCAGCTCGGGAGTGGACAGCGTCACCCAGTACGAGCTGTGGCACGCGATCTGGGACTCGCTGAACGACCGCAACTTCTTCTCGCTCGACTGGACGCTGGCCCGTCACCGGGAGTTCTGCGAGCGCTTCCGGCCGCAGACGTTCATCGGCAACCACGACGTCACCCGGATCGCCTCGAAGCTGAACGACCCCCGTCATGTCCGGCTGGCGGCGGCACTGCTCTTCCTCCTGCCGGGCATCCCGTCCATCTACGCCGGGGACGAGCAGGGCTTCACCGGCGTGAAGGAGGAGAACCACTACGGCGACGACGCCGTACGTCCGCCGTTCCCTGCCCAACCGTCGGAGCTGCTGCCGTTCGGTGAGGCAACCCACGCCGACTACACGGAGTTGATCGGCATCCGCCGCCGGCACCCCTGGCTGGTGGACGCAGTGGCGACGACCAGCGAGGTCACCAACACCTTCATCTCGATCCGGCTGGAGGGCAACGGCCAGGCGCTGACGCTCCGGCTCAACACCGGCGACCAGCCGGTTGCCGGGGTGGCTCCCCACGACTGGTCGGTGAGCTGACGCGGGGTCCGTCCTAGCGCCGCGCTGCCTTCGCCCCGGCGCCACCGCTGCCGCCGAAGAACAGGGACGCGCCGAAGACGAAGCCGAAGTTGTACCAGCCGCCGTTGTTGTGCACCTCGTAGATGCCGACCTGACTGTTGAAGAACGAGACGATCAGCGCGAACGGGGCGATGAAGCCGTGCCACAACCCGAGCCAGAAGCCGGCCTCCGCGCCTGAGCCCTGAACGGGATTGGGTCCGGCAGCGCAACCTGCCACCAGGCCGAGGACAGCGATCACCCCGAGCACGAGCACCAGCAATCGATTCACCATCTCCCACCTCCGGACCAGACGCTACTCGCGCCCGGTGTCCCGCGCCGGGTCTCCGGGCAGGTCGTCCCCGGCCTCCGGTACGAAGCGGACACTGTCCGGCCCCGCCTCCCGCACCTTCCGGTAGTAGGCGGCCGGGGTGAGCCCGGCGAACTGCCGGAAGCTGCGCGCGGCGTGGGACTGGTCGTAGTAGCCACTCTCGGTGGCGAGCGTGCTCCAGGACACATCGTCAGGGACCGAGATCAGGTCGATCATCCGATGGAATCGGACCAGTTCGGCGAACAGCTTCGGCGTGATCCCGGTGCCGCGCCGGAACCTCGGCACCAACGCCGGGTGGCTCATCCCGGCTGCGGCGGCGAGTCGGCCGATGGGCGTGCCTGGCCGCGCAGCCAGCTCCTGCACCACACCGCGAACGACCGGGTCGATGCCGGAGGCCCGCAACCGGGCGGCGAGGGCTGCCTCGATCCGGTCCAGGACCAGCTCGCCGGAGTCCCCGGAGGCGGCGGGGACGTCCACGGCCACGTCTGCGACCGTCCCCGCCAGCCGGATCGGGTCGAGCCCGAGGGCCGGCAGGGCATCGGGACGCAGGACCGCACCGGCGTTGGCGATCAGTTCTGGGCTCGCGCTGAGGACAAGGTGGTCACGAAGGCCCGAACAGAACACCCGTCCCAGTTCGCGCCAGGACGTCTCTGCCGTACGGACCAGGTAGGGCTGCTCACTGAGGTTGACCACCAGGTGCACGCTCGGCATCGGCAGGATCCGCTCCACCCTGGACGGGGCTGGGCCGCGCTGGTACCAGCATCCCTCGACCGCGGTGGCCAGCGGCCCCAGCGCCGGGCGCCAAAGGTGTTCCATCCGGCCTCCCCTGAAATCCATCCAATCGTGCCGCCCGGCCCGCGGCTAGCCTCGGCCCACCGAGAGAGGGGAACCAGGATGAGCCGGGCCTTCACCGATGAGCAGACGATCCACGCCCCGACGGGATCGGTCTGGGCCACCCTCACCGACTGGGGGTGTGCCCCGGACTGGATGCCCGGGGTCGATTCCATCAGCAGTTCCGGCCCGCTCGCGGAAGGGACGCAGCTCAGCTTCACCGCTCGGGGCAAGGATCGCACGAGCCGGATCGCGGAGTGCCGGCCGGAGTCGGTGCTGAGGCTGGACAGCGCCGTCGGCGGCGTGCGCGCCAGCTACCGCTACACCCTCGAGCCGGTGGACACCGGAGCCACCCGGGTGGCGCTCGCGGTGGACGTGGAGACCAATGGAGTGATGAAGCTGTTCGGCCCGGTGATCCGTTCGGCCATCGCCAAGGCGGACGGCGTGCAGCTGGCGCAGCTGAAGCGGCTGGTGGAACGGTCCTAGCCCGCTTCGGCCACCCGCCGGACCAGCAGCGCCCTCGCCCCGACCGGGGTCGGCGTCAGGACGACCGTCGCCGAGGCCTTGCCCGCGGGCTTGAGGCGTCGCCGCAGCAAGGCCGGATCGACGTCGAGGCCGCGCACCTTGATCTCGAGGGTGCCGATCCCGGAGTCCCGGACCCACGACCGGAGCACCCGCTCGTCGAACGGCAGCGAGTCCAGCACCTCGAACGCCGTCGCGAACCCCGACTCGACCAGGTCGTCGCCACAGAGGTAGGCGATCCCGGGGTTCACGGCATGGGCGCCGAGCATCCCGGCCAGCGTCGCGATGGCGCCGGCCCGGATCACCGCTGCATCGGGCTCGTACAGGTAGCTGCCGACCGGTCCGGCCTCCGGAGCAGCCCGGTCACCGGCGAGGAGCTCCACGCCCGCCGGGAGCAGGACGGCGCGGCGCTCGCCGGCCGGCCACGGCCCCGACCACAGCGAGGCTTCGACCAGGTCGCCGCGATGACTGACCCAGGTGGTGGCGACGCCGTCCGGGATGACGGAGGAGGGCAGCCCCGGCGCGGCCTTGATGCAGCCGAGGCGCCCGGCCAGCAGCCCGGTCACGAACTCCCACGGCGGGGTCAGGTCGGCCACCCGCCACGAGCGTCCCGAAGCGGTCCGCCTCGCCGGATCGGCGAACAGCGCTGCCCCGTCCGCGAGCAGGCCGGCGCCCAGCTCGACCGCGTCACCGCAGACCAACCGCCCACGGTCGCCGAGGTTGGCGCCCGCGAGCACTGCCGTCGCCGGGTCGGCCTCAACAGCCACCACAGCCAGGCCGGCGTCGGCGAAGGCCAGCGCGTCGGCACTGATCCCGCAACCGAGGTCGACGACCGCGGTGGCCCCGGCTGCGGCCAGCCGCCGGGCCCGCCAGCCGGCCACGTCCGCCCTGGTCGCCTGCTCCAGCCCGTCGGGGGTGAAGAACAGGTTGTCCGCCCGCTCACCGAACTTGGCCACGGCCTTGCGCCGGAGGGCGACCTGGGACAGCACCGCCGCTGCCCGGTCGGCCGACCACTCGCGGCGCAGCGCCTCCGCGGCTTGCAGGGATCCGGGGTCGGCCTGGCCCGCGGCGGCGGCCAGGGCCGGGTCGGCAGCAGCGGAGACCAGCCAGCGAGCCAGGGTTGCGTCCACGACGAGAAACCTAGCCCTACGTGCCTCCGCCCGACCCGGGCGCTCCTATGATCGAGAACATGAAGGTGATGTCGAAGGTGAGCGTGGTTTTCGGCTTCCTGCTGATCCTGGTCGGTCTCGGCTGCGGCATCTGGGCCGGCTGGATCTCCTACCGCCAGTGGCTCGCCCTGGATGCCCTTCGCAGCGCCGACGTGCAGACGGCGACGCTCCCACTCCTGATCGCCGGTCTCGGACTGCTCCTCGGCGGCTTCCTCGTCGGCCTCGGCACGGGTCGCGCCCACAAGGTCGTGCCGCCGGTGGCGGTGCCGCCGGCGGACCGGACCGCCTGACTCAGGCCAGCCAGCGCTGGACCAGCAGCACCAGGCCCCAGGCTCCTGCGGCTGCCAGCAGAAACAGGTAGCCGAGCACCAGCCGGGTGTCGCGGAGGTAGCAGCGCGACCTGGTCAGGCCAGCCTGCCGGGCCTTCCAGTAGCCGGCGAAGCCGACACCGGCGAAGACCACGACCGCCAGCGGGCCGAACATCCACCCCAGCAGGGAGATGGTCGCGAAGATGCACAGCCGCAGCGGGTCGAAGGGCTTGGCTTCCGCAACTCCCGGCGGCTGTCCACCGGAGTTGATGAAGTCGGAGGGCCGGGGGCCCTGCGCGATCCTGGACGCTGCTGCTTCCGGCGTCTCGCTCATGACGATGCCTTCCTCGAGGAACTGACCCGCTGGTCGCCGAGCTTCCCCCAGGCCTGGACTGCGCAGAACGGCGCGCACTGCGGGTCGCCGGCCTCGCTGAACGTGCCCACGTGGACGCAGCACTGCGTGAGCCGTTCCTCCAGCATGGTGGAGATGTCCTGGAACGGCTTGATCGTGATCCGCTTCACCCGCTCGGCCAGCAAGTTGCGCATCCGGTCCTCCTGGCCGGGCAGCTTCCCGGCGGCCAGCGTCGTCAGGGTCCCGATGCCGAGGTCGCACTGGGTGCAGATGTTCTTCCACAACTGTCCCGTGCGCGGGCTGGTCAGCGCGGCCTGCTCGCTGAGCAGGTCGAGGAGCGAGGTCTTCATCAGCTCCCGCAGCTGCTTGGGCAGGTCCCGGTCGGCCACCCGGTTGGCGAGGCTGTCGGGGTCGAGCTCGAGCCAGCGCAACAACTCGTCGTGGCCGACCAGGGCGGTGAGGGAGCGCCAGACCCCGGCATCGTCCTTGAGCAGGTAGCCGACCGAGGAGCAGTGCGGGTGGGAGCAGGGCAGCGCCGTCAGGTCGTGCCACTGCACGACGTTCTCGGTCTGCGGGCCGAGGCGGGCCAGCACTCCGGTGTGGGTGAGCCGGTCCATCGGGTCGATCCCCTGGCCGCGTCCGGAGCCGAAGACCGGCTGGATGGCGACCCCGCCGATGAACGGTGTGTCGAGCGCCTTGCGGACGACGGCACCGATGTCGCCGTCGTTCACGCCGAGCGCTGCCGTCATCACAAGGGTGGTGAAGATCCCGGCGGCCGAGAGCCGCTCGATGGCAGCCTCCTTGAACCGGGTCAGGTCGGCGCCGCGGTGGTGCCTGGACGCCTCCGGTGAGGGCCCGTCGTACTGCAGGTAGAGCTCCATCCGGTCCCGGTGCCGCTTGAGCAGCTCCAGCAGGCTGTCGTCCGAGGCGATCAGGAGGCCGTTGGTGTTGAGCATGATCCGCACGATCGGGCGGCTGGCCAGCTCGTCCAGCAGTTCGGCGAGCTGCGGGTACAGCGTCGGTTCGCCGCCGGACAGCATCAGCACGTCCAGCCGGCCCGCCTCTCGCGACAGCCTCGCGTCGACGTTGGCGAGGATGTCGGCCAGCGGCGCCACCCCGGTCAGCTGCGGGCCGGAGGCGGTGAAGCAGGTCGGGCACCTGAGGTTGCAGTGCTCGGTGACGTCCTGCAGAAGGATGCAGGTGTGCTGGGTCTGGAAGGCCGGCAACCCGTAGGCGTAGGCCTCCGGGATCGGGCGGAAGTTGTCGGCCTGGTCCGGGGTGTGCACCTTGGTGGGTGCCCGCCACTGCTCCAGGTACCGGAGGATGTTCGGGTCCTCGTCGTACATGGTGGTGACGATGCCGTGGACCCGGCAGACACGTTCGAGCCAGACCCGGTCGTCCCGGATGACCAGCATCCCGGACAGCCGCTGCACCCCGGCGAGGTCGGCGTCCGGCTCGTGGCACTCCGGGCAGAACGCAGTGACGTAGGCGTGGATCCGGTCACCGCGCAGCGGCTGGCCCGGTCCGAGGGTCATCGCACGGGTCGGGGTGTTGAGCAGGTTCGTCACGGGCTTCTCTCGTTCGGTGCTGGCGGGCAGGGTTCGGGTTCAGCCGCCGAAGGTGGCGAGCAGGGCGATGCACAGGCCCCCGGCGATCAGGATCCCGGCGCCGATGCCGATCAGGATGCCGGCGCCGGTGCGGGTCGTCCGCGGGATCGCGGCCAGCACGATGCCGGCCAGCACCAGGGCGAACGGCAGCACCAGGATCAGCGCATTCATGGCAGCGGCGATCGGGCTGTCGTACGGGACGGCGGCAGTGGCCCCCCACCAGGCCAGCAGGCTGGCGACGGTGATCCCGATGCCCAGCCAGATCGAGCCGCGACCGTGCTTCGGCGGTGGGGGCGGCGCGATCCACGCCTGCGCCGGAGGCTGCTGTGGCGGCTGCTGTGGCGGCGGGTACTGCTGACCGGGCTGCGGCGGAGGCGGTTGCACGCCCGGCGGCTGGAAGTCGGGATGCTCCTGGGGCGGTTGCTGGTCAGTCACGTTGGCCTCCAATGGTCGCCGGGACGGCTGGGGCGGACGCTGGCCGCGGCCACCAGATGCGGCTGGCGCGCCAGGTCAGCAGCGGCAGGGAGCAGAGCAGGAACCACTGGGGTCGGGTGAGCCCGAACCAGACCTGCTCGTTCGCCCGGAGGAACTCGACTCCGAACCGGAACAGCGCGTAGCCGGTGACGTAGCCGATGAACAGGTCACCGGGTCGGGGCAGCCGGTCCCGGTTGCGCCAGAGCCAGGCGAACGCCACAGCCTGGAAGACGATCTCGTAGGCGAACGTCGGGTGCAGCCCGACGCCGGCCGGGCCACCGATGAGCGCAGCCTGCTCCGGAGTGAGCACGATCCCCCAGCCACCGCCGGTCGGGTGCCCGGGCAGCTCGGTGAGCAGGCAGCCGATCCGGCCGATCACCATCGCCAGGGCCACTGCGGGCGCGAACAGGTCGCCGGTGGAGGCCTTGTACCCGGTGATGAGCTTCCCGACGTGGACGCCGAGCCAGGCCCCGACGAGCGCTGCCAACACGCTGCGGTTGCCATCGCTCCACCACTGCAGGATGGACTGGTTCTGGGCGGGATCGAGTTGCTGCCACCACGTCCCGATGCGGGAGGCGACCCCGCCGAGGGCGAGGCTGGTGCCGGCCACCACCCACAGCCGGTCGTCGTTCAGGCCCCGGCGGCGGAGCTCCCACGCGAACAGGGCAAGGCCCGCCACGATGCCCAGGCCCATGAACAGGCCGTGCACCAGGCCGTTGCCGGCGAACGGGAGGCCGATCATGCGCACACGCTAGCGGTGGATCAGGCTTCGGTGTAGCTCCAGCTGCCCGGTTCCCCGTCCACGTAGGGCAGCAGGCCGTGGAACACCGGGCCGTCACCGAAGACCAGCGGCAGGAAGTGTCGGTCGCCGGCCCACATGGGCAACCGGCCCAGCTGGTCGACGTCGTGCCAGGCCAGGGGCCCGTCCTCGTTGGCTGCCGGGGGCGTGCCCTCGAAGCCGTCGACGAGGAAGATGAAGCCGAACCAGTCCTCGCCGCCGACGCCGAAGCCGGGCCAGGAGACGGTGCCGCGGAGCCGGGCAGAGGTGACCGTGATGCCGGCCTCCTCGCGCAGCTCCCGATGGAGGCAGGTGACGATGTCCTCGTCGCGTTCGAGCTTGCCGCCAAGGCCGTTCCACTTGCCGGCATGGGTGTCGCCGGCGCGACCGCGGTGCACCAGCAGCACCTTGCCGCCAGCGACCACGTAGCCGAGCGTCGCGATGATCGGCGTGTACATCGGGTCAGCCCCTCAGACCAGGACGGTGCTGACCGGCAGTCCCGAATTCGCGCCGATCTCCAGCGAG
>CAYQXH010000109.1:0-8534 GCA_964421325.1 uncultured Propionibacteriaceae bacterium
CCCCACCCGGTGCAGGGCGAGAAGGCCGCCGGTGTCGTGATGCTCCGTCCGGCTTCTCCGGGTACCGGCGTCATCGCCGGTGGCTCGGCGCGGGCCGTCCTGGAGTGCGCGGGCGTGCACGACGTGCTGGCCAAGTCCCTTGGCTCGGACAACGCGATCAACGTCGTCCATGCCACGGTGGCCGCACTGCGCAGCCTCGAGGACCCGGAGTCGGTGGCCAAGCGCCGTGGGCTCACGGTCGAGGAAGTCACCCCTGCGGCGATCCTGCGGGCTCGCGAGGAGGGACGGCACTGGTGGCAAGGCTGAAGGTCACCCAGGTCAAGTCTGGGATCGGTGGTAAGCAGAGTCAGCGCGACACCTTGCGTTCGCTGGGTCTGAAGCGCATCGGTGACGTCGTGGTGAAGGAGGACCGTCCGGAGATCCGGGGCATGGTCCTTGCCATTCCCCACCTGGTCGCCGTCGAGGAGGTCGAGTGATATGGCACTGAAAGTTCATCACCTGCGTCCTGCCCCGGGCGCCAAGACCGCGAAGACCCGTGTGGGTCGCGGTCAGGGCTCCAAGGGCAAGACCGCCGGCCGGGGCACCAAGGGCACCGGCGCACGCAAGAACACCCCGGAGAACTTCGAGGGTGGGCAGATGCCGCTGCACATGCGGCTGCCCAAGCTTCGCGGTTTCACCAACCCGTTCCGCGTCGAGTACCAGGTGGTCAACGTGGCCCGGCTCGAGGACCTGTTCCCCGAGGGCGGCGAGGTTACCCCCGCCGACCTGCTCGCCAAGGGTGCGGTGCGCGATGGCGAACTGGTCAAGATCCTCGGCAACGGTGACCTCACCGTCGCCCTGAAGGTCAGCGCGCACGCGTTCTCCGCGTCCGCGAAGGCCAAGATCGAGAAGGCCGGCGGCAGCGTCACCGAACTCTGATCGCTCCCTGAGCAAGCAAGGCCCCCGGCGCTGCCGGGGGCCTTCTGCGTCCCACGCCACCACCGCTCCCGCCCTCAGACCGTTCCCGCTCCCGAAACGCGCCTTCGCTCCCGGAATTCCGGGAGCAAAGGCGCGTTTCGGGAGCAGGAGGGTGCGGCCGGGCGGGGCGCGAGGCTGGCGGGGTGGGTGGACGAACGGGGTGGACGGTGTTGGCAGTATCGCCAGAGGTGTTGTCGATCCTCGGCCAGCCATTGCCGAGCGCGTCCTGATGGTCGTGGACTCGGGTGATGAGCGTCAAGCGAACCCGCCAGTTGGACGCTGCCGGGCAGTCTCCGAAGGTGCGTACGCGCATGGCAAGGGCCGGCGAACTCGTTGTGGTGCGACACGGTGCCTACGCCGACGCGCCGCCCGCCAGCGCCCTTGACCGACATCGACGACTGATCGAAGGCACCGTCCCCCTTCTCGGTGAGGCAACCGTCCTGAGCCACGTCAGCGCGGGCGTCCTGCACGGCCTGCCGAGCTGGGAGTCGATGCTTGGGCGGGTGACCGTGGTCCGGCGCTCGCAGGGTCACGGGTCACGGCGGCGCTACCTCCACGTCAGGACGGCGCCACTGACGGACCGAGAGGTGGTCGAGGTCGATGGCCTCATGGCGACATCGATCGAGCGCACAGCGATTGACCTCGCGTGCAGCCTGGACTTCGAGCGGGCCGTCGCCGTCCTGGATGCTGCCCTGCATCTTGGGGGTGACCCCCTGGTCCTTGCGGACATCCTTTCCAGAGCCACGAGGCGGCGCGGGGTGATCACTGCACGGGCAGCCCTGCAGTTTGCCGACGGCAGGTCCGAGAGTGTCGGTGAGTCGGTGAGTCGGGTCCGGATGGCTGATGCCGGGCTGCCCATGCCCCAACTGCAGCTCAACGTCTTCGACGGACTGGGTGGCTGGCTGGCGCGTTCGGACTTCTGTTGGGAGGAGTTCGGCGTGCTCGGTGAGTTCGACGGTCAGGTCAAGTACCAGGGGACGCGGGACGAGGTGGCGCAGGCGGTGATGCGGGAGAAGCGGCGGGAGGCCAGGCTGCGAGAAGCGGGGTGGGGTGTGGTCCGGTGGGACTGGGCTGATCTCGGCAACCCACGGGCACTGCGGCGCAGGATCGAGGCTGCTTTCGAACAGGCACGTCCGGCCGGAATCCGCGGTTGCGTGGCGCCCTCAGACGCACCGTCCAACCGTTCCCGCTCCCGATCCGAGCCGTCGCTCCCGGAATTTCGGGAGCAAGGGCCGGGTTCGGGAGCGGGAGGGCCGGAGGACGCGGGGGAGCGGTCGACGAGGGCGGCAGTCGATGCGCGTATCCGGGGCTTGCCTTGATAGAGTTTGCCGGGTTGCCACGCGCTCAGCGCTGCGGCGGCTACCGGGGCTGTGGTCATGCAGTACCCACGCAGAGTAAGGAGTAGGTCCTCTTCATGCTTTCCGCCTTCGCGAATGCGCTACGGACGCCTGACCTGCGCAAGAAAATCCTGTTCACGCTGGCCATCCTGGCGATCTTCCGGCTGGGCTCGGTCATCCCGACCCCGAACGTGAACATCGTCAACGTCAACCAGTGCCGGGCCCAGGCCACCTCCGGCGACGCTGCCGGCCTCTACCAGATGATCCAGCTGTTCTCCGGCGGGGCCCTGCTCCAGCTGGCGATCTTCGCGCTGGGGATCATGCCCTACATCACAGCGAGCATCATCCTGCAGCTGCTCACCGTGGTCATCCCGCGGCTCGAAGCGCTGAAGAAGGAAGGCGCTTCCGGCACGGCCAAGATCACCCAGTACACCCGGTACCTGACGCTCGTCCTCGCCGTCTTGAACTCCACAGCCTTCGTCACCCTCGCCATCAACGGCCAGCTCTTCCAGGGCTGCTCGCTCGACCTGGTCTACGACAAGAGCGTCTTCCCGATCATCGTGATGATCCTCACCATGACGGCGGGCACCGGCGTGATCATGTGGCTCGGTGAGCTGATCACCGACCGCGGCGTCGGCAACGGCATGTCGGTGATGATCTTCACCCAGATCGCCGCCCAGTTCCCGGCATCCCTTTGGGCGATCAAGGAGAGCCGCGAAGGCGCCCAGGGCTGGTTCGTGTTCGCCGTCGTCCTCGCCATCGGCCTCGCCGTGATGCTCGGCGTCATCTTCATGGAGCAGGCGCAACGACGGATCCCCGTGCAGTACGCCAAGCGCATGGTCGGCCGCAGGCTGCTCGGCGGCACCAGCACCTACATCCCGATCAAGGTAAACCAGGCCGGTGTCATCCCGGTCATCTTCGCCTCCTCGATGCTGTACCTGCCGGTGCTCTACGCCCAGTTCCAGCCCGGGACGGCTGAGAACCCCAACCTGGTCTCCAACTGGATCGCCACGAACCTGACCAACGGCAGCTGGGTCTACAACGGGGTCTACTTCGCCCTGATCGTCTTCTTCGCCTACTTCTACGTCTCGATCACCTTCGACCCGGTAGAGGTCAGCGACAACATGAAGAAGTACGGCGGCTTCATTCCCGGCGTCCGGGCCGGTGGACCCACCGAGCGCTACCTCGCCCACGTCCTGTCGCGGCTGACCGCGCCCGGGGCGACCTACCTCGGCATCGTTGCCCTGATCCCTGCGATCGCCTTCCTCCTGCTCGGTACCCAGAACGAGTTCCCCTTCGGCGGTACGTCCATCCTGATCATCGTCGGGGTGGGGCTCGATACCGTGAAGCAGATCCAAAGCCAGTTGCAACAACGAAACTATGAAGGATTCCTCAGATGAGACTGCTGATCATGGGCCCTCCCGGTGTCGGGAAGGGAACCCAGGCTGTGGGCATCGCCGCCCACTACGGCATCCCGGCCATTTCCACCGGTGACATCTTCCGGGCCAATGTGAAGGACCGGACCCCGCTCGGTGTCGAGGTGTCCCGGATCATGGCCGCCGGCGGCTATGTGCCCGACGAGATCACCAACGCGATCGTCGCCGACCGGCTCACCCACGACGATGCCGCGGACGGTTGGCTGCTGGACGGCTACCCGCGCACCGAGGGCCAGGTGCTCGCGCTCGACAAGGTGCTCGAGCGGACGGGCAAGCACATCGACGCCGTCATCTCCCTCGTGGCCGACACCGACGTGCTGGTGGACCGGCTGCTGAAGCGGGCAGAGCTCGAGGGCCGCGAGGACGACAACGCCGAGACGATTCGCGCCCGGATGGTCATCTACACCGAGGCGACCGACCCGCTGCTGGCCACCTACCGCGACCGTGACCTGCTGGTCGAGGTCGACGGCATCGGCAGCATCGAAGAGGTGTCCGGTCGCATCACCTCGGCGCTGGACGCCAAGCTCGGCTGAGGATGCGTCGCCGGACCGGTATCGAACTCAAGTCCGCCGAGCAGATCCGCAGGATGCGGGTGGCCGGACTGATCGTCGGCCGCACGCTTGCGGCGGTGCGCGAGGCTGCCCGCCCGGGTGTCACCACTGCCGAGCTGGACGGCGTCGCCCGCGAGCACATCGCTGCCGCCGGTGCCACCTCGTCCTTCCTGGGCTACGGCGGCGGCTTCGGGCTGCCACCGTTCCCAGCGGTCACCTGCATCTCGGTGAACTCGGTGATCGTCCACGGCATCCCCGGCGACCGGGTGCTGGCCGACGGTGACCTGGTCAGCGTCGACTTCGGGGTCCACAAGGACGGCTGGCACGGCGACTCGGCCGTGACCATCGGCGTCGGCGAGCTGTCCGAGGCTGCGGCAGCGCTCAGCGAGACCACGAGGCAGGCGATGTGGGCCGGAATCGCCGCAGCCCGGATCGGCGGTCGCATCGGTGACATCGGCCACGCCGTGGAGACCTCGATCCGTGCCCACAAGAAGGGGTACGGCATCGTCGCCGAGTACACCGGGCACGGCATCGGCAGCGAGATGCACCAGCCACCCGACGTGCCCAACCTCGGCCGTCGCGGACGCGGCGAGCTGCTGACCAAGGGCATCTGCCTGGCGATCGAGCCGATGGTGACCATCGGGTCGGCCGAAACCGCCACCCTCGACGACGAGTGGACCGTGATGACCAGGGACGGCTCGCTCGCCGCCCACTGGGAGCACACGATCGCCGTCACCCCTGCCGGGGTCTGGGTGCTCACGGCCGAGGACGGCGGGGAGGCCGAACTGGCGGCCCGCGGGGTCAAGTTCGGCCCGCTGGGCGACTGATGCCCCGGATCCACCTGGTCGGCCTCGGCGCGGTCGGGGCGGCGTACGCGAGCCGGTTCCTCGACTCCGGTGCCGACCTCCGGGTGGTCGCGGACGGTGAGCGGCTGGCCCGCTACCGCTCGGAGCCGACCGTGGTCAACGGCCGGGCCCACCACTTCCCGTTGCTGGCAGACGACCTGCCGGCCGACCTCGTCATCATCGCGGTGAAGCAGACCCAGCTCGGGGCTGCGATCGAGTCCCTGCGGCCGTCGGTGTCGACCGGAACCGTCCTGCTCAGCCTGCTCAACGGGATCGACAGCGAGCAGCAGCTGGCTGCTGCCTTCCCGGAGGCGATCGTCCTGCACGCGATCTGCGTCGGCATCGACGCCGTCCGGGCCGGTCGGGAGGTGCGCTACACGTCCCTCGGCCGGATCATCTTCGGCGAGCCGGCCAACCCCGGCCCCCTGGCCGACCGGGTGCAGTGGGTGGCCGGGGTGCTCGACCGGGCAGGCATCGACCACAGCGTGCCCACCGACATGCTCCACGAGTTGTGGTGGAAGTTCCTGATCAACGTGGGCGTCAACCAGGTCTCGGCCGTCATCAGGGCGCCCTACCGGGTCCTGCAGACCCGCGGGCAGCCGGCCAGGGACGTGATGATCGCGGCTCAGCGGGAGGTCATCGCCGTGGCCAACGCCAGCGGCATCAGCCTCGGCGAGGCGGACGTGGACCGGTGGCTGGACGTGCTGGACGGGCTCGGCCCGGACAACTACACCTCGATGGCCCAGGACGCCCTCGCCGGACGCCCGACCGAGGTCGACAGCTTCGCCGGCACGATGATCCGGCTCGGCCGCGAGACCGGCGTCCCGGTGCCGGTGAACACCGTCCTCTACGGCCTGCTGAAGGGCGCCGAGGCGGTCTGAGCCGGGAGCCGGAGCTGCCAGGCGCCGTGCACCGAGTGCAGGCGGTAGCCCATCCGGGTGTTGATCGCCAGCATGTGGTTGTTCTCGCCGGCGTTCCAGGTCTCGACGTAACGCGCCTGCGGGTCGGACGCCGCCAGCTGCTGCAGGTTGACGGTCTTGATCAGCTGCCCCAGCCGGTGCCCCCGATGGCTCTCGGCGACGACGGTGTTCCACTGCTCGGGCCGGTGCGGGTGCGCGTGGTGGACGTGGATCAGGGTCAGGCCGGCGGCGGCCCCGGTGGCGGCGTGGATCGCCATCGTCGTCACCGAGTGCCCGGTCAGGTGCGCCCGCTCGTCGGAGTGGCGCACCCGCTCGGCGTCCCACGCCTCCTCCTTGAAGTCCAGGTCCCCGGTCGGAGCATCGGTGGACAATGCCCGGTTCAGCTCGGCGACCCGGTCGAGGTGCTCCTCGGGAGTTGGTCCGAGCCAGGACACGACCTCGTAGGCCGGGTACGCCTTCGCCTCGGCCGACTCCCGGAGCTCGGCCAGCAGGGCCGGATCCACCGGCAGCGGGAGCCTCGACTCCCGTTCCACCTGGGCCAGCGAGAGGCCGAGCGACCGGGCGAACCTGGTGGCCCGGTCGACGGGCAGGTGGCCGGCGCCGGTCGGCGGGATCACCCGTTCCGGCAGGCTGACGGCACCGGCCAGGTGGTGGCTCCACGCGATGATGGTCTCCCGGTCCTCCGCCGCGGCGATCCGGACCACTTCGCGCCACAGCGCTGTGCCGATGCCGCGGCGGCGCGCACCGGCCGCAACCTGCAGCCAGGTGTCGTCCAGCAGGTGCAGGTTGTCCAGGCGGGGGAGGACGAACTCGACGGAGCCGAGTGGCTCGACCGGCTCCAGCGGGGCCTCCGGCAGGCCGAAGCGACCCGGCTCCGCATCCGCAGGAGCCGGCCCGGGCAGGGCGAACAGCAGGCCCTTCCGGGCGGTTCGCTCGTCGGCGTACGAGGCGCGGTACCAGTCCGGGGAGACCGACTGGTCCTCGCCGAGCAACTCCTCGGTGACGGCCACGTCGAGCGCGTGCAGCCGGTCGTAGGCCCAGTCGGAGCGCGGCCGGGCCTCGACGATGTGGAACTCCGACATCGGTGCAGGATAACCGGCGCCGGGCGCCTGCGCAGCAACCCGGGTGCCCGGCGTTAACCTTCCATGGTGACCAGCACCCCGCGCCAACGGCTCCTCGCCGGCCTGATCGACCTCGGTCTCGCGCTGGCCTGGGCGCTGGTGGTGGCAGCGGTGGGGGTGCCGCTCTACCTGTCCGGACGGACGCCGGTGCTCGGTCCGCTGGCGCTGAACCTGCTCGGGTTGGTCCTGGTCGTCCTGCCGGTGACCGTGGCGCTGACCATGCTGGAGTGCGGCCGGTACGAGGCCACCCCGGGCAAGCTGAAACTCGGCCTGCGGGTGCGGGTGGACCCGACCGGGAGCCGGCTCAGCTGGCAACGGTCCCTGCTGCGGAACCTGCTCAAGCTGGGGGTGCCGTGGACCCTCGGGCACCTTGCCGCGATCGCGCTGGCCGGCGGTGGCGGGATCG
Organism: uncultured Propionibacteriaceae bacterium; assembly: GCA_964421325.1. Classification (GTDB taxonomy): domain Bacteria; phylum Actinomycetota; class Actinomycetes; order Propionibacteriales; family Propionibacteriaceae; genus Propionicimonas. The sequence goes on from CAYQXH010000109.1 coordinate 7,574, forward strand.
ACGCGCAGATCGGCGCCGTCCTCTCGATGGCCGTCCCGGTCGCCTATGTGGTGACCCTCTTCCTCGGCGACGGCCGCACCGTCTACGACCACCTGGCGGGCACCATGGTGATCAGTACGGCGCCCGGACGTCGCTTCGCCTGACCGCTCCCGTTCGCCTACGGCCTGCCCGATCACTAGACTTCGCAGGTGGATCAGCCCCAGGACGAACTCCCAATCCCCCGGTTCAGCGAACTCGGTCTCGACGACCGGGTGTTGAAGGGGGTGCGCGATCTCGGGTACGAGGCACCAACCGCGATCCAGGCAGCGACCATCCCGCCGCTGCTGGAGGGCCGGCACGTGGTCGGTCGCGCGCAGACCGGCACCGGCAAGACCGCAGCCTTCGCGCTGCCGATCCTCTCCCGGCTCGACCAGTCCCAGAAGGCACCCCAGGCCCTCGTGCTGTGCCCGACCAGGGAGCTGGCGCTGCAGGTGTGCGAGGCGTTCGCCAGCTACGGCTCGCACCTGCCCGGGCTGCACGTGCTCCCGGTCTACGGCGGCCAGGGCTACGGCGTCCAGTTGAGCGCACTGCGCCGCGGCGTCCAGGTCGTCGTCGGTACCCCCGGCCGGATCATGGACCACCTGGAGAAGGGCACGCTCGACCTGAGCCAGATCCGCTTCCTCGTGCTCGACGAGGCCGACGAGATGCTCAAGATGGGCTTCGCCGAGGACGTCGAGACCATCCTGTCCGGCACCCCGGACGACAAGCAGGTGGCGCTGTTCTCAGCCACCATGCCGGCCCAGATCCGCAAGATCGCCAAGCGCTACCTCGTCGACCCGGTCGAGATCACGATCAAGACCAAGACCACGACGGTCGCCACCACCACGCAGCGTTACCTGCGGGTGGCGCCGGCGCAGAAGCTGGACGCGCTGACCCGGATCCTCGAGGTGGAGAACTTCGAGGCCATGCTGATCTTCGCCCG
>CAYQXH010000110.1:0-6337 GCA_964421325.1 uncultured Propionibacteriaceae bacterium
GCTACGACATGCTCGCCCGGGTGGGCGCCGGCGTGAACCCCGAAGCCATGCACGCAGAGCGGGTGGACGGCTACGACCCGCTCGCCGTCGCGGACGCGATCGCCCGCAAGAAGGAGCTGCTCCTGGCCGGACGCGGCCCCGTCCTGCTGGACACCATCACCTACCGGATCTCCGGCCACTCCCCTTCGGATGCGTCCAGTTACCGCACCCGTGAGGAGATCGAGGCCTGGGAGGCTGCCGACTCGATCACCAGCTTCGCCGACCTCCTGGTCGCGAAGAAGGTGCTCGGCCGCGGCGAGGTGGACGACCTGCGGGCCCGGCTCGTCGAGCGGCTGACCAAGGTGCTGACCCTTGCTTCCAGCGATGACCTGGAACGGGTCGACGCAGCCTACATCGAGTCCAAGATGCTCTCCAACGGCCACATCGAGGCCTTCGGCCAGGGTGAGCCGGAGCTGCTCGAGCCGCTCGCAGAGAACGCCCGGGTGAAGTCCATCGCCAAGAAGACCCGCACGGCCACCGACGCGGACGGCAAGCCGGTCTCGAAGGTGAAGATGTACCAGTTCCGCGACGGGTTGTTCGAGGCGATGGCCCACCGCTTCGCCGTCGACCCGACCATGTGCGCCTGGGGCGAGGAGAACCGCGACTGGGGCGGCGCCTTCGCCGTCTACCGCGGGCTCACCGAGCTGTTGCCCTACCGGCGGCTGTTCAACTCCCCGATCTCGGAGGCTGCGATCGTCGGCGCCGGGGTCGGCTACGCCCTCTCCGGCGGCCGCGCCGTCGTCGAACTGATGTACTGCGACTTCCTCGGCCGCGCCGGTGACGAGATCTTCAACCAGGCGGCCAAGTGGCAGTCGATGTCGGCGGGCCTGCTGACCATGCCGTTGACCGTCCGGGTCAGCGTCGGCAACAAGTACGGCGCCCAGCACTCCCAGGACTGGGCGGCGTTGGTGGCGCACATCCCGGGCCTGAAGGTGTACTTCCCGGCCACCCCGACCGACGCCAAGGGCATGCTGAACCTCGCCCTTTCCGGCACGGACCCGGTGATCTTCATGGAGTCCCAGTTGCTGTACGACATCGGCGAGAAGTTCGAGGCCGACGGGGTCCCGGAGGGCTACTACGAGACCCCGGAGGGGGAGCCGGCGATCCGCCGCGCGGGCACCGACGTGACCATCGCGACGCTCGGCGCCACGCTCTACCGCGCGCTGGAGGCTGCCGACACCCTCGCCGAGAAGTACGGGATCAGCGCCGAGGTGATCGACCTGCGGTTCGTGGCACCGCTGGACTACACCAAGCTGGTCGACTCGGTGAAGAAGACCGGACGCCTGGTGCTGGCCTCCGATGCGGTCGTCCGCGGGTCCTTCCTGCAGACGGTCGCAGCGGACGTGCAGAACCTGGCCTTCGACGCCCTCGATGCCCCGGTCGTCGTCGTCGGCGCCCGGAACCACATCACCCCGGCCCCGGAGCTGGAAGACCTGTTCTTCCCGCAGGCCGAGTGGATCATCGACGCCATCCACACCCGGATCGTGCCGCTGCCCGGCCACGTCCCCGGAGCCAACTACACCGACGGCGAGCTCCTCCGGCGCTCGAAGCTCGGCGTGTAGCCGTCCGGACGGGATGCCCCTGCGTCCCGTCCCCCCGGCCCCCCAACCGCCGAGGGCCAGCGTTACGGTCGAGAGCCACCCCCCAGGGGCTGGCCCTCGGCGACAACGCTGGCCCTCGGCGTTTTGGGTAGGGTCAGAAGGAGACCTAAGGAGCATCCTGATGACAGATCTGAGTGGCAAGAAGGTCGCGTTCCTGCTGAAGCGCGGCGTCGAGCAGCCCGAGCTCACCGACCCGTGGGCGACGCTGGCGAGCGCTGGGGCCGAACCCGTCCTGGTGTCGGAGGAACCCGGCACCATCACGGCCCTGATCGGCGACTGGGACCGCGGCGACGACTTCGACGTCGACCTCACCCTCGACGAGGCGAACCCGGACGACTACGACGCCCTGGTCCTGCCCGGCGGAACGCTGAACTCGGACAAGATCCGCACCAACCCTAAGGCGATCGCCTTCGTCAAGGCGTTCATGGACGCCGGCAAGCCGGTGGCCTCGATCTGCCACGGTCCCTGGATCCTGATCGAGGCCGGCGCTGTGAAGGGCCGGACGCTCACCTCGACCACCCGGATCTCGACCGACCTGAAGAACGCCGGCGCCAACTGGGTGGACGCGGAAGTCGTCGTCGACGGCAACCTGCTCACCAGCCGCAGCCCCCGGGACCTGCCGGCCTTCAACGCCGCGCTGGTCAAGGCGGTCGCGGAAGGCTGAGGCCACCGGGTCAGCCAATGCTGACCCGCCGCCAGGTGCGCAGCGCCGCCTGGTACCAGCTCGTCGGCAGGACGGCCCGCAACACCAGGTGGCCGCGACGCACGAGCGGCACCAGCCAGGGCAGCAGCCACCTCGAGGCCGAAGGGCTCTCGGCCGGGTCGCGGGCGATCGCCGGCAGCCCCTGCCGGTGCCGCCGGATGGACACCCGGCCGCTCAGGTAGGGTCCGGCGGCCACCACCCGTCCGGGTCGAGCGGCCGGTGCAACGGCAGTCAACTCGGTCACCCGCTGGACGATCCGGGCCACGGGGCGCGGACCGTCGCCGACGAACACGTCGGCCAGCCACTCCGGGTCCGCCACCGGGATCCGGTCGGCGAGGACGTCGTCGAAGGTGGCGACCAGCCCGGAGGCCACCAGCACCTGGTTGCCGTGCTTCTCGTGGATGCCGAGGTCGGCCACGAAGACCGTCCGCACGCCGTGACCGATCGCCTCGAGGCCGGCGGTGGAGGAGACGGTGAGCATGAGGTCCACCGAGTCCAGCAGCCCGGTGACGCTGTCGTAGGTGACGGCGAAGTTCGGTGGCACCTCGCCCAGCATGGCCAGGACGTTCTCGGGGTGGTCCTGCATCACGTGGAAGGTGCCCTCGTCGGGCCGGTGCCTGGGCTTGAGCAGCACCGTGCGCGCGGGGTGGGTGCGGGCGTACTCGAGCAGCCGCAGGTACAGGTAGGCGCGATCCCAGCGGGCGTCCGGGACGGTGGGCTGGTCGGCGAACAGGATGGTTCGGATCGGGCCGGTGGCCGGTGGTGCCGGCCGGGCCGGCAGCAGCGGGAGGCCGGAGAGGAACAGGTTGTCCGGCGGGATGCCGAGCCTGCGCCCGGTCTCGGTGAAGCCGCGCAGGTTGTCCGCCGAGTTCACGGCGATCACGTCCGAGCCGGCGCGATCGAGGTACCCGGCCACCAGCTTCTCGATGATGATGCCGACCCAGCCGGTCACCACCACCGGCTCGTGGGTGCTCGGGGATGCGCGGCGCAGCAGCTCCAGCTCGTCGGTGAACCGGGCGACGAGCGGCCCCTGGACGGCCAGCACGACGCAGTCCATCCGTCGGGCGAGCTGGAGCATGTCCTGCCACGGGATCCGGAGGATCGCGACGTTCCCGGCAGCTGCCAGCTGGGCCGGCGACAGCGCGCTGCGGATGTCGGAGGGAACCACCACCGTGTACTGCCACCCCTGCGCGCTGAACTCGGCTGCGAAGTTCAGCACCCACTTCAGCTGGGAGTCGTACGCGGCGATCAGCATCACCTGCAAGGACAAGTCGCGATCCCTTCGGCCTCGGCGGGCTACTGCTGGTGCCAAGGTAGGGGACCGGGTTGAACGCCACCTGTCGCGCGGGCGACCTGCTCCTGAACGGTGGGTCCTTCGTCAGGCGCGTGCGCGACCGATCTCGTCGTATCGTTCGCGGCTTGCCGCGAACTCAGGAAGAGATCAGGCGCGTGCGCGACCGATCTCGTACAGCGCGATGGCTGCGGCAACGCTGGCGTTCAGCGACTCCACTCCGGACTGGATCGGGATGTGCACCAGCATGTCGCAGTTCTCACGAACCAGCCGGGCCAGTCCCTCGCCCTCGGAGCCGACGACCACGAGGACCGGGCCGTCGATCCCCGGGAAGCCGGCGATGTCGATCTCGCCCTCCCCGGCCAGCCCGACCACGGTGAAGCCCGCGTTGGCGTAGGCCTTCAGGGTCCGGTTGAGGTTCGTGACCTGGGCCACCGGAACCCGCGCGGCCGCACCGGCTGAGGTCTTCCACGCCGCAGCCGTCATCTGCGCCGAGCGCCGCTCCGGGATGATCACGCCGTGGGCCCCGAAGGCTGCAGCGCTGCGCACGATCGCCCCGAGGTTGCGGGGATCTGTGATCGAGTCACAGGCCACGACCAGGCCGGGGGTGTCGGAGTCGAGCGCGTTCGCGAGGACGTCCTCGGGGTCGGCGTACTCGAACGGCGGCAGTTGCAGGGCGACGCCCTGGTGCACGCCACCACCGGTCAACCGGTCCAGCTCGGTGCGGGTCGCCTGCAGCAACGGGATGCTGTGCTCGGCCGCGTACTTGAGGATGTCGCGCAGCCGGTCGTCGCGCTCGACGCCGTCGGCGACGTAGGCGCGCCGCACTGGCAGTCCGGCCAGCAGCACCTCCAGCACCGGATTGCGGCCGATCACCCAGTCGCTCCCCGCCGTGGAGGAGGCACCGGCGCGCGCGCCGGCGGGCTTGCGGGACGCGGTCCCGCGGGGGCCGGTGGTCTTCGCCGGGTCGTCGGCGCCGCGCGAGCGGTAGGCCTTGTGGTAGGGCCGGTCCTCAGCCCTCGGCGTCGGGCCCTTGCCCTCGAGGCCACGGCGGACGCGTCCGCCGGAACCTGCTGCCGTGGTCTTGCCCTTCTTGCGGACGGCGCCCTTGCGCTGGCTGTTTCCTGGCATGACGCTCCTAGTTCTCCAACGACCAGCGAGGGCCGGTCGGGGTGTCGGTGACCTTGAGACCGATGGCGGCCAGGTGGTCGCGGATGGCGTCCGCCGCCGACCAGTCCTTCCGGGTCCTTGCCTGTTGGCGCTGCTCGAGCAGTGCGGTGACGAGCCCGTCCACCACCGGGCGCAGGTCGTCGGCTGCGCGCGAGTCGGCCCATTCCGGCGCTGCCGGGTCCAGCCCGAGGACGCCCAGCATGGCCAGCACGGCTCGATGGGCCGAAGCGAAGGTGGCCTCGTCGCCCGCGTCGGCGGCCCTGTTGCCGTCCTTGAGGGTGTCGAACAGCACGGCCATCGCCCCGGGGGTGCCGAGGTCGTCGTCCATGGCGTCGGCGAAGGCATCCGGCAGGGCCGGGGCCGAGGTCGTGGCCGGGTCGATCATCGGCCCGAGCTCGGCGGTCCCGCGTTCCAGGAACGTGTCGATCCGGGCGAGTTGGGCCGTCGCCTCAGTCAACGACGTGTCGGAGAACTCGATCGCCGAGCGGTAGTGGGGGGCCAGCAGGTAGAGCCGGACGGCCCGCGCAGGGTAGGCCTTGACGACCTCGGAGACCAGCGCGCCGTTGCCGAGCGACTTGCTCATCTTCTCCCCGGCAGCGGTCACCCACGCGTTGTGCATCCAGTGCCTCGCGAACCGGTGCCCGGCAGCCTTCGACTGCGCGAGCTCGTTCTCGTGGTGGGGGAACTTCAGGTCGATCCCGCCACCGTGGATGTCGAACTCCGTGCCCAGGTACTTGCCGGCCATCGCAGAGCACTCCAGGTGCCAGCCCGGCCGTCCGCGGCCCCACGGCGACGGCCAGGATGCGGTCACCGGCTCCTCCGGCTTGTGGCCCTTCCAGAGGGCGAAGTCGCGCGGGTCGCGCTTGCCGCGCGGGTCGGCGTCGGCCGCCGCCTCCATCTCGTCCACCCGCTGCCCCGACAGTTCGCCGTAGGTCGGCCAGGCGCGGACGTCGAAGTACACGTCCCCGGAGCCGTCGGCCGCGACGTAGGCGTGGCCGCGCTCGATCAGGACGGCGGTGAGCTCCAGCATCTCCGGGATGTGCCCGGTGGCGCGCGGCTCGTAGGTGGGCGGCAGGCAGCCGAGGGCTGAGTAAGCGGTGTGGAGTTCGCGCTCGAACCGGTAGGCGTGGGCGTACCAGGGGACACCTGCCTCGGCGGACTTCTCCAGGATCTTGTCGTCGATGTCGGTGACGTTGGCCACGACGGTGACGCTCAACCCGGAGTAGGTCAGCCAGCGGCGCAGGACGTCGAACACGACCTCCTTGCGGATGTGGCCCAGGTGCGGGGCCGACTGCACGGTCAGCCCACAGTGGTAGATCGAGACCTCGCCCGCACGAAGCGGTTCGAAGGGCACGATCTGGCGCCGGGCGCTGTCATACAGGCGGAAACTCACCGGCGCAGTCTATTCCGTGAACGGCTGACGCCCTTCACGTCGGGACCTTCCCCGCTTGACCCGCTGCCGCGGCTCGCGCGGTTCGGTCTATTCCGTGAACGGCTGACGCCCTTCACGTCGGGACCTTCCCCGCTTGACCC
>CAYQXH010000110.1:6437-8398 GCA_964421325.1 uncultured Propionibacteriaceae bacterium
GCTGCCGCGGCTCGCGCGGTTCGGTCTGTCCCGTGGGGTCCCGGGATGGGTGGGCTATCGGGCTCAGGTGGGCTTGCGGGCGGCGCGCAGGGCCTCGATGTCGAGGAAGCCGGGCCTGGTCTCGGGCTCCTCCTCCAGCTCCCACGGGTCCACCGGCATGGGGCCCTCGTCGTCGACGAAACCCTGGGACGGGTCGAACGGATTGGCGAGTTGGCGATCGTCGCCGATCGGCCGGGTGTCGGTCATGGCCTCGTCGGGCAGCGCCCGGAGCACGTCCTGGATGTAGCCCCAGGTGGCGTCGAGCAGGGGCACCTCCCGGTTCTCCCGCTGGGAGGCGTACCAGCGGTAGTCCAGCACCTCGTGGTAGATCTGGGCGCTCTCCCGCTTGCCGCGCAGTTCCGGCGGGACGGCTGTGACCACCGGCTGGAAGCACTGGGTGAGCCACTGGTGGGCGACCACCGACTCGTCGACGTGGCTCTGGTTGGTGCGGGCTCGGAACGTGTCCAGGTCGTTCAGCAGCCGGCGGGCCTGGTGCTCCTCGACATCGAGCCCGGTCAGCCGGAGCAGGCGCCGGGTGTGGTGGCCCGCGTCGACCACCTTCGGCTGGATCCGGATCGTGGAGCCGTCGGCGGAGGTGTCGATCGCCAGTTCGGCGACATCGAACCCGAGCGCGTTGAGCCGCCGCACCCGGTTCTCGATCCGGAAGACCTCCCGGTCGGAGAACTCCTCCGCGCCGGTCAGTTCCGCCCAGAGCTCGCGATAGCGGGTGATGATCGACTCGACCAGCTTCAGCGGGTCAAGGGAGTCGTCCAGCATCTGGCCGGCTTCCAGGTCGCTGAACTCACCGAACAGGTTCGTGGTCGCGATCGACAGGTCGTGTTCGCGCTGGCCGCGAGTCAGGGTCTCGTGCATCTCCGCGGTCTCCGCATCGACCAGGTAGGCGGCGAACTCCCCGGCGTCCCTGCGGAACAGGATGTTGGACAGCGACACGTCGCCCCAGAGGAACCCGACCAGGTGCAGCCGGGCCAGCAGCACCACCATCGCGTCCAGGAGCCGGCCGACCGTGTCCGGGCGCACGCCCTGGGCGAACAGGGAGCGGTAGGGGAGCGAGAACTCCAGGTGCCTGGTGACCAGCACGGGGTCCAGCGGCGCACCGTCGACGCCGGTGCGGCCGGTGACGACTGCCAGCGGTTCAACGGCAGGGGTGTCGGTGCGGTGGAGGTCGGTGAGCATCCGGAACTCGTGGATGGCCAGGTCCTCGATGACCTCCTTGGCCGCGTAGACCGAACTGCCGACCTTGATGAAGCGGACGACGTGCCGGGAGATGCCGCGGGGCAGCGCCACCAGGTGTTCGATCGGCCACTCGGCCAGCGGAACCTCCCACGGCAAGGGGATCAGCCGTGAGTCCGGGCGCGAGGAGAGGAATCGGGGCACCGCTCATTCTTGCATGCCGGGCACCGCGGGCAGCAGTCGCAGTCGGGGCAGCACGAGGGCCGGCCGGGTTTCCCCGACCGGCCCTCGTGGCTGGTTGCTCAGGCGCTCAACCGCTCCTGCGTCTTCTCGGAGAAGACGTGCATGTTGGAGGGGTCGGACGGGAGCAGCTTGACGACGGTGCCGCGCTGCGGTGGCGTCCGGGCCGAGACCCTGGCAACCACCTGCTGGGCGGTCATCTTCTCGTCGGTGTTCAGGCCGGCGAGAGTGCCGTAGACGTAGGCGTCAGCGCCGGTCTCCTCGACGACGTCGACGTCGAGACCGATGCCCTCCTCCGCGATCTTGAAGGCTTCGGGACGGATGCCGAGCACCAGGGTCTTCTCGTCGGTGACCTTGGCCAGGACATCGCGGGGGACCGGGACGACGTAGTCGCCCACCTTCACGCCACCCTCGACCACCGAACCGGTCATCAGGTTCATGGCCGGCGAACCGATGAAGCCGGCGACGAACAGGTTGGCTGGTTGGTCGTA
>CAYQXH010000111.1:0-8319 GCA_964421325.1 uncultured Propionibacteriaceae bacterium
TGCAGCGGGTGATCTTCTACGAGCCGGGCGTGAAGGAGACCAACTGGTCGGTCACGCGCCCGGTGTACGACTGGAAGGGCGTGCTGCGCCGGTGGGTCTACCTGCACTACTTCAAGGAGGGTCAGCCCACCATCAACTGGCTCGACCCGACCTTCGCCGGCATGCGGCTGGTCATCGGGGATGCGCTGCACTCCCTGCTCGACCTCGGCTCCGGCGGCCTGCGGCTGGACGCCAACGGCTTCCTCGGCGTGGAGAAGGCGTTCGACTCCGGCCCGGGCTGGTCGGAGGGCCATCCCCTGTCGCAGGCCGCGAACCAGCTGATCGGCTCGATGGTGCGGAAGGTGGGCGGTTTCACCTTCCAGGAGCTGAACCTTTCGATGGACGACATCAAGGCCACGGGGGCCGTCGGCCCGGACCTGTCCTACGACTTCGTCACCCGGCCGGCCTACCACTTCGCGCTGTGCACCGGTGACACGGAGTTCCTCCGGCTCACGCTCCGGGAGGCCCTGGCGATCGGCGTCGACCCGGCGTCGCTGGTGCACGCCCTGCAGAACCACGACGAACTCACCTACGAGCTGGTGCACTTCGCCGGGCCGCACCGCGACGACCGGTACACCCTGGGCGGCGACGAGTACACCGGCTCGCAGCTGGCCGAGCACGTGCGGGAGACGATGCGGCAGAAGCTCACCGGTGACGCTGGGCCGTACAACGCCCTGTTCGTGCAGAACGGGATCGCCTGCACCACGGCATCGGCGGTGGCGGCCAGCCTCGGCATCACCGACCTCGAGGAGATCAGCGACGGCGACGCGCGGCGAATCGCCAAGGCCCACCTGCTGCTGTGCATGTACAACGCCTGGCAGCCGGGCGTGTTCGCCCTCTCCGGCTGGGACCTGGTCGGCGCCCTGCCGCTGGAGCGCGGCAAGGTGAAGGGCCTGATCAGCACTGGCGACACCCGCTGGATCGAGCGGGGCGCCTACGACCTGATGGGCGGCGCCCCGGACGCGAAGAAGTCGTCCTCGGGGATGCCGCTGGCGAAGGCGTTGTACGGCTCGTTGCCCGACCAGCTGGCAAGCCCGACCTCGTTCGCCTCCCGGCTGGCCGAGGTGCTGAAGGTGCGCAAGCGCAGCGGCATCGCCACAGCCACCCTGCTGGACGTGCCCGACGTGCCGTTCCGGAGCATGCTCGTGATGGTCAACCGGCTGGAATCGGGCGTGGTGCAGGTGACGGTGCTGAACTTCGGCCCCGACAAGCTCAGTGGCCGGGTGCAGTCCGAGCACATCCCGCAGGGCCGGGTGACCGACCTGAGCACCCGCCGCAAGGTGGACGACGTCGACGACCTCGGCGGTTTCACCGTCGAGCTGCCGCCCTACGGCGGCCTGGCGATGGTGGTCCGGTGAGACGATTCGCGCTCGGGATCGGCCCGGAGGCCTGATTCAGGCCGATCGGCCGCTCCAGAGTGCGAATCCGCTCACCTCGGTGGCGTCAGTGCTCGTGCGGGAGGTCGCCCTCGCCGCTGAAGTCGATCTCGAGCTCGACCGTGGCGTTGTCGATGAGGTGGGCGACCGTCCGCCTGTCCTCCGCCGACAGGTCCAGCCCGGCAGCCTCGACCAGCTGGAGCGGGTCGAGGTCGGCGAAGATCTGCTGGATGTGGGCTGTGATCAGGTCGACGGCGATGGCGTCCAGGCCGTCCTCGAAACCGGGTTGCTCCCACACGTCGGTCTCGTCGGTCATCCCCGGCTCCCCCTCCCGGCAGCCGGCGCCAGCAGTTCCTGCTCGGCAGCCCTGGTCCACCGGCCGTCGTCGAGCAGGGCGGCCACCCCCGGCAGCTGGTCGGGCAGGTCCACCAGCCGCACCAGGCCGAGGTCGTGGAGTTCGGGATAGACCATGATCTTGCCGCCGGAGGTCCGCTCGATCACGGAGGTGATCGCGTCGCCGAAACCGGCCATGCCGGTGACGGCGTCGAGCGAGATGGATGTGTCCAGCACACCGGACTCCACCTTCTGCAGGACGCTGGCCAGGTCGGCCATCTCCGAACCCGAGGTGCCGATCAGGAAGACGTGGCGCTCGATGATCCGCTGCAGGTCGAGCTCGGCGAGGGTGCCGGTGGCGAAGCCGGCGAAGGCGTTCACGATCGCCCCGTCGCCGGCCAGGTCCACCGACTGGGCCAGGACGGCCGGAGCCGGGACCAGGCAGGTCAGGTAGGTGTAGCCGGGTTGCAGCGGTTCGCTGGCCGAGTTGACCACCCGCACCGGCACCCCGCGCCTGGCCGCGGCCGGGGCGACCACCTCGGCGAGGTGGCGCAGCCGGGAGTCGTTGAGGTCAGTGGCGTCGATGGTGATGCCGGGCACGTCGAGGACGGCTGCCCGCATGGTGTGCATCAGTCCCATCGGGCCGGCGGCACCGATGATCGCCACCCGGTCGCCGGGCCGGATCTCGCCGCTGGCCGGGATCTCCCGGTAAGCCGCCTGCGGGTCGTCGCCGGTGGTGCCGATGTAGCGGACGAAGTCGTAGTGCACCCGGCCGACGTCGAGCCGCACGGCCCGCTCCAGCCGGCGGCCGCCGAGCACGACGCACAGCAGGCTGCCGTTGCCCAGCAGCCCGCTGAGCTGCTCGATCACGTCGGCATCGCTGCCGTAGTAGACGATGTCGTCGAACCCCTGGGCCAACCCGCCGAGTTCGGCTGCCACGGCTGCCGCGCCGACCTGGGCCGGGTCGATGCCGACGACGCTGATGCCGGCCGGGTCGGCCTGCGCCAGCAGCCCGGCGAGCCCGCCCGCCGCGACGCCGGGGTCGGCGACGACCAGCAGCCGGCCGCCGGGCTTCAGGGTGTTGCGTTCTGCCCGGGAGTAGGCCGCCTCGACCGTGGCCCACGGTTCGACCAGCGCCACGGCTGCCGCCGACGGCGTCTCGCTCACCCGGAGCAGGAACTCCTCGCCGCCGGCGACCACCATCCGCTCGTCGACGACGACGTACTCCTGCAGGGCGCCCTCGAAGTTGTAGCCGAAAGCGCCGCTGGAGGCTGCTGTCGGCAGGTGCCGCCAGTCGGCCTGCACCAACACCCGGTCGCCCACCCGGAAGTGGGTGACGTCGGCACCGGCGGCCACCACGCGGGCAACCGGCTCGTGGCCGGGGACCGTCGGCTCGAGGTCGGGGTGGTAGCTGGGGATCTCGGCCAGTTCAGCCGCGGTGAGGCCGGCGATCACCGGCAGCTTGCGCGGATGGTTCTCGAAGGCGTGCAGCAGCTTGGTGTCGCTGAAGCAGATGCCGCAGGCCTCGACGCGCAGCAGCAGCTGGGTCGGTCCGATCGGGTCAACGGCCTTGTGGTCGTTGTGCTCGAACCGGTCGACGCCGGTGTACTGGATCGCGTGCTGGGTTGCCGGAATCCCGGTCACTGGTTCCTCCTCCACCGGGGCTGGCGCCCGCGGGTTCGCGTTTGTCTGCTCACTCGCCCCAGGGCAGGCGGTCGAACACTTCGGCCACTTCGCAGTAGCGCTGGTAGCGGGTCGCGACGAAGTCGGCCCGGGCCGGGTCGGGGTCGAAGACCCGCCAGTAGGGGTTCAGGGTGCGGACGCCGGTCGGTACGTCGGCGAAGGCGCCGACGCTGACGCCGGCGATGGCCGCGGCTGCCACCGAGCCGAGCTCGCTGACCGGAGAGATCTGCACCGGGACGCCGAGCACGTCGGCGAACCGCTGGCACCAGACCGGCGACTTGGTCGCCCCGCCGGAGAGGCGGACGGGAAGGCGGCTCGGCAGCGCAGCCTGCAGCCGCTCGATGTGCCGGCGGTGCTCGAGGCAGATGCCCTCGACCACGGCACCGAGCAGTTCGCCCTCCCCGTTGGAGGAGGACAGCCCGACCCAGGCGCCGCGCGCACCCGCGTCGGCCCGGCTGCCGTCGAGGAACGGCAGGAACATCGGGTCGTCGAGCCGCTGCGCCCGGGCCCCTTCGCGTTCCAGTCGGGCGGCGTAGATGTCCAGCCCTTCGGCACGGTCGGTGTTGGTGGTACCGGCGACGGCCCGGTTCAGGGCCCAGTCGAAGTTGGAGGCCGAAGTCGGGGACGCCTCGCACAGCAGCGCCATCTCGCCGAGGGCGATGTTGGCCGCCGATGGCCGGATCGCGCCGAGGATCGAGTCCATGGTGGCCTCTGCCGCCGGCACCAGCACCTGGTTCACGCTCCAGGTGCCCGCCCCGACACAGATCTCGCTGCCGTCGAACACCCCGGAACCGTGGTGCAGGGCGGCGTTGTCGACCATGCCGGCCACCACCGGTGTCCCGGCCAGCAGCCCGGTCTCCCTCGCCGCCTCCGCCGACACCTCGCCCACCGAGTCCGAACCGATCGGGGTGCGCAGCAGCCGCCGGAAGCCAGCCAGACCGAAGGCCTCGATGGCCGGTTCGTTCAGGTCGAGCGGCTGGCTGCCGTGGCCGGCCGCCCAGGCGGTGTTGTCGTACAACCCGCCGGCTGAGGCGTCGGAGAGCTCGGTGGCGACGATGCCGGTCAGCCGCCCGCGTAGGTAGTCCTTGCAGGAGACCACTGCGTGGGCGCGCTCCAGTACCTCCGGCTCGCTTCTGGCCAGGGCGGAGAGGATCGGCCCTGGCTGGCCGGCCCACAGCCCGTTCCAGCTGTGCGCCTGCAGTTCGGCGTCCAGCCCCGCGGCCGCCCAGCGGCGCACAGCGGACGCTGCCCTGGTGTCGGCTGCCATCACGGCCGCCCGCGCCGGGAGGCCGTTCCGGTCAACCAGGTACAGCCCGTTGCCGTGCCCGGTGAAGCCGACCGCAAGGATGCGTTCCGGGCCGCGGGCCACTTCGGCGAGCACCCCGCGGACGCAGGCGGTCGTGGCCGCCCAGAGCACGTCGAGGTCACGCTCGGTCTGGCCCGGGGCCGGCCGGATCAGGGCCACCGAAGCAGAGACGGTGTGCGACCGGCCGGTGACCACGTCGAAGGTCGTCGCCTTGACCAGCGAGCCGCCGGCGTCGATGGCCAGCAGCAGGTTGCGGTTCATCGCCTGGCCGCCTCTCCGGCCGGCCGTGGCCGCGATACCGCCCGGGCTGCCCCGGCGGTCACTGAGCCCTTGGCCAGCAGCTCCTCCGCCGTCGTCTCGTCGGTGACCAGGACCTTGATGTAGCCGCCGCGGATAGCACCGAGGACGGCCTCGGCCTTCTCCCGGCCGCCGGCGACGGCCACGACGTTCGGCATGGTGCGGAGCTGGTCGAGGCTGAGGCCGATCCGCCGGTTGGAGGTCGCCTCGGAGACGATCCGGCCGTGGGCGTCGAACCACTCCCCCAGCATGTCCCCGACAGCACCCATCGCGGCGTAGGAGGCCACCTCCGCCTCGGTCAGCAACTGGGAGCGGACGGCGGAGGCACCCGGACCGGCCGCGCCGACCCCGGTGAGGGTGACGGTTGCCGAGGACGCCAGCTCGAGCACCTCCCGGACGGTCTGCTCGGCGCGAAGCATGCTCGCTGCCTCCGGTGAGGAGACCAGCAGGGGCGCCGGGACCACGCGGAGGTGGTGGGCCACCTTCGGGTCGCCGGCGAGCGATTGGGAGATGGCCTGGATCGAGCCGGCCGCTGAAGCCAGCGTCACGCCCTCGAGGGACTCCTCCGCCAGCATCGACAGCGCCCTCGCCACCGTGTCGCCCCAACCGACTCCGACCACGGCACCGGGGTGCAGGTACCGGCGGACGTAGGCGGCCAGCGCTGAGGCGACCCGCTCGTTCACCCGCCCGGTCGGCTTGGGCGTGTCGTCGTCGCGCGGTACGACGATCGCGTCGGAGAGGCCGAAGGTGTCCCGAAGGCGGGTGGCCAGGTCGAGGGCGGACAGGCAGCGGGCATCGATCTCGATGCGGACGACCCCCTGCGCGCGGGCAGCCTCGAGGAGCCGGCCGACCGTCTGCCGGGAGACGAACAACCGCTTGGCCACCTGGGCCTGGGTGAGGCCGTCGCCGTGGTAGAGCCAGGCGGCGCGGACGATCAGATCCAGGTCGTTCGGGGACGACGCGAGCACCATGGGTGGACCCTAACTAGTTGAGGCGTCGGAGGGCGACTGCCGGCAGCAGGACGAGCCGGATTCCGCCTCGCTCGCGGCCGGAGTTCTCACCGGTACCAGAGGTCAAGGTACGCCGCGACGATGCCGCGCATGCCGGCCAGCACCACTTCCTGGCGCCAGGCCGTGGTGAAGTAGGCGATGTCGGCCCGACCGGCCACGGGAGCCGTGGGGCCGAGCAGACCCTCGGCCGCCAGCGCCGCAGCCTCCGGCCCGGCCACCTGGTCGGCGTGCTCGACCATCGCCCGCAGCAACTGCGGGCTGGTGTCGCGTTCCAGGATGGTCCAGATGTTCACCTTGCAGACGCCGTCGCCGAACAGCCCGGCGAGCTGCTCCACCGGCACGCTGGAGGCGCCGTGCAGCACCAGCCGCGGCCCGATCCGCTCCGAGATGGCCCGGGCGGCCTCCGGGACGTAGCGCAGGTCGGCCGCCGACGCCCGGTGCTCGGTGCCGAGGTTCGCCACCACCATGTCGGCGCCGGTCCTGGCCACGAACTCCTCGGCCCGCTCCGGCGAGGTCAGCTCGCCGCGGATCCCGCCGGTGGCGTCCACGATCTCGTCCGCCGCGCCCTCGACCAGCAGGTCGGCGCCGTATCGGGCCACGAACTCCGCCGTCCTGGCGAGATTGACCTCCCAGGGGGCGGCCGAGGCGTCGTACATCACGGAGGAGAACCGGGAGAGGTCCCCGGCCAGCTGTTCGGCGTCGTCGTCGTACTGGCCGTGGTCGAAGTGGGTGAGCACGTCGACGTCGGGGTAGTCACCGCCCGGACGGGCCAGCACCTCGCAGTCGCCGAGGAACAGCTCGAAGCCGGTGTCGGGGTTTCGGCTGCCGGCGTAATACCTGGCCTGGGCCCGGTGCGAGTAGCGACCGGTCATGGCGATGGTCACCGGCACCCGGGTGCCGAGCTCGGTCGCCTTCGCCTGGCAGGCCTCGAGCACGGCCTCGAGAGTGGTCTGGTTCTCGCCGCAGAAGGTGGGCACAACCCAGTTGCGTGCGGCGGCGGCGGCGTACAGCGCGACCACCTGGTCCTTGCCCCGAATGATGGGCATCGTGTCCTCGTCTCCTTCTGGCTCGTCCGGTGATCAGATCACACGCGAGGGTTCGTAGGTCTGCCCGATCAGGTCGAGCTGGGTGTTGAGGTCGAAACCGCGGCCGAGGGCCGCCACCTGGGCGCGCAGGAGCCGGCGCTGGCCGGCGTCCATGACGTCTCCGAGGCCGGCCTCGAGGTGCGCCCAGACCCGGGCTTCGTGCCACCCGGGCTCGGCGAGCAGCCGGACGGTGCCGGTGGCCACGGCGAGCGAGAGGTGCCGGGACGGCAGCCCGAGCTCGAGGGCGCCGCGGAGGGCGCCGAGCAGGCGGTCGCCGGCGGCCAGCTTGCGCTCCGGGTCGCGACCGACCCGCTCGTTGGTGTCACCGAGGGCGCGGTTGCCGAAGCGGTGCAGCAGGTCGTCGACGTGGTCGAGGAGGGCTCCGGGGCTGACCGAGTACCGGGTGGAAAGGGCGAGGGCCGACTCGACCATTGCCGCCCTGACCAGGTAGCGGATGGCCGGCCGGCCGATGGAGTCGCTCAGCCACACGTCGCCGGACAGCAGGCCGAGGTTGGCTGTGAGGCAGTGCCCGAGGTTGTGCACGTACAGCTTGCGGTCGCCGTAGAAGGCGAACGGGACGGAGTCGTCGTGGACCAGGCCGGCGATCGCCGGCAGGTCGCCGACCACGGCCGCCCCGTCGTAGGGCAGGTACCGGTAGGCCTCGGTGAGGATCAGGCCGGGCTCGGCGAGGGTCGCGGCCTTGTCAGGCGCGGGGATCATCCGGCCGATCGAGGTCCCGACAAGGCCGACGTTGGCGGCGAGCAGGTCCGCCGGTAGTTGCGGCAGGCGCTCGGCCAGCAGGCTGGCCATGACGGCCGGGCAGTCGTGGACGTTCTCGGCCAGCAGCACGTTCAGCGGCGGGCGGCCCAGCTCGATCCGCCGGGCGAGCGCGAGGGCGAGGGTGTCGGCGACCGCGGGGAGCGCCCGGGCGCCGACGCTGGTGGCCGCCAGCTCGGCGGCCACCAGCGCCTCGACCGCTGCCGCCACGTCCCGGACGTCGAGCGCGGTGACCGGGGCGATCACCGTCCGCACGGGGCCGGCTGCGCCGACGGTGACATGGGGGTAGCTACCGGAGGTGGCCAGGGCTGCGACCAGGTCGGGGGTCACGTCGAGGAAGGTCACGCTCCAGCCGGCTTCGCAGAGAAGCTGGCCGAGGAACCCGCGGCCCACATTGCCCGCGCCGAAGATCA
>CAYQXH010000112.1:0-8241 GCA_964421325.1 uncultured Propionibacteriaceae bacterium
TGACCGAGATCGACGCGTTCAACCTCGCCGACATCGAGATCGTCGACTACGACCCCCACCCGGGCATCAGGGCCCCGATCGCGGTCTGAGCCGGGCCGTGCCCGATCACCCGGTCGGATCGGTGGCGACCAGGTCGTCCACACTCAGTGTCATCCCGGCTGTGGCGGCGCTGGACAGGTAGGCGCTCACCGCGACCGCACCCGGGTTCTGCAGCGCCGCTGCGGAATCGGTGGCGGTCACCAGCCAGGTGCCGGGTTCGGTCGTGCCGACCCGCCACAGCTTCCCGGTCACCTGCGTCCCTGTTCCCGACGGCACAACCCGGCACGCGAACTCGTACTCCTGGTTGGCCGCCTGGGTCAGCCCGGTGACGGTCCTGCTGGTCAGGGTGGTCTCGGCGCCGCCGACCCGCCGGACGAGGCTCAGCTGCATCGCGCCGGCGGTGTTGACCACGACCTTGCAGCGATAGTCGTTGTTGGCATCCACCCGGCGCGGCACGACGCTGGCATACAGGGCGCCGGCTGAGGACGTCCGGCTCCAGGCAAGCTCGCCCCGAAGGTCGACGGCAGTGGCGGAGATCCCGGTGAGGGCGGCGTAGGTGGTGGTGCCGACGGCTGTGATGGTCTGCTGCCCGGTGCCGTTGGCCACGGCGTACCTGCTGGCCGTCCCGGTGACCGACCAGGCCCCGCCGACGGTGGCCGAGCCCCAGCCGTTGCTTGTGGTTCGACCGAACGCGTCCTCTGCGATGGGTCCGCCGGCCGGGGCCGTGACGGTCACCTGGCGGGTGGTGCTGCCGGTGGCGCCGTCGTCGTCGGTGACGGTGAGGGTGACGGTGTAGGTGCCGGCTGTGGCGTAGGTGTGGCTGGTGGTTGCGCCGTTGCCGGTGGTGTTGTCGCCGTAGTTCCAGGCGTAGCCGGTGATGGTGCCGTCCGGGTCGGTGGAGCCGGTGCCGCTGAGGCTGACGGCCAGGTCATCGATGGTCGGGGTCCCGATCGCAGCCGTCGGGGCCTGGTTCGTCGGCGGCGGCGTCGACCCGAGCCGGGACACGGTGAACCTGTCGAAGTTGTGCACGGCGGCAGCGGTGGCACTGCCGGAGGTGTACACGTCCACGCCGGCGCTGCCAGGGGTCTGCAGCGCGGCGGTGGCATCGGTCGTGGTCAGCGTCCACGCAGCCGGTTCGGTCGCGTCCGCCCGCCACGCCTTTGCGCGCAGCGTTGTGGGGGCCGAGCCCTCCAGTTCGAGGAGTATCCGCAGCGGCAGTCCGGCCGTGGCGGTGATCCCCGTCAGGTTCGTCTTCACCAGGTTGGTCTCGGTGCCGGTGAACCGCACCAGCGTGAGGGCCAGGCCGCCGCCGGCCGCATAGGTGAGCTTGGCGCGATAGCTGTTGTTGGACTGGACGCGCCCCATCACGGCGACGTAGACCGAAGCCGTGGCGGCCTGGGCCATGGCGACCTCTCCCGTGATCCGGACGTCGGCGGCAGACAACCCGGTGAGGGTGGCGCCACGACCAGTGCCGATCGGTGTGGTGATCCGCCCCTTCGACCCGTCGACGGCGTAGCTGGTGGAGGTGGACCGGGTCACCCAGGCGTTGGTGCCACCGGCAGCACCCCAGCCGTTGCTCACGTTCCTGGTGAAGGTGTCGTCGACGAGGTCGGCACCCACCGGTGTCCGCACGGTCCAGGTGGGTGAGGTGGTGGCGGAGACCCCGTCACTGGACACCGCACGCCATTCGTAGGCCCGGTCCGGTTCCAGCCCGGTCCAGGTGGTGGTTGCGGTCGCGCCGGAGGCTACGTTGATGGTTGCGATCGGGGTGAACGGTGCCGGCTGCGCGTCGCCGAGGTCGAAGGGCAGCGTGAAGGCGGAATCGGCGTCGGTCTCGTACTGGTTCAGCTTCGGCGAGTAGGTGGTGGCGGTCATCGTCCCGGCCGCCGGGTTGAAGGTGTAGTAGCGCAGCCAGCCGTCGCCGCCGTTGGCCCGGTCCTGGTAGTCGGTGAGGATCTGCTGGACGGGTTCGCCGCACCGGTTGAGGTCGGAGCGGTTGGCCTCACCGAGATCACCGTCGTGGTAGTGACCGCTCAGCACCAGCTTGATCGAGCACTGTTGGGAGACGAAGTCGGTCCACGCGGTCTCGGCAGCGATGCCGCCCGGTCGCTGCGGCACGGTGCGCCGGGTCCCGTTGATCTGGACGAAGGAGTGCGTGGTCAGGATCGCGATCCGGTCGGGATAGGCGGCCAGAACCTTCGCAGCCCAGTCCAGGGAGTACTGGGGGGTCTCCCACTCCAGGTTGAGCACCAGGAAGTCGCGGCCGGCCGCCGTGAACAGGGCGAAGTTGTCCATGTTCCGCCGGTCCACCGGGTCGGGCCCGAACAGGTTCTGGCCGAGGTAGCCGCCGTAGCTGGCCGTGCTGGGGACCCAGGGCTTGCCGGCGTACCGGGCCGGCGGGAAGTAGGTGTCGTACTGGGGGAACTCGCCGGTGACCGTGTCGAAGTCGTGGTTCCCTGCGATCACGGTGTTGGGCATCCCGGCGTCGTCGAGGATCTTCAGGCCGGTCGAGGTGCGGCCCCACTGGGTGAGGTTGTCGTACTCGCTGACCAGGTCGCCGAGCTGCACGACCATGGCTGTGTTCAGGGTTGCGCGGGTGTCCACCGCCCACTGCGCCTGCTGCAGGATCGTGCCCTGGCGGTTCAGGTAGGTGTAGTCCTGCAGGTCGGGCAGGGCGACGATCGTGAACGGGTCACCGGGTCCAGCGCCCGGCACGGTCTCGCCGGCCTTGCGTCCTTCGAAGCGGACGCTGAGGGCTTCGCCGTCCGGATCGGTCACAGCCACCGACAGGGGCACGTCCAGGCCGGTGGCAGTGCTCCCGTTCGCCGGGGATACCAGAACCGGGGTTTCCGGGCTTGCTGCCTGTGCCGGTGGCGCGGCGAGCACCATCAGCCCGATGGCGGTAAGGACGCTGATTGTGGCTCTGGCTAGCTTGGGCATCCTTCGCCCCTTTCCCCTGCTCGCTGGTTGGGGATCCAATCCGCGGCTGGGGGGAGCCACAATTGCCAGTCTCCGGCGCACGACTGTGGGTGTCAATGGCGACTTATCCGGTGGCCGGGCGCCCGGGGTGGTGTTGGGGGACCCGCCGACTACGATCACGGCGTGGACCCGGCTCGGATCATCGGCATCGCCATCGTTGGCACGAATGGCGTCATCGGCGACGGCGACCGCCAGCCGTTCGAGATCGCCGAGGACTGGGCGCGGTTCAAGCGGGTCACCAGCGGTCATCCGCTGATCATGGGCCGCCGTACCCACGACGCGATCGGGCGCTGGTTGCCCGGTCGTGCCACGATCGTCGTCACCCGTACTCCGGAAGCTGTGGAACTGCCCGCCGACGGGCGCTCCGTCGGCCACGCCGTCGGCTCCCTCGAGGCGGCGTTCGACCTGGCCGGCAGCCTCGACGACGTGGTCTACGTCGCCGGTGGGGGCACCATCTACGAGCAGGCGTGGGAGCGGCTCACCGACCTCGACCTCACCGAGGTGCACGCTGAGGCCGAGGGTTCGGTACGGCTGCCGCCGATCCACCCCGACGCGTGGGTGGAGGTTTCCCGCGAGCCCCGCGACGGCTTCGACTTCGTCAGCTACCGGCGGCGCTGACCATGATGCTCCCGGCCAGGATCGCCAACGGCGTCCGGGACGGCTCGATCAGCCTCGCCTACCGGCGGTGGGAGCAGCCGCGGGTTCGGGCGGGCGGCACCCAGCTGACCTCGGCAGGGATCGTGCGTTTCGAGGCGGTCGACGAGATCACCGAACCGGCCGCCATCACCGATGCGGAAGCCAGGGCTGCCGGCTTCGCCGACGCCGGGGCGCTGCTGAGGATGCTCTCCGGGCCGGTGAACCGCGGCCCCCGCGGGGGCCGCGGGGGAGACCGGGTCTTCCGCGTCCGGCTGGCCTGGGTGGGGGAGGACCCGAGGGTCCGGCTCCGCTCGGCAGTGCCCGACCCGGCCGAGCTCGCTGAAGTCGCTGCAGCCGTCGTCCGCCTGGACGCCGGCCGGCGCACCGGGCCGTGGACTCGGCAGATCCTGGAGTGGATCCGCGACCACCCTGGGGTGATCTCCACTGAGCTGGCAGCCCTGCTCGGCCGCGAGGTGGCACCGATGAAGGCCGACATCCGCCGGCTCAAGGCTCTGGGGCTCACCGAGAGCCTCCGGGTCGGCTATCGGCTCTCGCCCCGCGGCGTCGCCTATCTCGAATCGCTGGGCTGAGCAGTGCGCGCCGACGCATCGATCATGCACCTCGACCTCGACGCCTTCTTCGCGGCAGTCGAGCAGCGGGACAAGCCGTCACTGCGCGGCAAGCCCGTGATCGTCGGCGGGATCGGCCTGCGCGGAGTCGTCTCCACGGCCTCCTACGAGGCGCGGCAGTTCGGTGTCGGTTCGGCGATGGCGATGCACGAGGCGCGCCGCCGCTGCCCCAACGCCGCCTTCCTCTCCGGGCGCTTCCACGCCTACCGGGATGCCAGCGCGATCGTGATGGGCCTGCTGCACGACCTGTCGCCGCTGGTGGAACCGCTGAGCCTCGATGAGGCCTTCGTGGACCTGGCCGCAGGCGGGCCACGTCCGCTGGACACCGGTGCGCTGCTCGGTGTTGCGGCCGACCTGCGTGCCCGGCTGACCGCTGCGACCGGCGGGCTGACCGCATCGGTGGGGCTGGGCAGCTCCAAGTTCATGGCGAAGGTGGCCAGCGAACTCGCCAAACCGGACGGCATCCGGCTGGTCGAGCCGGGCACGGAGGTGGCCACCATAGCCGGCCTTCCGGCCCGGGCCATCCCCGGCGTCGGGCCGGCGACCATGGACCGGCTATCCCGGCTGGGGGTGAGCACCATCGCCGACCTGCAGCAGTTGTCGGCGGCGGAGCTGGTCCGCGAGCTGGGCAAGTCCTCCGGTGAGCACCTGCACCGGATGGCCTTCGCAGCGGACGACCGCCCGGTGGAACCCGAACGGGAGACCAAGTCGATCTCGGTCGAGGACACCTTCGAGCACGACATCGCCGATGCCGCCGTGCTGTCCCGGATCGCCGAGCGGCACGCCGCCCAGGTTGTCGAGAGGCTGTCCAGGGCTGCGCTGTTCGCCCGGACGGTGACGGTGAAGGTGCGCTGGCCCGACTTCTCCTCGGTCAGCCGCTCCCGGACGCTGGACGGGGCCACGGACCGGCTGGAGGTGGTGGCGCAGGTTGCCCGCAACCTGCTGGACGGGCTCGACACCAGCCAGGGCGTCCGCCTGCTCGGGGTCGGGGTCTCTGGCCTGGTCGAGGTGGCCCAGGAGCCGCTGTTCGACCTCGAGACGAGCTCACCGGGACGGGTCGTGGAGGAGGCGGAGGCGCCGCTGACCCGGCGTCCGTCGGGCTGGCCGGCCGGCACCGACGTCGTCCACGAGCGCCACGGCGCCGGCTGGGTCTGGGGCTCGGGTCTCGGCCGGGTTACGGTCCGGTTCGAGACCGCAGGGACCGGCCCGGGCCCGGTACGGACGTTCGCGTCCGACGACCCGGAGCTCACGGTCGCGGTACCGGCCGGAAGTCCGGCGGTACCGGGCTAGCTGGCCAGCACCCCGTGGGGATAGCCGGGGTGGCGGCCCTGGAAGCTCAGGATCGCCGGGTTCTGCACCACGCCGTCGCGGACCTCGATGGCACGGCTGATGGTCGGGTCGGCGTCCCACGCTGACGGACCTCCAAGGATCACCCCGACGAAGGGCAGCAGGGCGTTGCTGTTCTCCCAGGTCGCCGATGCCCACAGGTGGGACGGGCTGTGGTCGACCGCGTAGTAGGCCACCCGGTCGCCGACCTCGAGCATCGGCTCGATGAAGGTGGTCGGTCGGGCCCAGCTGAAGCCCATCCCGGTGTCGCAGGAGACGTCGACGATCAGGGTGCCGGGGGCCAGACCGGCCAGGTCGGCATCGGTCAGGAACATCATCGGTTCGGACGGGTTCTGCAGCGAGCAGTTGACGATCACGTCGTGGGCGGCGAGGAAGGCGGCCAGCGACTCCGGTTCTGCCTCCGGATCGGGCTGGTCCGGATCGGTGATCCCGATGCCGTTGCGGAAGTGCACGATCCGGGCCGAGTGGATGGGTGCCGCAACCGCCTCGGTGTCGCGGTGGGTCAGGACGTCGACGTCATTGATGCCGAGCCCGTTCAGGGCCGTGACCGCCCCGCGGGCCGTCGCCCCGAAACCGATCACAACAGCGCTCAGCCGACGTCCGTAGTGCCCGGTGGAGCCGGTGAGCTGAAGGGCGTGCAGCACGGAGCTGTAGCCGGCCAGCTCGTTGTTCTTGTGGAAGACGTGGAGCGAGAACGAGCCGTCGGCGTTCCAGTGGTTCATCGCCTCGAAGGCGATCAGCGTCAGCCGTCGGTCGATGGCCACCTGGGTCAGTTCCGCGTCCTGGACGCAGTGCGGCCACCCCCAGAAGACCTGGTTGGGACGAAGCTCAGTGATGTCGGGGAGCACCGGCTTGGGCTGCAGGATCACGTCGCACCGGGCGACCAGCTCCGCGTGGGTGCCGAACCCGCCCACCCATTCGGCCAGTTCGGCATCGGTGTAGCCGTGGGCGGCGCCGTAGCCGGTCTCGAGGAAGACCCGGGGCCGCAGCTCCGCCGGAAGCCGCGGGAGGTGTCGGGGATCGAGGGCGAGCCGGAGCTCGTTCTCCTTGCGCGAGTTGGCCATCACGGCGAGGGTGAGCTCGCTGTCCTTCGGTACTTCTGACGTAGCCACCATCTGGTCAGGCTAGCGGCGATCCTGCCGCGGCGCCCGCGGCGGTACTATCTGCAAGGTCGCCGACCGGAGTGGTGGAATTGGCAGACACGCAGGATTTAGGTTCCTGTGCCTTCGGGCGTGAGGGTTCAAGTCCCTTCTCCGGTACCCGTGCTAATCGCCGCTTGACAAGGTGATATGTTCAACGCGGGGCGCTCCACCGGCGATTCCGGGCCCTTATCGGGCCCTTGTGGTCGGTAATGGAGGGCGTTCCTCGACCCGACGGTCTCACCAAGGCCGTCGGAGCGGACGCACTGTCGGTATGTCGCGGAAGAGCCGGTCGAGGTCTTCCGTGCGGACGCGGATGAGGCGTTGGCCGAAGCGTGATGCTGGGAGTTGGCCGTAGCGGATGCGGCGGCGGAGCGTCTCGACGCTGACGCCATAGATGACCGCGGCTTGCTGGAGCGATAGCCATTCGGGTTCGGGTCGTCCCCAGCTGTCGTGGTGGGCGGGAAGTGCCATGGCGGTGTCCTCTCTCGATTCGCATGGGTTCAGATGCTGATGCCGCGGTTGCGGTCGTGGGATCGCGGGTGATCGGGGTAGGGCCTAGGCGCGGTGGGCGTGATGGTTTCCCACGTCTGGGCCTCGGCTTCGCGTTGGGTCCTGATCAGCGCGGTGATGCGGTAGCCCAGGGCGTCGGCTGGATGGTCGTCGGGCAGGTTGCCCTGGGCGGCGGCGCGCCGGAGGAGGCTGTCGGCATCGTGGTGCGGGCCGGTGAGGGTGGCGAGGCGGGCGGCGAGGACGGGCAGGCGGGGGTCGCCAGCGGTGGCGGGTGCGGCCTGAACGATGCGGGGTGCCCATTCGCGGATGCCGGCCTGGGCAGTACGGAGTTGTTGGTCGAGCTTGCGCTGGGTGTCGTGTTCGGCCGGGCTGGTGGCGCGGGCACCGGTGGGTCGCAGGTCGTCGTCCGGCACATTCTGGGCGGTCCGCCACAGCTGGATGTCGGCGACCAGGTCGGGGTCAAGGCCGGGCAGCTGCTCGGCCCACCGCGGGCGAGTCTCGGTGACGCTTGCTGCTTTGCGGACTTCCTCGCCGAGGTTGCGGGCGAGGGTGTAGCGGGCGGACAGGTAGGTCTTCCAGTTGGGGTTGTCGAGGAGTTGGGTGGGGATGCCGGGCAGCCAGGGGAGTGGTCCTCGGCTGCGGCCACCGGAGGCTTGGGTGAGGTCGAGCCGCCAGCACAGCACGGCAGCAGGGTCTCGGGCATCGTCGAGGCCGCCGAGGGCGACGGCCTGGCTGAGGACGACCGCCGGCTTGTGGCCGTTCGCGGCGACCAGCATTAGCTGACCGCGCAGGGCGGGCCACGCGTCGGCCCCGGTCAGGCCGTACCGTTCGCCGGCCCAGTCGATGACTTGTTTGGTCTCGTCGGGTAGGTGGTGTTTGGCGGCGAAGCCGATGGCGTCGAGGTAGGGGTCTGTCAGATAAACGGTGTGTGAGGCCCGGCGGTTTCTAGTGAGTGGTCC
>CAYQXH010000113.1:0-8181 GCA_964421325.1 uncultured Propionibacteriaceae bacterium
CAGGCAGGACGCCATCGGGTTGACGCCTTCCTCCTTGTACAGCTTCATCGTCTCCTGGCCGAGGCGCTCCCGGTCGTGGCCGTACTTCTCGTTCAGCGCCTTGGCCTTTGGCTGGATCAGCTGCATGTTGCGCGCGGAGTTGATCTGGCGCACGAACAGCGGGATCAGCGCGGTCCGGATGACCATGGTCAGCAGGACGATGGAGAGGGTCCAGGTCCAGCCGGAGTCCGGGTCCATGAAGGTGGACAGCAGCGAGTGGAAGCCGACCAGGATGCCGGATACGGCCCAGTAGAGCGGGGTCATCAGGGCCCCGAGCATGTTCAGGAAGTCGTCCCACAGGTTCAGCGGGATCATCAGCGCGATCAACGGGTTCAACTTGTCACCTCACGGACGCCGGCAGGCGTCCCGGTCGGGGCCGGATCGGCCGATGTGGACTTAGCGGCCTGCTCAGCTGCCCAGGCGGCCGCTGCCGGGGTTCCCGGCACCGGGTCGTACCCGCCCTCGGCCCACGGGTGGCAGCTGCCCAGCCGCCGTGCCGCGAGCCAGGTGCCCTTGCCGGCACCGTGGACGGTCACCGCCTCCAGCGCGTACGCAGAGCAGGAGGGGTAGTACTTGCAGACATTGCCGTAGAGCGGGCTGATCACCAAGCGGTAGCCCTTCAACAGCCCGATCAGCAGGTACTTCATGCCGACAGCCGATCCAGGCAGGTGCCGAGGGCGGACCTGAAGTCGCCCGGCAGGTCGCCGGTTGCGGCAGCCGGCAGTGCCCGCACCACGACGTCCACAGCGAACGGGGTCGTCGGCAGCGCGGCTGCGGCCAGGTGCCGGAGGCGCCGCTTCACCCGGTTGCGGTTGACGGCGTTGCCGACTGCCTTCGACACGATGAAGCCTGCCCGGGACAGCGGCTGTTCAGCCCGCCGGGCATGCACCACCACGCTCGGTCGTCCACAACGGACGCCCTGGCGCAGCGTGTCGCGGAAGTCGACAGGATTACGCAACCGCGACGGGGCAGGCAGCACCGGAGCCGGCTCAGCCGGCGAGGCGGACGCGGCCCTGACGACGACGGGCCGAAATGATTGCGCGGCCGGCGCGGGTACGCATCCGGAGACGGAAGCCATGGGTGCGGCTGCGACGCCGGTTGCTCGGCTGGAAAGTGCGCTTGCTCACGCGAGTGCTCCCAAAGTTCGTAATTATCGGATCAGATGCGCCCACCTGGACACACGCCTGTCGCGACAGCGACTTACCAACGATACGCGGCAGCCACGACCCCGGGCAAACTGAAGCACATCTACCCCAACGTCGAGCCGACACGCCGCGCTGGCTTAATCTTCTGTCGAAACTGTTTGCGCAGGCGCCCAGACCTCGCTAGTTTGCTCTACTGCCGCCCGAGGTCCGTTCGCCTCGGCGCTCGTGCATTGTCGTACACAGTCTGTGGACAACCGTGTGGAAACCTGGCTGGGGCAGGTAGTTAGGAGCCGAAGCAGGACCGATGACGCAACCACTGACGGGTGCTGACGCGACCTCCTCAGCCGACCTCAAGGCTGCCTGGTCGTTCGTCTGGTCGTCCTCGGACGCCGTCACCCGCGGTTGGCTCCAGGGCATGCAGCCGGTCACGATGCACGATTCCCTGGTCATCCTTGCCGTTGCGAACGAGTTCACCCGGGATCGGGTGGAGACCCGGCTGCGCCCGCTCATCGAGGACCAGCTCAGCCAGTTCTACTCCAGGCCGATCCGGGTCGCCATCGACGTCGACCCGAGCCTCGGTAGCGACGGCCCCGATCCGATCATCCGCGAGCAGCCGGCGGCAGAGCTGCCACCACCGCCGTCCACCCGTCCGGCCGGTGGCCGACCCGCGGGGGACCGGTTGAACCCGAAGTACTCCTTCGAGACCTTCGTGATCGGGAACTCCAACCGCTTCGCCCACGCAGCGGCCGTGGCCGTGGCGGAAGCACCCGGCAAGGCCTACAACCCGCTGATGATCTACGGCGATTCCGGGCTGGGCAAGACCCACCTGCTGCACGCCGTCGGGCACTACATCCGCAACTACTACGACCGGGTCCGGGTCAAGTACGTCTCCACCGAGGAGCTCACCAACGACTTCATCAACGCGGTTTCGGAGAACCGGACCGCCGACTTCCGCCGCCAGTACCGCGACGTGGACGTGCTTCTGATCGACGACATCCAGTTCCTCGAGGGCAAGATCCAGACCCAGGAGGAGTTCTTCCACACCTTCAACACCCTGCACACAGCACAGAAGCAGATCGTCCTCACCTCCGATCGCCCCCCGAAGGGCCTGGAGGCACTCGAGCCGAGGCTTCGCAGCCGGTTCGAGTGGGGCCTGATGACCGACATCCAGCCGCCCGACCTCGAGACCAGGATCGCCATCCTGCGGAAGAAGGCGGCCGCCGAGCGGCTCACAGCCGGCCCGGACGTGCTGGAGTTCATCGCCAGCAAGATCCAGACGAACATCCGGGAGCTCGAAGGGGCCCTGATCCGGGTCACGGCCTTCGCCAGCCTCAACCGCCAGGAGGTCGACCTCTCGCTGGCCGAGGTGGTGCTCCGCGACCTCATCCCGGACGGCGCCGAGATCCAGATCTCCGCCACCACGATCATGACCAACGTCGCCGACTACTTCGGGTTGACCGTCGACGACCTCTGTGGCCAGAGCCGAACCCACGTGCTGGTCACGGCCAGGCAGATCGCGATGTACCTGTGCCGGGAGCTCACCGACCTCTCACTGCCGAAGATCGGCCAGCTGTTCGGCGGTCGCGACCACACCACGGTCATGCACGCCGACCGCAAGATCCGGCAGTTGCTCCGGGAGCGCCGCAGCGTCTTCAACCAGATCACCGAGCTCACCAACCGGATCAAGCAGTCACCCCTGCGCTGAGCCCGGCTCCCTGCGGAAGCTACCGGATCGTGAACCGTAGTCGGTAGGCGATCCGGCGCGCTCCTCCCACCACCGGTCCCCCTTCAGGGTGACAATGCACCGGATGTGGAGAAAGCTGGGGATAACCGGGCTTCCCTGTGGGGACTAGGGGAGGCCGTCCAGCTCCTGCACAAATCCTCCCCGTGTAGTTTTCAGTTGTCCACAGCCCGGCTCCACAGCCGCCACGCTGTGGGGGTAGGGAATTCGGTGGTTGTCCACCGAATTCACAGGTGCTACTACCACTACGAATTTAGAGATCTCCATCGAGCTTCAAAGTCACCGGACGCACAACCTGGGGAAACTCACCTTGGGAGTCCAGCCCGGGCCAAGCGTCGATATGATCAACCGACCACGCGTGAGTTCAAGGGAGCAATGGTGAAGATCCGACTCGACCGCGACGTCCTGGCCGAAGCTGTGCAGTGGGCTGCCCGTAGCCTGCCCACCCGTCCGAGCGTCCCGATCCTGGCCGGCCTATTGGTGAAGGCCGGCGGCAACCAGGTCGTGATGAGCAGTTTCGACTACGAGACCTCCGCACAGATCACGGTGAAGGCCGATGTCTCCGATGACGGCGTCGCACTCGTGTCCGGACGCCTCCTGGCCGACATCGCCCGTTCGCTGCCGAACAAGCCGGTCGACATCACAGCAGACGAGACCAAGATGGAACTGGTCTGCGGCACGGCGCGGTTCACCCTCCAGACGCTGCCGGTGGCCGACTACCCGGCCCTGCCGGAGATGCCGGAAGCAACCGGCCAGATCCCGAGTGACGAGTTCGCGAAGGCTGTCGGCCAGGTAGTGGTCGCTGCCGGGCGGGACGAGCTGCTGCCGGTGTTCACCGGTGTCCGGATGGAGATCGAGGGCGAGACCCTCTCCCTGCTGGCCACCGACCGCTACCGGATGGCCCTGAAGGAGATCGCCTGGAGCCCGCGCACCAGCCGGGGTGAGGGTGCTGCCCTGGTGCCGGCGCGGGTGCTGGCCGAGACGGCCAAGTCCATGACGGCCGGCGAGCAGGTGACGTTGAGCCTCTCCGGTTCGGCCACCGGCGACGGCCTGATCGGCTTCGAGGGCTCCGGTGCTGCCGGCGTCCGCCAGATCACGACCCGCCTGCTGGACGGCGAGTTCCCGAAGGTCCGGCACCTGATGACGGTGCAGGCAGCCGTGACCGTGCGCGCCAACACCGCGGAGGTGATCGCAGCCGTGAAGCGCGTCGGGCTGGTCGCAGAGCGCAACACCTCGTTGCGGATGCTGATCGCAGATGGCTCGATCACGCTCGAGGCAGCCACCGGTGACCAGGCGCAGGCCGTCGAGGCGCTGGAGGCCGTGGTCGAGGACACCACCGGCAACGGGCTGGCGATGAGCGCTGCCGGGTTCAACCCCCACTACCTTTCGGACGCACTCGCATCCCTCGATGCGCCCTACGTCGAGTTCTCCTTCACCGCCCCCGGCAAGCCCTGCCTGCTCACCGGCCTGAACGAGATCGACGGCCAGCCGCTGGCCGACTACCGGCACGTGATCATGTTGATGCGCCTGCCGGCGTGAGCCGTTCACCGCTGGTCGCGCTCGTCGAGGCCCGATCGGTCCCAGGCGCGGCCCACCGGCGCTTCCTGAACTGAGGTAAGCGATGTTCGTCACTCACCTCAGCCTTGCCGACTTCCGCTCCTACACCCTCGTGGAGGTGCCGCTGGCCGCCGGGGTGACGGTGTTCACCGGAGCCAACGGCCAGGGCAAGACGAACCTGGTCGAGGCGATCGAGTTCCTGGCGACGCTGGGTTCGCACCGCGTGGCTGCCGAGGCGCCGCTGGTGCGGGCCGGCGCTGAGCGAGCGATCGTCCGGGCGCGGGTACAGGCCGGCCTCGAGGACCCCCGCAACCTGGTGCTCGAGATCGAGATCATCCCGGGACGGGCCAACAAGGCCGCGCTGAACCGGTCCCCGCTGCGGCGGCCGCGAGACCTGCTCGGCGCCTTGCGCGTGGTGCTGTTCTCCCCGGAGGACCTGGCCATCGTCAAGGGCGACCCCAGCGAGCGGCGCAGGTTCATCGACGAGCTTGTCACGGCCCGGTGGCCGCGCCTGGCCGGCGTCCGCGCCGACTACGACCGGGTGCTGAAGCAGCGCTCCACCCTGCTCAAGTCGCTGTCCGGACGCGGCCCTCGAGGGGTCGGCGAGGATGCCTTGACCACCCTCGACATCTGGGACGGCCAGCTAGCCGCCCTCGGGGCCGAGCTGGTCGCAGCCCGGCTGGTCACGCTGGCAGAGCTGGGTCCGCTGCTCGCCTCCGCCTACGCCGACATAGCTCCGACCAACAATGTCGCGGCCGCAGCCTACAAGTCCTCCGCCCAGGTTTCGGCGGAGCAGAGCATCGCGGAGCTCGCAGCAGAGCTCGAGACCAGGATGCGGGAGCGCCGCGGCGAGGAGATCGCCCGCGGCCTCTGCCTGGTCGGGCCGCACCGCGACGACATCACGCTCACCCTCGGTGACCTGCCGACCAAGGGCTACGCCTCCCACGGGGAGTCCTGGTCGATGGCGCTGGGGCTGCGGCTGGCGGGTTTCGCGCTGCTGCGCGCCGACGGGGTGGAGCCGGTGCTTATCCTCGATGACGTGTTCGCTGAGCTGGACGAGACCCGGCGTGAGCGGCTGGCCGAGCTGATCGGTGGCGCCGAGCAGGTGCTGATCACCGCAGCGGTCGCCGCCGACGTCCCGCCGGCCCTGTCCGGTCGCAGGTTCACCGTGCAGTCCTCGACCGTCGCGGAGGTGCTCGATGACTGAGCCGACGCCCGACCACGACCCGCAGGGCCTCGAGCTGGCGCGGCAGATCGCTCGCGCCGCGCGGGGTGGGGCACCGCGACCGGCGGCAAGGAACCGCAAGCCGGCCAGGCGCACCGACGAGCCCACCCGGATCGGTGAGGTGATGGCGGAGGTCATCGACGACCAGGGCTGGACCCGGGAGGTGAACGTCCACCAGCTGCTGGCCCGCTGGCCGGCCCTGGTCGGGCCGGACCTCGCCGAGCACTCGAAACCGGTCTCCTACACCGACACCGTGCTGAAGATCTCCGCCGAATCCACGTCCTGGGCCGCAGCGCTGCGGGAGTTCGCCCCGAGGCTGGTCGCGATCCTGAACAAGGAACTCGGCCAGGGCACGGTGTCGCGGGTCGTGGTCGAGGGTCCCGGGGCGCCGAACTGGAAGAAGGGCAACCGCTCCGTGCAGGGCCGGGGACCTCGGGACACCTACGGATGAGCACGCACATCGTGGTGATGGGGGTCAGCGGCTGCGGCAAGACCACGGTCGCCGGCAGCCTGGCGGCACGGCTCGGCTGGGCCTTCGCCGAGGGCGACGAGCTGCACCCGCCGGCCAACATCGCGAAGATGGGCGCCGGGGAGCCGCTCACCGACGCCGATCGCCGCCCCTGGCTGGCGAGCATCGTCGCCTGGACGGTCGCTGCGCGCGGGGACACCGTGGCGAGCTGCTCTGCGCTGCGCCGGTCCTACCGCGACCAGCTCAGGGAGGCCGGCGGGCGGACCCTTTTCGTCCACCTCGACCTCTCCGAACAGGAGCTCACCCGGCGGATGGCCGGACGGACCGGGCACTTCATGCCCGTCGACCTCCTCCCGTCCCAGCTGGCGACGCTCGAACGGCTGCAACCGGACGAGGAGGCCGTGGTGATCACAGAGCCGCTCGCACCCCAAGCTGTGGTCGAGGCCGTGGTCGAGTACCTCGGCAACACCGGTGCCGGTTTCGGGCCCGGCAACTCCCCACGAGCGTGATCGGCGATTTGGACGCCTGAGGCCCCCGGACGCATATCCGACCTAACGCCGACCCCTGCCAGGCGCTGCGCAACGGCAAAACTGGCCGCCCAGGCCCACATGCTGGGCCGTCGTGCCCGGGATTTCGAACCGCATCGGCTAGAATGACGCTGTTGCTGAGCGTGCCGCCCACTCCTTGAAGTAGGTGGCGCTTTCTTACGTCCGGAAGGAAAACCTGCGTGACTGAAGAGACCGTCGTCGCTGCCATGTCCGCTGCAGAGTCCGCGCACGTCGCCGAAGGCAGCTACGACGCCTCGGCGATCACGGTCCTCGAAGGCCTGGACGCGGTCCGCAAGCGTCCCGGCATGTACATCGGCTCCACCGGTGAGCGCGGCCTGCACCACCTGGTGTACGAAGTTGTGGACAACGCCGTAGACGAGGCCCTCGCCGGCTACTGCGACACCATCCTCGTCCGCCTCCTCGACGGTGGCGGCATCCAGGTCGTCGACAACGGCCGTGGCATCCCGGTCGGTGAGCACCCCAAGGAGAAGATCTCCGCGCTGACCGTGGCGCTGACCATGCTCCACGCCGGCGGCAAGTTCGGCGACGGCGGCTACAAGGTCTCCGGCGGCCTGCACGGCGTCGGCGTCTCAGTCGTGAACGCGCTCAGCACGAGCCTGGTCGTTGACGTCGCGCGCGACGGCTACCACTGGCGCCAGGCCTTCGTCCTCGGCGTCCCGGTCGCGCCGCTGGAACGGCTGGCGCCGATGCAGCCGGGGGAGTCGACCGGCACGACGGTCACGTTCTACGCCAGCGACGAGATCTTCGAGACCACCACCTACTCCTACGAGACCCTGGTTAGCCGCTTCCGCGAGATGGCGTTCCTCAACAAGGGCCTGAAGATCACGATCGCTGACGAGCGCACCCGCGAGTCCGAGGGTGACGCAGATGCCGAGGCAGAGGACGCCTCGGCCCGCCAGCAGACCTTCCAGTACGCCGACGGCCTGATCGACTACGTGAAGTACCTCACCGGCAACAAGGAGACGATCCACCCGACGGTGATCGCGATCGACGCCAACGCCGAAGAGCAGAAGATGAGCCTCGAGGTGGCGATGCAGTGGAACTCCTCGTTCAACGAGAGCGTCCACACCTTCGCCAACACGATCAACACCCACGAGGGCGGCACCCACGAGGAGGGCTTCCGCGCCTCGCTGACGAACACCGTCAACAAGTGGGGTGAGACCTGGGGAATGATCAAGAAGAAGGAGGACCGGGTCTCCGGCGACGACATCCGCGAGGGTCTCACCGCGATCATCTCGGTGAAGCTGGCCGAGCCGCAGTTCGAGGGCCAGACGAAGACGAAGGTGGGCAACACCGAGGCCCGCTCGTTCGTGCAGAAGGTCGTCACCGACCTGCTCGGGGACTGGTTCGAGAAGAACCCGGCCGACGGCAAGGACATCGTCCGCAAGAGCCAGTCGGCAGCGATCGCCCGGCTGGCCGCCCGCAAGGCCAGGGAC
>CAYQXH010000114.1:0-8176 GCA_964421325.1 uncultured Propionibacteriaceae bacterium
CATGGCTCATGAACGCGCTGGGCAGGTTGCACTGCCAGAGGACCTCATCGACGTCGACGCCCTCATCGGCGCCTACTACGACCTCGTCCCGAACCCCGACAACCCCGACCAGCAGGTGGTCTTCGGCACCTCGGGCCATCGTGGCTCGAGCCTCGACGCCGCCTTCAACGACGCCCACATCGCAGCGACCACGCAGGCCATCATCGAGTACCGCGCCGGCCAGGGCATCGACGGCCCCCTCTACATCGGCAAGGACACCCATGCCCTGTCCGGACCGGCCTGGCGCACGGCGATCGAGGTGCTGCACGCCAACGGCGTGACCATCCGGGCGGAGAACGAGTCCGACTACACCCCGACGCCGTCGGTATCGCGGGCCATCATCGTCTACAACAAGACCCACGACGGCCCCCGGGCTGACGGGATCGTCGTGACGCCGTCCCACAACCCGCCGCGGGACGGCGGGTTCAAGTACAACCCGCCGAACGGCGGCCCGGCCGACACCGACGCCACCAGCGTGATCGCCGCCCGGGCCAACGACCTCCTGCGGGACCCCGGCGCCATCCGGCGCACCCCGTACGAGCGTGCTGCCGCCGACGTGACCCGCGTCGACTACCTCGGGGCCTACTGCGACGACCTGCGCAACGCCCTCGACATCGATGCGATCGCTGCAGCGGGGGTACACATCGGCGCCGACCCCCTCGGCGGGGCATCGGTGCAGTACTGGCAGTACATCTCCGAACGCCTCGGGATCGACCTGACGGTGATCAACCCGACCGTCGACCCCACCTGGCGGTTCATGACCCTTGACTGGGACGGCAAGATCCGGATGGACTGCTCCTCCCCGTTCGCGATGGCCAGCCTGATCGCCAACGCCGACCGCTTCGACATCTCCACCGGCAACGACGCCGACTCCGACCGGCACGGCATCGTCACCCCGGACGCCGGGTTGATGAACCCCAACGCCTACCTCGCCGTGGCTATCCAGTACCTGTTCAGCCACCGCCCGAACTGGCGCCCGGACGCCGGGATCGGCAAGACGCTGGTGTCGTCCTCGCTGATCGACAAGGTCGCAGCCGATCTCGGCCGCACGCTGGTCGAGGTGCCGGTCGGCTTCAAGTGGTTCGTGCCCGGCCTGACCAGCGGCGAGCTCGGCTTCGGCGGCGAGGAGTCCGCCGGGGCGTCCTTCCTCGCCCGCGACGGCTCCACCTGGACGACCGACAAGGACGGCATCCTGCTCGCCCTGCTGGCCAGCGAGATCAAGGCGGTCACCGGCAAGAGCCCGAGCCAGCTGTACGCCGAGCTCGAGGCTAGGCACGGCGCTTCCAGCTATGCCCGGATCGACGCCCCGGCGAGCCGCGAACAGAAGGCGAAGCTCGGCAGGCTGAGCGCCTCCGACATCACCGCGACCGAGCTGGCCGGCGAGCCGATCACCGCCACCCTCACCCACGCCCCGGGCAACGGTGCCGCCATCGGTGGCCTGAAGGTGACCACGGCCTCGGCCTGGTTCGCGGCCCGGCCGTCGGGCACCGAGAACGTGTACAAGATCTACGCCGAATCACTGCGCGGGCCCGAGCACCTTGCACAGGTCCAGGCAGAGGCGAAACAGGTGGTCGACGCCGTTCTGGTCTGACCAGATGTGAAAGGCTGTGCGTATGAACAATGACGATCTCTTCGTGTGCAT
Organism: uncultured Propionibacteriaceae bacterium; assembly: GCA_964421325.1. Classification (GTDB taxonomy): domain Bacteria; phylum Actinomycetota; class Actinomycetes; order Propionibacteriales; family Propionibacteriaceae; genus Propionicimonas. Next base: position 1,682 of record CAYQXH010000114.1, read on the forward strand.
CGACCACGTGGGACTGGCTGTCCCCGACCTGGACGAGGCCATCAAGTTCCACACCGAAGTCATGGGCTGGCGGGTCCTTCACCGCGAGACCAATGAAGAGCAGGGCGTCGAGGAGGCCATGATCGGCACCGGCGACCAGGGCTCGGAGAACGCCCAGATCCAGCTCCTCGCACCGCTGCGCGAGGACTCGGCCATCGGCAAGTTCCTTGCCAAGAACGGCCCCGGCATGCAGCAGCTCGCGTACCGGGTCAAGGACCTGGACGCTGTGTCGGCGACCCTGCGCGAGCGTGGTGTCCGACTGCTCTACCCCGAGCCGAAGCGTGGCACCCACGGCTCCCGGATCAACTTCGCGCATCCGAAGGACGTCGGCGGGGTACTGCTCGAACTGGTCGAGCCGGCCGCCCACTGATCGACGACGGCTCGCCTGGCCCGGTCCCTCGATGGGGCCGGGCCAGTAGCATCGAAGCCTGAGCGAAAGGGGACGACGTGGCGGTAGAAGACACTTCCGGGCTTGACCTCTTCGACGAGACCGCCACAGCGGTCGGCAGCTTCCCCCAGACCCTGCGCGGCTACGACCGTGGCGCTGTCGACGCCTACGTCCGTGAGGTCGAGGCCCAGCTGGCCAGGGCCAAGTCACAGGTCCGCCAGCAGCAGCGACAGCTGGTGGAGGCCAACTCCCGAGCCGGCGACACCGACCACGCCCGGCTCGGATCCCACACCCGGAGCCTGTTGAAGGCAGCAGAGTCCCAGGCCGAGGAACTGGTCACCACGGCCGAGCACCGCGCCCGGCGGCTGCTCGCCCAGGCCGAGGCGGAGGTGGCACGGCTCACCGCGGAGGCACAGCTGGCCCTTGATGCCGCCCGGGCCGGTTCCACTGCGGAACTCAACGCCGTGCGTCGACGACTCAGCGAGCAGACGGCTGCCGAGCTGGAAGCCGCGCGCGCCGAGGGCGTTGCCCTCACCGAGTTCGCCCGGCAGCAGGCCGCCCAGCTGGTTGCGGACGCGACGGCCAGGGCCGAGCTGATCACCCGAGAGGCCGGCCTGGCCGCAGAGGCCAAGCTGGTAGCGGCCGAACGGGAGGCCGCCGAGCACCGGCTGAGCGTCGTGGCCGAGAAGGAGGCAGCCCTTGCCGACGTCAAGGCTGCCCATGCGGCCACAACCGCCGAGCTGGAGGACCTGCTGGCCAAGGCCGCGCAACGGCTGGCCGACCACTCGGCTCGCGTCGAAGCCGACCTGCACACCCTTGAGCAACGCCGGGCCGCTGCCCGGGCCGAGGCCACCGAGATCGTCGCGGCTGCCCGCGCCGAGGCAGAGGGCGTCCTGCAGGCCGCCGGCGACCGGGCCAGTGCACTCCGCGCCGCCGGCCTGCGCGAAAGCGAGGAGCGCAAGGCAGCCCTCGAGGCAGAGATCGCAGGCCTGATCGGGCGCCGCAAGGCAGTCGTCGCGCAACTCGGCGAACTGTCAGCCCTGGCCGGAAGTACCGCGACCGACTACGGGGATGGAGACCCGAAGCTGTGACCACCCCACCCACCGGGCAGGACCTCCCGGCAGCCGTCGGGACCCAGCGCAGCGCCGCGACCCCGGCGTCCGCCGGCACGCCGTCCACGCCTCCGGCCACCCGCAGCTGGCTGCGCAAGTGGCGGCGGACCACCCAGCCGACTCCCCCGGACCTGGCCGACAGCATCACGGCGCAGGCTGAACGCCGGATCTCACTGCTGGACCGCAACCCGTTCCAGATCGGCTTCTTCCTCACCATCGGCGCCCTCGGCGCCTACGGCCTTGTGCTGACCGTGATCTCGCTGAAGTCAGTCATCATCCTGGTGATGCTCTCCCTGGCGATCGCCCTCGGCCTGAGCCCGATCGTGGAGTGGTTCCACCACCACGGGGTCCGCCGGGGCGTGTCCGTGCTGATGGTCGCCCTCGGGGTGATCTCGCTGCTGGGCCTCGCCGGGTGGGCCCTGGTCCCGGTGATCACCGAACAGGTCAACGTCCTGCTGCTGCAGGCCCCGGGCTACCTGGAGAACCTGCGCCAGAACCCGCAGATCGCCGCTTTCGACGCCCAGTTCCACCTGATCGACAAGGCTGTCGACTTCCTCGCCTCCGGCGAGCTGATCGGCGGGCTGTTCGGCGGGCTGGTGGGTGCCGGCCAGATCGTGGCGAACACGGTGTTCTCCGTGATCATTACCACCGTCTTGACGCTCTACTTCCTGGTCACGCTGCCCGCGATCAAGGACATGATCTACCAGCTGGCGCCGGCGTCGCGGCGGCCGCGGGTACGGTACCTGGCGAACGAGATGTTCAAGCGCGTCGGCGGGTACGTCTCGGGATTGTTCATCGTCGTGCTGATCGCCATGAGCGTCGCGTTCCTCTTCCTCAACATCGTCGGTCTCAGCCAGTACGCACTCGCCCTGACCGTCGTCGTCGGCATGTTCGCGTTCGTGCCGCTGGTCGGCACAACCATCTCGATGATCATCGTCTCGATCGTCGCGTTCTCGTTCTCCCCGACCACCGGGCTGATCACCTTGATCTTCTTCCTCGCCTACCAGCAGTTCGACGCCTACTTCATCCAGCCGAGGATCTTCTCCCAGTCGGTGCAGATCCCGGCGGTGCTGGTGATGCTGGCCGCGATCTCCGGCGGGCTCCTGCTCGGCTTCGTCGGCGCGATCCTGGCAATCCCGGTGATGGCAGCCCTGCTGCTGCTCTACCGCGAGGTCCTGGTCCCCCACCTCGACCGCACCTGATCGACTACCCGCTCAGAAGAGGCGGTCCTCGGCGTTGTCCAGGCCCCGCAGGGCGTCGTAGTCGACCAGGACGCAGTCAATGCCCCTGGTGCCGGCCAGGACCCTTGCCTGCGGCTTGATCAGCTGGGCGGCGAACACCCCGCGGACCGGGCTGAGGCGGGGATCGGCGTTCATCAGGGCCAGGTAGCGGGTCAACTGCTCAACGCCGTCGATCTCCCCCCGGCGCTTCACCTCGACGGCAACATAGGCCCCGGTCTGGTCGCGGAAGAGCAGGTCGACCGGGCCGATCGGGGTCAGGTACTCCCGCTGCACCAGGGTCCAGCCGTCCCCGAAGGTCGCCGGGTTCTCGGCCAGCAGCACCTGGAGATGGGCCTCCACGCCGTCCTTCTGCAAACCGGGGTCGATCCCGAGGTCATGGGCGCTGTCGTGGAAGACCTCGCCGATCGAGATCTGCAGGGTGTCCCCGTCGTGGTTGCGGACCTCCCACAACGCGGTCAGCCCCCGCTCGTCGGCGTCTGCGACGGCCTCGACATCGGCAGGGGGCGGACTCTCCACCAGGGTGCACGGCGGGCTCATCCAGTTCAGCGGCTTGTAGGCACGGTCATCGGCATGGATCGAGACCGACCCGTCAGCCTTGACCATGATCAGCCTCGTGGCCATCGGCAGGTGTGCGGTGAGTCGTCCGGCGTAGTCGACCTGGCAACGGGCAATCAGCAAGCGCACCCGCACAACCTACACCGCCTCCGGCGGGGCGCCGACTTGCCTCCCGGCACCGGGTTGGCATAGGACTTCAGACATGGCCAAACGACCCTCGAAGCACCTCCGGGAGCCCCGGCCGTTGTCGATGGGCGGCTTCGCCCGGCTCGAGGGCAAGGCCGATGGCGACTGGATGGTCCAGACCATGCCGGCCGATTCCGCGACGAAGACCTACACCTGTCCCGGCTGCGGCCAGCCGGTCGGCCCGCGGACCGCGCACCTGGTCGCCTGGCCGCGGGAAGCCAGCATCGGCTCCACTTCGGCCGTCGAGGAACGGCGCCACTGGCACACCTCCTGCTGGCAGCGGCGGCGCTGATGCGACTGCACACCGAGCTGGTCGGGACCGGCCGGCCGAGGTTCGCCTTCCTGCCGGGGCTCCTCGGCCGCGGCCGCAACTGGACGCAGGTCGCCCAGGGGGTCGCCGAGGCCGGTTACTCCTCGGTGCTCTTCGACCTGCCCGACCACGGCCAGAGTGCCTGGACCTCCGCCTTCTCCTACTCCGACATGGCCCGTACGGTGGCCGAGGAGATCGACGTGCGGCTCGGCTCGGCAGCCAACCTCGTCCTGGTCGGGCACTCGATGGGCGGCAAGGTCGCCATGCTGGCGGCCCTCAACCACCCCGAGCTGGTATCGGCACTCGTGGTGGTCGACATCGCCCCCGGGATCTCCGACCAGGTCGCGACCTTCACCCCTCTGGTTTCGGCGATGCGCTCGCTGGACCTGACCGGTCTCGCCTCCCGCACCGAGGCCGACCAACGGCTGAAGGCGGCCGTACCCGACGATGCGGTGCGCCTGTTCCTGCTGCAGAACCTTCGTCGCAAGGGCGGCTGGCACTGGCAGCCGAACCTGGCCATGCTCGGGGACTCACTGGCCGAGATCGGGGACTGGCCGGACACCGGCACCGCCACCTATCGGGGCCCGGTGCTGTGGCTGACCGGGGAGCGGTCGGCCTACGTCCAGCCCGAACACGAGACAGCGATGCGCCGGTTGTTCCCGGCTGTCCGTCGGCAGGTTGTGCCCGGGGCCGGGCACTGGGTCCACGCCGACCAGCCGGCGGCTGTGATCACAGCCCTGCTCGACTTCGTGGCCGGCGTCAACTGACGCTGGCCGAGGTGATCACCGCCGGCAGCTTGGGCTTGCCGGTGCCATCACCCCACGCGCCGTCCTGGCCACCGGCGGCGATGGCGAGCACGGCCGCGAGCCCGGCATCGTCCACCCTGCCGAAGACGGTGTAGTCGGGGCTGAGCTGGGTGTCGTCGAACACGATGAAGAACTGCGACCCGTTGGTGCCCGGACCGGCATTGGCCATCGCAAGGGTGCCGGCCGGATAGCTCTCCTCCCCGGTGAGCTCATCCGCGAACTGGTAGCCCGGGCCACCGGTGCCGGTGCCGGTGGGGTCGCCGCACTGGAGGACGAAGATCCCGGAGTCGGCCAGGCGGTGGCAGGCTGTGCCGTCGAAGAAGCCCTGCCGCGCGAGCGAGACGAAGGAGTTGGTCGTGCAGGGGGTGCGTTCGCGGTCGAGAGTCAGCCCGAGGGCCTTGTCGTTGAGCATCAGCTTCACGTTGGCCGTCCCGGTGTTCGCCACGCCGCCGGCCGGGGGGAGCTCCACCGGCTTCGAGGCGTCCCCGGTGGCGGTGTAGGTGCACGCCGCTCCTGTTCGCGAAGCGGGGGTGGAGGAGGTCGGGACGGAGGCGGCGGTACTGGACGGCGCGGCAGGCACCGGGGCTGGGCTGGAGCAGGCGCCGAGGGCGACAGCCAGGAGCATCACGGGCAGCAGGAGGAGCTTCTTCACGGCTACCACCCTGCCACAGCCTGGGCGCTCTTCCCTGGACGGGCGGGCCGGTCGAGACCGGACTCCCCCGGCAACGCGCCCAACGAGCCGCCCGGGACCGAACGTTCCGCGCGGGCAGATAGGTTTGGGGGCATGGTCAACCTCACCCGCATCTACACGCGTACCGGGGACGCCGGCCGCACCCGGCTGTCCGACCTCTCGGAGACGTCCAAGACCGATCCCCGGGTCGAGGCCTACGGACACGTCGACGAGGCGAACTCCGTACTCGGCCTGGTCACCACCCAGCCGGACCTGCCACCCCGGATCCGTGAGGTGCTGCGGCACGTCCAGAACGAGTTGTTCGACTGCGGCGCCGACCTGTCCAACCCACTGGCCGCGAATCCGCCCTATGAGCCGCTCCGGATAATCCAGGCCTACGTCGACCGGCTGGAGGGCTGGTGCGACGAGTTCGGCGATCCGCTACCGCCGCTGAACTCGTTCATCCTTCCCGGGGGCAGCCAGACCGCCGCGCTCCTGCACCTGGCGCGCAGCGTCGTCCGCAGGGCCGAGCGGGCCGGCTGGGCGGCCGTGGCCGAGTACGGCACCGAAGCAGGCGGCGACGGCCGTCCGGGCGGGGTCAACCCGCTGGCCCTCGGCTACCTGAACCGGCTCTCGGACCTGCTGTTCATCCTGTCCCGCGTTGTCGGCATCGCCGCCGGTGAAGTGCTGTGGGTGCCGGGGAAGGATCGGCAGATCGACGACCCGAAGGCAGCCCGCCGCCGCAGCCGGATCACCGGTACCGGGACCCCGGAGGCGCCGACTCCAGCCAGCTGAGCAGGCCGGTGAGCGAAGCCACTGCCATGGCGAGCTCCCAGGACCGCCCGTCGTCCAGTTCCATCCGGACGATCCGCTGGTCGTCGTAGAGCAGCACCGACTCGATCGGGTCGGGTTCCCGCTGGAGGCCGGCGCTCGCCCTGGACCTCGGGAAGATCAGCCGCGGCCGCAACGACAGCGAGAAGGCGCGGAACCACTCCAGGTTGTCCCCGGAATAGCGAGCGACGCCGAGCACCCAACCGGTGCCCGGCGTCGACGTCGACAGCCGCAGGGAGCAGTCGAACAGACCACCCTGGCGGGAGAGCCAGCGCCGGCGGGCGCCGAGGAACACCACGGGAACCAGCAGCAGGACGACGAGGGTCAGCGCGACCAACTCGGTGATCCCCAGCCAGT
>CAYQXH010000115.1:0-8149 GCA_964421325.1 uncultured Propionibacteriaceae bacterium
GCCGAGACCGAGGTCACCGACAAGATCGGTGAGGACGTGCGCGAGTCGGTGGAACAGCGCAACCGCGAGTTCCTGCTGCGCGAGCAGCTGAAGGCGATCCGCAAGGAGCTCGGCGAGGGCGAGCCGGACGGCAGCGACGACTACCGCACCCGGGTCGAGGCGGCCAACCTGCCCGACCACGTCCGGGAGGCAGCGCTGCGCGAGGTCGACAAGCTCGAACGGTCCAGCGACCAGAACCCGGAAGCCGGCTGGATCCGCACCTGGCTGGACACCGTGCTCGACCTGCCGTGGAAGACCAGGACCGACGACTCCACCGACCTGGTGGCCGCCCGGGCGGTGCTCGACGCCGACCACCACGGCCTCGACGAGGTCAAGGAGCGGATCGTGGAGTACCTGGGTGTCCGGGCCCGCCGCGCCGAGCGGGGCCTCGAGGTCATCGGCGGTCGCGGCTCCGGCGCGGTCATCCTGCTCGCCGGCCCGCCCGGGGTCGGCAAGACCTCGCTCGGCGAGTCCGTGGCGCGCACCCTTGGCCGCAAGTTCGTGCGGGTCGCGCTCGGCGGCGTCCGGGACGAGGCCGAGATCCGCGGTCACCGGCGCACCTACGTCGGGGCGCTGCCCGGACGGATCGTGCGCGCCATCAAGGAGGCCGGTTCGATGAACCCGGTGATCCTGCTCGACGAGGTCGACAAGGTCGGCGCCGACTACCGGGGTGACCCGGCCGCTGCCCTGCTGGAGGTGCTCGACCCGGCGCAGAACCACACGTTCCGCGACCACTACCTCGAGGTCGACCTGGACCTGTCCGACGTCTTGTTCATCGCCACCGCCAACGTGCTGGAGACGATCCCGCAGGCACTGTTCGACCGGATGGAGCTGATCTCGATCGACGGCTACACCGAGGACGACAAGGTGGCCATCGCCAGGGACTTCCTGGTGCCACGGCTGCTGGAACGGGCGGCGCTGACGCCGGAGGAGGTCGCGATCACCGACGACGCGCTGCGGGAGATCGCTGCCAACTACACCCGCGAGGCCGGGGTGCGCTCGATGGAGCGGCTGCTGGCCAAGGCGTTCCGGCGGGTCGGGCTGAAGGACCTGCCGGCTGTGGTGTCGGCCGGGTCGCTGAAGGAGCTGATCGGGCGGCCACGCTTCCTGCCGGAGTCGAAGGAGCGCACCGCCGTCCCCGGGGTCGCCTCGGGTCTGGCGGTGACCGGGATGGGTGGTGACGTGCTGTTCATCGAGGCGTCCCTGCTGCCCGGGACGACGCCGTCGCTGACGATCACCGGCCAGCTCGGCGAGGTGATGAAGGAGTCGGCGCAGATCGCGCTGTCGTACGTGCGGGCGCACGCCGCCGAGTACGGGATCTCGCCGGAGCAGCTGGATCACCCGCTGCACCTGCACGTGCCGGCCGGCGCCGTGCCGAAGGACGGCCCTTCGGCCGGGGTCACGATGACGACGGCACTGGTGTCGCTGCTGACCGGCCGGAACGTCCGCGCCGAGGTGGGGATGACCGGCGAGGTGTCGCTGACCGGGCGGGTGCTGCCGATCGGCGGCGCCAAGCAGAAGCTGCTGGCCGCGCAGCGAGCCGGCCTGACCGAGGTCTTCCTGCCGCAGCGCAACGAGCCCGACCTCGACGACGTCCCGGCGGACGTGCTGCAGGACGTGCACGTCACGATCGTCTCCGACGTCCGGCAGATCCTGGAGTCAGCGCTGGAGCCGGCGGTGGCGGCCGGGTCGGTCGCCGCCTGACCCCGGTGGCGGCCCCTGGGCATCCTGCCCGGGGGTCGCCCGGCCGGCGGCGGACGCCGCCCGGCCCCCGGGTGCGGCCGCGTCCCGGCTACTGCTCGTACTTGAAGGAGACGCGCAGCTTCGTCCGGTACGTGAGCCCGCCGCTCTCGTCCAGGTGGATGTCCTGGGCGACCACCTCGGCCACCCGCAGATCGCGAAGCGTGCCGCCGGCAACCTTCAGGGCAGCGGCGGCTGCGTCCTCCCAGGACTGGGTGCTGGTTCCAATGAGATCCGTCACTCGATAAACACTCATGCGACCCTCCTTGGCCACGGGATGGGACCGTCCCCACAACTCCGGTCTACCCCCAGGTCGCCGCCCTCGACAAGAGGATTGAGTGCTGACCTGCGGACGGGCTCACCACGCTTCCGCCCGGGCGGCAGGCACGCGGTCCTAGACTGACCGGATGCCAAAGGACTTCACGTCGGAGCTGGTCGCGTGCCTGGGAGACCCGGTGCGCGAGAACCCGACCGGCGTCATGCAGAATGCGGCCTTCCGGGCGCTGGGACTCCAATGGCAGTACCTGACGATCGAGGTGACGCCCGCGAACCTGGCCGATGCCATCGTCGGGGTCCGTGCGCTCGGCCTGCGCGGCGCGAACTTCACCATTCCGCACAAGGTGGCGGTGATGCAGCATCTCGATCGGGTGGCCCCGGACGCGGCTCTCATCGGCGCTGTGAACACCGTCCGCCGCGAGGGGGAGCTGCTCATCGGGGAGAACACCGACGGCAAGGGGTTCCTGCGCGGGTTGCGGCTGGACGCCGGAATCGACCCGGCCGGGAAGAACGCCGTCGTTCTCGGTGCCGGTGGGGCGGCCCGGGCGATCGTGACCGAACTGGCGCTGGCTGGGGCTGCCGAAATCCTCGTGGTCAACCGCACCCCGGAGCGCGGCGAGTCGATGGTCAGTGAGCTGACGGGCAAGACGGGGGCACCGACCCGGTTCGAGACCTGGCCGGCCAGCTTCCGGGTTCCTCCCGACACCGACCTGCTAGTGAACGCGACCTCGATCGGGCTGTACCCCGACGTGACAGCCAGGCCGCCGGTGGACTGGAGCGAGGCTTCCGGCCGGCTGCTGGTCTGCGACGTGGTGCCGAACCCGCCGGAGACCCGGTTCCTGCAGGAGGCCCGCGACCGCGGATTGCAGGTGCTGAACGGCCTGTCCATGCTGGTGCACCAGGGAGCCATCGGGTTCCAGATGTGGACCGGGCTGGATGCGCCGGTCGACGTGATGCAGCAGGCCTTGCGCGAGGCTTTCGCGCCGTAGGCTGCCGGGCATGAGGCACCAAGGGTTTCCGGCACCGTCCGGCTGTGGCAACCGACCGTCGAACGTGACCGGGCCGTCCGGGTTCGTGGCCAGCGCATGGACTGCACGATGAGCCGCGTCCTGCTGGCCGGTGAGTCGTGGTCGACGACGTCGATCCACACCAAGGGCTTCGACTCGTTCATCACCTCGCTCTACGAGGAGGGTGCTGCCGACTTCATCGCCGCGCTCGAGGCGGCCGGCCACGAGGTCACCTTCCAGCCGAACCATGTGGCGGCGGACCGGTTCCCCTACACGGTCGGGGAGCTGGCCGCCTATGACGTGGTGGTGCTCAGCGACATCGGCGCGAACACGCTCCTGGTGCCGAAGGTCGTGTTCGCCGGCGGGCAGACCGTGCCGAACCGCCTGCGCTCCCTGGCTGAATGGGTGCAAGCCGGCGGAGCCCTGCTGATGGTGGGCGGCTACCTGAGTTTTCAGGGCATTGAGGCCAAGGCGAACTACCGCGGCACGCCACTCGCCGACGTCCTGCCGGTGCTGATGGAGATCGGCGACGATCGCGAGGAGACGCCGGAGGGCTCCACAGCCAGCGTCAGCGACGGCGGGCACCCCGTCATGCAGGGCATCCCGGATCCGTGGCCGCGCATCCTCGGCTACCAGCGCCTCCGGGCGAAAGCTGACGCCCAGGTGCTGGCGACGGTCGGCGCCCATCCGCTGCTGGTCGTCGGAGCCCACGGCGCCGGCCGGGTGGCGGCGTTCGCCACCGACATGGGCCCGCACTGGCTGCCGCGCGAGTTCGTCGAGTGGCCGGGCTACGCCAGGCTCTGGCAGCAGCTGACCGCCTGGCTGGCGGACGCCAAGCGGGAGGACTAGAGACCTCCGGGTCGAAGCCGTCGATGGTGGGTACTGTCGGAGCGGCCGGGCCCCTTGCCACGGCTTGCCCCCGAGCGGCCGCCAGTCCAACTGCCAGTCCCACGGGCAGGTCTCGGGCGCATTTGTCACCTATCTGTACGGCTTTTTCCAGGATGGTCCGGCAGCCCGCCTCCGTCCATATACTTCCGGTCAGTCAATGACAACGGCGATAGGTGCCCCATGTCGCAAGAGCCTCTCGGTGACCCCGGAATCGCCATTTCGGAAGCGTTCACCGATCGCGTCCCTGAAGCAAATGCTCTCGCGGAGAGCATCACGCAACTCCGCGCTCGGGTCGAGACCCGGGCCTTTGACGGGGAGCTCGATAACGTCCTCACCTTCTGTGGCGTCGGCGGCGTGGGGAAGACCTCTCTGAGCATTACGCTTCAGTCTTGGCTTGAGTTGAGCCTTCCCGAGCATTTCCCGTGGGGTACGCCGCGGACGCCTCGCGCCCGCACCGTCCGGTGGGATCTCTCGCAGCCATCCAGACGAAGCGACCCAATGCCCTTCCTCCTGGCATTTCGAAGGGCGCTGAACCACTTCGCAGATCAATGGACCGCATTCGACATCGGGCTCGCGTCGTTGTTCTCGGTTCTGCATCCGAATGACTCGTTCGCCGCTTCGCGCCAGCGAGACGCCGAGACCATGAGTGCCCTGCTGCTCGGTCTTGCGCAAGATGTCGGTGCCCTGAACGCGATGACCGGCCTCTCCTCGGGGGCGGTCGCCCGCGTCACCCGGGCCGCCATGGGCTCGATCCGGCTCCGAGGTGCTCTTTCCGCCTACCCAGAACTCCCCCGCCTACTGGAGGACATCGCCGAATGCGCCGAATCGCCGCAGCACCTACCTGACCTCGCTCACCGTGTCTTGAGCTTGGCGACAAAGCAGATCTCGGAATTCGTGCCTTCCGGAAGGCCAAATGTCGTCGTCTTCATCGATACTTTCGAGAAGGTTCAGGAGCCGGCCGAACTAGACGCTGAGCGTCTGATTTGTCAGATCGTTGCGGCCTTGCCCCACGTGCTCTTCGTGATCACTGGTCGAAACGTGGTGACCTGGCAGCACCTGGACCGGGGGTCCTTGGGAACCTTTGGGCCGGCATCCTGGCCATCTCTCACACGCACGCAGGAAGGCCAGGCAGAACCGCGCCAGCACCTCGTCGGGAACCTGTCGCTGGAGGACACCGAAAGCTTGATTGTCGAGAGGCTGTCTGCCCGGGGCATTCAGCTCGGCCCAACCTCGATCGGCACGGCAGTGCGGGCAAGCCGAGGACTCCCCATGCACGTCGACCTAATCATCAACCTGGCCATCCAACTCCATCGCATGAACCCCGAAAGAGAGATCACGGCCGCCGATCTGGGCGGCAGCGCGACTGACGTGGTGAACCGACTGATCTCCCACCTCGCTCCGGATGCAGCCCGAGCCCTTCAGGGCTGCGCTGCTACGCCCGCCTTTGACGTCCGCCTGGCAGCCGCCGCCGCAAACGTGGACGAAGGACTGATTCAGCGCCTCACGCGAGAGTCCTTGGTTCTCTCCTCTGGCGGCGCCTATCTACCATTCCAGCTTCATGAGGATGTGCGCGCCCTCATCCGTGCGGCCGGACCATACGCGATCGGTGGCTGGACCGAGGGTGATTGGCTCCTGGCCGCACGCCGGGCGCTCAACCACCTCGAGGATCGATTCCTCCAGGCCAAGAACTCAGACCAGATCGCTGATCGCCTGCACCTACATGCGGCTGCGGTTGAGGTATGCCTCGACTGGGGCATGCGGGAATCCTGGGTCCGTGAGGAGGTGAAGAAGACCCCCAGCAAGAAGGCACTCAGCGCCGAACTGCGTCCAGTTCTGGAGGGAGTCGAGTCGGACGAACTCCGCGCAGCAGTCGCCCTCAACAACGTTCTGGCCCTTCCGGTCACGGAACGACTCCCAAAGCTGGAACCATTTCGGACAAGCCTGTTCCCCAGCATTCGAGAGTCCGCCACTCTCTGGAGTGCATACGCCCTTCGTTCCACACAACGACCAGCCGAAGCGTTGCCGCTATTAGCCGGCCTGAACCGTGAGCATCCCGAGTCCAACATCTACCTCAATCAATACCTCACCACCTTCGCCATGATGCGCCGCTACCGAGACCTCCTGGCGGAGGCCGGTAAAGAGGGTGTTGACGTCTCGAACTTGATCGCGAGTGTTCACCGGTCTCACGGAGACATGGGACGCGCACTCCCGGTGCTGGAGGCCCGGCTCGAGCGAGCCGCAAAGGGCGACCATGCGAGGGCATGGCGCCTTGAGCTGGAAGGCACGTTGACGGCGTATCGGGCTGAATGCGGATTGTTCGATGAGGCTGCGATTGAGAGGCTGCTCGAATCGAGTTGGACCCTGGACAGGCTCGACCTTCGTGCCAGCGTCGTCTACGCCATGGCCCTCCGCGACCTTGGCTCTGGCCGACTCCCTGATCACTGGAACCTGTTGATGGAGGTCTACGAGGAGTCATCAGGGAGATTCGGGGCGGTGCGCATGACCATGCTGGCCGGATTGCGCCAGCTCGGGTGGAACGACGAGTCCTTGATGGTTCAGCTCGACCCGATCCGCCCGCAGTTCAATACCGACCAGCAGGTGTGGATTCCGTGCGAACTCCTCTTTGAGCACCTCGACTCGCCGCTCTCTGCCCACGAAACCCAATGGCTTGAACCCAAGGAGGTGGTGGTCAGTCGGTGGATGGAGATCTTCGACATGATTGTCCGGCGGGCGAAGGCACAGCCGACGTCAGCCACGCGGGAAGCGCAGGGTCCAGGTCGAATCAACTATCCGACGTAACCGTTTACTCCCGTCAGCAATGGAGTCAGGAGGCCTGCCAAAGAGACTCCTTGGTCCCTTGTCGGTGCTCTACCCCCGAACCCAGGGGACACATCCACGGATCGCCGACCGGCCGGCAGGTCAGCCAACCGCGGCCAGAGCTCGGCTACGGGCTGACGAAGGGCGGGATGGCCGGCTCCCTGCCGTCGGAGTTTGCCTGGCGGAACGGGTCGTGAAGGAGCACCACGATCTGCGCGAGCATTTCGGGTTCTCGCCGACTCAGGCGCTCCGCCTGCTCTAGCGTTGACCCGAGCTGCTGCTGATGAGGGACGATGATCAGAACCCAGGGGTTGACGAAGGTGTTCGGCGCCCAGGGAGGCGAGGTTCGGGCGGTTGACGCACTGGACGTGACCGTCCACGAAGGCGAGGTGTTCGGCTTCCTCGGACCCAACGGGGCCGGCAAGACCACGACGGTGCGCATGCTGACGACGCTCATCGGGGCGTCCAGCGGGCGGGCGTGGGTGAACGGCGTCGAGTTGGGTGCGGGCAAGGATGCCAGCATCCGGGGAAACGTCGGCATTCTGACCGAGGCGCCGGGTCTGTACGAACGGCTCAGCGCTGAGCGCAACCTGTTGATCTACGCGAAGCTGTACGGGTGCCCCGACCCCGGCGGGCAGGTGGCGAAATACCTGCGGCTGCTGGGGCTCTGGGACCGCCGCGACAGCGATGCCGGCTCGTTCTCCAAGGGCATGAAGCAGAAGCTCGCCATCGCGAGGGCGCTGGTGCACGAGCCGCCGCTGGTCTTCCTGGACGAGCCCACGTCAGGTCTGGACCCTGAGGCGGCCAGGACGGTCTGCGACTTCATCGAGACGCTTCGCGGGCAGGGCCGGACGATCTTCCTCTGCACGCACAACCTGGACGAGGCCGAGCGGCTGTGCGACCGGGTCGGCGTTTTCCAGCAGCGATTGATCGCCGTCGACACCCCGGAGGCGCTTCGCCGTCGGCTGTTCGGACGGCAGACGGTCGTGCACCTCGCGCCGGGGAGCCCGGCCCGGGAACTCGCCGCCGTCCTCGATGACCTGCCCGGGTTGGGCAGTGTGCACGTCGTGGAAGACGGCGGGTCACCACAGCTGGTGATCGGCGTGGACGATCCCGAGCGGGAGAACCCCGCAATCGTGCGAGCCCTGGTCGAACACGGCGCCGATGTGGAGTTCGTCACGGAGCTTCATCACTCGCTGGAAGAGGTCTACCTGAACCTCATCCACGGCGTGGCTGAGCGGGAAGGGGCCTCCCGATGAGCGCTGTGACCACCGTCATCGGCAAGGAATGGGCCGATGTGCGCAGGAACCGGCTGGTGCTGTCGGTCGTGCTGTTCATGCCACTGCTGATCACGGCCATCCCGGTCGTGATGCTCGCCGTGA
>CAYQXH010000116.1:0-8105 GCA_964421325.1 uncultured Propionibacteriaceae bacterium
TCACCTTCACCCAGGGCGTCGTCTGGGGCATCAACAGCTTCGACCAGTGGGGCGTTGAACTCGGCAAACAGCTCGCCCTGCAGATCGCCCCTGCGGTGGCCGGCGATGCCGAGGCGCTCGCCGGGCAGGACCCGTCGACCCGCAACCTGGTCGGTTACTACCTCGCCAACCGGCAGCGCGACTGACCGGTTGGGGGAACCTCGGGTGGGGTCGGATAGAATCCGGGAGTCCGCAGGCCGGTCCGGCCGAGTAGCGATGGGAAATGCGAGCGCATGAGTCAGGCCGACTTGGCAGCCGAACACGGCTTGAAGCGGGTGGGAGCCCGGCCGCGGTTCTGGCCCTACCTCGGTGAGGCCTGGCAGCGACGCTCATTCGTCGTTGCGCTCGCCCAGTACCGGCTCCGGGCAGGCCTTGAGGGCAACCGCCTCGGCGTGCTCTGGCTGGTGCTCCAGCCGGCGCTGAACGCCCTCATCTACGGCACCATCTTCTTCTTCCTGCAGCGCGGCACCGACCCGATCGAGTTCGCAGCGCATGTCGTGATCGGTGTGTTCCTGTTCCAGTTCTTCTCCCGCAGCATGACCCAGGGAGCGAGGTCGATCACGGGCAACCAGTCGCTGGTGCAGTCGCTGGCCTTCCCGCGGATCACCCTGCCGATCGCTGAGGTGATCGAGGAGTTCATCTCCCTGATGCCCTCGATCCTCCTGCTGTTCGTCGTGCTGCCCTTCCTCGGCCACTGGCCCACCCTGAGCTGGCTGTTGATGATTCCGCTCCTGGTGTTGTTCACGCTGTTCAACACGGGCATCGCACTGTTCGCCGCCCGGTTGACCGTGCACGTCCGTGACCTCACCCAGCTGCTGCCCTTCGTCTCCCGGATCCTCTTCTACACCTCCGGGGTGCTGTTCGACGTGAGCAAGATCTTCGACCGGTTCCCGGCCATCGTGGCGGCCTACGACTTCCACCCTGTCTACCAGGTGCTGCAGATGGCCCGGGCGGCGCTGCTGGGCGGCCATGACTACGACCCGATGTACTGGGTGTACTTCTCAGTCTGGTCGGTGGGGGCCTTCGTGACCGGCCTGCTCTTCTTCTGGGTGGCCGAGGAGAGGTATGGACGTGACTGAGCAGCGCACTCCCGTCGTCGTCGTCGACGACCTGTATGTCACCTACCGGGTGTTCTCCTCCGGCCGGGCCGTGAAGAAGTCCCGCGGCGGGCTGCTCAAGCAGTCCGGGCCCGGCATCCGCCAGGTGCAGGCTCTCCGGGGGATCAGCTTCGTCGCCTACGAGAACGAGTCGATCGGCGTGATCGGCGCCAACGGTTCGGGCAAGTCGACACTGATGCGGGCGATGACCGGGCTCACCCCGCCCGAATCCGGGGCCGTCTACGCCTCGTCCAGGCCCAACCTGCTCGGGGTCGGTGCAGCCCTGATCCCGAACCTCTCCGGCGAGCGCAACATCGTGCTCGGCGGGCTCGCCCTGGGCCTCGGCCGGAAGGAGGTCGAGGAACTGTCCGAGCAGATCGTGGCGTTCGCCGAACTGCAGGAGTTCATCGACCTGCCGATGCGCACCTACTCCTCCGGCATGCAGGCGAGGCTCAAGTTCGCCATCGCCACCATCAAGCAGCACGAGATCCTGATCGTTGACGAGGCGCTCTCCGTTGGTGACCGCGAGTTCCGCAAGCGCAGCGAGGCAAGGATCCGGGACATCCGCGACAACGCCGGCACCGTGTTCCTCGTCTCCCACTCGATGAACTCGATCCGGGACACCTGCACCCGCACGATCTGGCTCAACCGCGGCGAACTGATGATGGACGGACCGACCGATGAGGTCGTCGCGGCCTACGAGGACTCCCGTTCCGACGGCGTGGGCGCCCGGCGCAACCGCCGCCGCTAGGAGCCGGCGGGCAACACCGAGGGCTGCGCACGAATGCGCCTCGCCCACCGGTGGAGGCAACGGCAGT
The DNA here is from genome assembly GCA_964421325.1 of uncultured Propionibacteriaceae bacterium. Lineage (GTDB taxonomy): Bacteria > Actinomycetota > Actinomycetes > Propionibacteriales > Propionibacteriaceae > Propionicimonas. The sequence goes on from CAYQXH010000116.1 coordinate 1,955, forward strand.
GCCGCATCCGGCTTCAGGCGCGGATGGCGACGTGCACGTGGTTGAAGTGGTTCGCGTTCAGGCTGCCGCGGTCGGCCATGTGCCGCCAGTGGGGCGAACGGGGGGTCCAGATGCGCTGCTCGAAGATGATGTGGTCGATCTTGAAGTCGGCTGCGTGCTTGATCAGGTAGTTCGCGATCCGGTGGCCGAGCGCGCTCTCCGCCCGGGGGGTGAGCATGATGTCCAGGGCCCGGCCGTTCTTGTGGAACGGCAGTCCGCCGGCCCGCCAGCCGCCGTAGGAGTTGACGGCCGGGAACAGCGCGCAGACCGAGCGGTAGATGTGGACGGTGTCCTTGCGGAGCCGGGACTCCACGGCAGAGCCGCGAGAGCAGGCGGCCCAGGTCGTCCCGGCCGCCTCGACCGGGGCGGCGTCCGAGAGGTTCTTCTCCAGCACCCAGCCGTAACCGTCGTCGAACTCCACCTTCCGGTACTTGCCCTCGATGTCCGAGGTCGCACTCACCCGGTCACCCACAGCGAGGGTGCCGAGGAGCTCGGCCGAGCTGTCGGCCTCGGCGCGGACGTTCAGCGATCCGGTGGTGTACAGACGGGCGAGGCTGACCAGTTCTCGGGAAGCCTTCTTTGCCTTGACCGACGATCCGGCCGCTGGCGCTGCGAGTTCGGCTGCCGGCGCTGCCAGTTCGTCCGCGGTGAGGGTGCGGGCGAGCGGGGTCGGGGTTGCTGCGGCGGTTGCGGCCGAATCCGGGCCGGCGCTCACCTGGGGTGTGGTCACCCCGAGCGCTACCGCCGTGCCACCGTTGCTGCCGAAGGCGACGGCACCGGCCGTTGCGGCGACCGTCACCACCGCGAGGGTGATCCCGCCGCGCGCGATGACCCGGTCGGCGAAGGTCGGCGCTGCCCGGCGCGGCGCAGTGCCCCGGCTGGGAGCGGCGGCCGGGCTGATCGGCTCGGCGGTGGATGCAGCAGTCTCGATCGGGTCAGCGACCCGTCGGGGCTGGTACATGAGCGATCCGTCCTGAATAGACTGAGGAGGGTTCTCAGGATAACTTAAGGAATCTGGGTGAACAACCCCATTTCGTCGTTACCCTCCCCGACGGGGCCAGTTGTTCGCCATACTTCGACGAGGTGCCCGGATCGCCGCACCTGCTCGGAGGGGACCGATGAAGCCACTGCTGGCCTGCGCCGCTGCGCTGGTCTTCGCCCTCACCCTCGGCCTTTCGGCGCAGCCCGCGAGCGGCGACCAACTGGTCGCGCCGGTCGCCGGCCAGCAGCTCCTGGTACCGGCGGCGCCGGAGAAGAAGACGCCGAAGCCGTCGGCCACCCCGACGGCGACCCCGAGCCCGGTTCAGACCGTGAGGCAGCGCACCGAGGCGGAGATCGAGGGCGACCGCTGGGTGCAGATCGCCTGGGTCGCCGGCGGCGGGCTGCTGGGGTGCGTCCTGGTCTTCTTCGCTATCGGGGCCCTGGTCCGGCGGAAGGGCCGGCGGCGCTGACCGGCGCCGGTCAGTCCCCGAGCCGCCACTGCTGGAGCTTCACCCGGAGTCCGTCGAGGCTCTCCCCGAGCGCGAGCTCCGTGGTGACCAGTTCGCTCGGCCACACCCCCACGGCTCCAGCCTCCAGCCACAGCTCGGCCTGGTAGCGCTCGAGACGGCCGCTGGCGATCAGCGGGGCCGGGTGCAGAAGTTGCGGCAGTGCCCGGGCGAAGGCCGTCCCGAAGGCCTCGGTCGGAATCAGTTGCACCGCGGCTGCCCCGGCTGCCAGGCCGGCGTGGAGCTCCGAAGGAGTCAGCCCGCCGAGGATCACCGGGAGGTCCGGCGCGGCCGCCACCAGGGCGGGCAACAGGTAGGTGGACGCCGCGAACGCCGCCCCCGCCTCAGCTGCGGCCGCTGCCTCGGCCGGCCGGGTGACGCCGTGGACCCCGATGCGGGCCCGCCTGCCGAACAGGCGGAGCAGCCCGGCCAGTCCGGTGAGCTGATCCGCCGGCAACGACCAGAGCCGGAATCCCTCCTGGCACAGCACCTCACAGGCCGGAACCAGGTCCTCGAACTCAAGCTCGGGCAGGGACACGATCAGGTCGTGCTGGCCGAGGTCGGGCAACTCAGGGGTCACCAGCCCATCCTGCCCGATCCGGTGACACCTCTGGTGCACCCGTGGTTAGCTGAGCGGGAGGGCCACGCCGAGGAGGACCGATGGAGATCACCAGTAGCGGGATTCCCGCCAACTCCGAGATCGACCTGCGCTTCGCAGAGCCGGGGGTTGGTGGCGCCAACGTCTCGCCGGCACTGGCCTGGTCCGGTGCACCTGAGGGCACCCGCAGCTACGCGATCACCTGCTTCGACCCCGACGCTCCCACCGGCAGCGGCTGGTGGCACTGGGTGGTGACCGACCTGCCGGTAGAGGTGACTTCGCTCCCGGAGGGTGCCGAGCTGCCACCGGAGGCGCGCACCTGGGTCAACGACTACGGCTACGCCGGCTGGGGCGGCCCGTGGCCGCCGCCCGGTCCCGCGCACCACTACGTCTTCACGGTGTTCGCCGTCGGCGCCGACCGGCTGGACGTCCCGGACGAGGCCACCAGCGCCGTGGCTCGGCTCACCCTCAGCTTCAACGTTCTCGACACCGGACAGTTCACGGCGCTCTTCCGCAACCCCAGCAGCTAGGCGGGGCTGTGGCGGTACTGATCGATCCGCCGCTGTGGCCGGCCCACGGGACCCACTTCTCGCACCTCGTCTCGGACGAGTCACTGCTCGAGCTGCTGCTGTTCGCCGACCGCTGCGCGATCCCGGCGCGCGCTTTCGACCACGACCACTACGACGTCTCGGAACGTCGCTACCCCGACCTGGTGGACGCCGGTGCGGAGCCGGTTCCGCCCGCACAACTGGTGCAACGGCTGGTGGCCGGTGGCCTGCGGGTGCGGACCCCGGAGCGAACTCCCAAACCCGGCCAGGTGCTCCCCGGGTTGGCTGCGGCCTGGGCCGAACTGGCGCCAGGGCAGTCAGGACTCGGCCGGGACCTCCTGCAACGCTGGCAGGAGCCGCATCGCTCCTACCATGACGTCCGGCACCTGGCTCAGGTGCTTGCCGCACTGGAACTGCTCTGCGGCGGCTCGCCGCCGCGCCCCGTGGCCCTCGCGGCCTGGTTCCACGACGCCGTCCACACCGGCAGGGCCGGAGTCGACGAGCAAGGCTCGGCGGAGCTCGCCGTCGAGTTGCTGGAGGGAATCCGGCTGCCGGCCGCCGAGATCGAGGAGGTCGTCAGGCTGGTCCTGCTCACCATCGACCATGCCCCCGAACTCGGAGATCACGAGGGCAACCTGCTCGTCGATGCCGATCTTTCGATACTCGGGCAACCGCCCGGGCGCTACCACTTCTATTCGCGCGGAGTGCGCCTCGAGTACCCGGACCTGTCAGACCAACTCTTCGCCTCGGGTCGATTAAGGGCACTCGACGGGCTATTGTCGAAGGAGCCACTGTATGGGTCACAATCCGCACGGCGGCTCTGGGAGGTGCGGGCAAGAGGGAACCTCGACGTAGAGCGTTTACGCTGGTCGAGACTTGCAACCACCGACCGGGCAGGGAATTCGAGTTGATCCACTAGCCACTGCATGCGGGGGGTACGCAATGGCAAAGGCGGGTGTTTGGGTTGCTGCGGCAGCCTGCGTTGCCGCCGGCGCGCTGGTCGCGCCGCCCAGGTCAGGAACGCCGTTCCTTTCGACAGGTGATCAGGTCCAGCCGACCGTCGCCGTTACGGCCACGCCCTCGATCGCCTCGCCCAGCGCACAGCCAACCCCCACAGCAACCCTCCCCACGGTGAGCCCGACCCCGTCCGTGGCTCCGACATCGACGGTCACTGGCGAACCGACGACCTCCCCCACCAGCGAGCCGACGACCGAGCCCACCGCCACGGCGACGGCCACGCACACGGTTCCGCCGTGGTCCCGGCCGACCCGGAGGCCGACCCCGACGATCAGTCCGACCAGCACGCCGACAGCGACGCCGACCTCGACGGGCACTCCCACCACCACGTCGCCTCCGACGGTCATGCCGACGGGTTGGCCGACCCGCACCACCACAGCCTGGCCGCCGGTGACGGTGACGCCGACACCCACCCTCACGCCGACCAGCTGGCCGACCCGCACCCCCACCGCCTGGCCCACTGTGACGCCCACGCAGACGATCACCCCAACGCCGACCGTGGCGCCCACGAGCACGCCGATCCCGGCGCCGACCTGCTGGCCCAGCGCCACGCCGGGCGTCCGGCGCTCGGTGGTGCCGAGGGCCGAACCCTCGGCGGCGCCCAGTTGCCCGCCGGGATGGGCGACGGTGAAGCCGACAGCCACCATCCGGCCCACCGCTACGCCGATGCCAACGCCCACCGCTACGCCGACGCCTGAGCCCACCGCGACGACTACCTACTCGCCCTCGCCGACCAGCGGGCCGGCGGCTGGACCGACCAGTGCAGGCCGGGAGACCGGGCCGCCCGCGGCCAGCCGTCCGGCTGCTCCCTCGAAACCCCCGGCGTCCCTGCAGAAGGCTGCGAACTCACAGCAGGCGGGGGTGCCCAGCGCGAATCCGGTCCCGGGGACGCGGCCGACGGAGACCGCCGCAGAGGCCGTGCGGCGGCACCTGGCTGCCGCGGCCAGCAACGGCAGCCGCAGCACCGAATCCCGAACCCTGGCCGCCCAGCGGCCGGTGCGGCCGGCCCCGGCAGGAGACCTCCACGGCCGGACCCACGCCGAGGGACCCCGGGCCCATGGTTCCTGGCGCGGCCACCGGTGAGCCACCGCAACGCCACCGCGGTGCTGGCGACGCTGCTCGCCCTCAGCGGCTGCAGCGGCCTGCTGCCGACCGTCAAGCCGAGCGTCGCTCCGCCACCAGCTTCGGTGGCGCCCAGCTCGCCGACGCCGACGCCTACCCCCACCGCGACGCCCACCCCGACCCCCACCACCCCGAAGCCGACCCCGACCGAGCCGCCCGCCGACAAGCGCAAGGGGCGTCAACTCGACCGGCCGTACACGGTCGACGGGGTGCCGGTGGTGTCGAAGAAGCACCGGATCAGCGCTGCGTACACCCCGAAGAAGCCGACGGGAGCGAACGGCCTGACCGCAGAGACCGCGGCCGCCCTGAAGAAGCTCAGCTCGGCTGCCCGCAAGGCCGGGGTGCGGATAGTGGTCCGCAGCGGCTACCGGAGCTACTCCACCCAGGCAGCCATCTTCAAGGCCCAACTGGCCAGCTACCCCAGCGAGGCCCTCGCCCGCCGCTACAACGCGATGCCTGGGCGCAGCGAGCACCAGACCGGGTTGGCCGTCGACCTGTGGGACGGGGTCACGTGGGGGCTGGGCGTCCGCAACACAGCCACCGGGAAGTGGCTCTGGCGCCACTCCCGGGAATACGGGTTCATCCTGCGCTACCCGCCGGGCAAGGAGAAGGTCACCGGGTACGCCTACGAGCCCTGGCACTTCCGCTACGTCGGCACCGCGCATTCGTTGAAATTCAAGCCCAACTCGACCAGGACCCTCGAGGAGTACCTGGGCATCGACTGACCCGCCGGAACCGGCAGCTTCGCCGACTTCAGGTGGCGGGATGCAGGTAGCGACACAATGTCGCCATGACTATCGATGACCAGTCGGCTGCCACCGGGCTTGTCGGCGCAGGGAAGCGAATCGGCATCCTGACCAGCGGCGGCGACGCCCAGGGGATGAATGCGGCCGTGCGGGCCGTGGTACGGACGGCGGTCAGCCTCGGCGCGCAGGTGTTCGCCGTCTACGAGGGCTACCAGGGCATGGTCGACGGCGGCGCCGGGATCCGTGAGCTCGGGTGGGAGGACGTCGGGAGCATCCTGCACAAGGGCGGCACGATGATCGGCACCTTCAGGTCCAAGGACTTCCGCGAACGCGACGGGCGCCGCAAGGCCGCCCGGAACCTGCTCGAGCACGGCATCGACCGCCTGATCGTGATCGGCGGCGACGGATCGCTGTCCGGGCTCGACCAGTTCCGGGCCGAGTGGTCCGAGCTGCTCGCCGAACTGGTCGCCGCCGGCGATCTGGCCCCGGAAGTGGCGCAAGCCCATCCAGCGCTGATGTTCGCCGGCCTGGTCGGCTCCATCGACAACGACCTGGTCGGTACCGACATGACGATCGGCGCCGACACCGCGCTGC
>CAYQXH010000117.1:0-8068 GCA_964421325.1 uncultured Propionibacteriaceae bacterium
CGTTGGTGAGCCCGAACAGGGCGCGGGCGTCGGTGTCGCCGAAGATTGAGGCGAGCTGCCGCCAGGTCTGGGCGGCGTAGATGAACGAGATCCCGAGCGCTCGTTCGTTGGCCATCCGAGTACGGAGGGTCGGCAGCGGCGCGGTGGACGGTAGCTCGTCCAGGCAGGCGAGCATCGGCGGGCACAGCCTCCCCCACGGGCTGACGTTGGCGAGTTGGAGCGCGGTGTCGAGGATGTGTTCGGTGAGCGCGGTCATCAGCGGCGCGGCGGAGGCGTAGGGGTCTTCGCGTCCGAGCAGGTAGAACGTGCCCCGGTCGCGGATGACCGCGGCGATGTCAGTCGGCGGTCGGCCGGGTCCAGGGACGCAGCGGGTGCGGATGCCGGGTTGGAAGAACAGGCTCATCGCCTGCTGGACGGTGGTGACTGTGTTGCCGGTGGTGCGGTCGTCGCCGGTGAGCGCACCGCGGAGGAGTCCGTGCCAGAAGTGTGCCGAGCCGGGGTGGTTGAGCAGGATCTCGGCAGGTTCGTGGGTGGCCAGCGGCCGGGCGACCCATTCCAGCAGCCGGTCGAGGGTGTGGCCGGCGAGCGCCGCGGCGTGGAAGTAACACTGCAGCACCTTCGCGGCTTCGGCGGCATAGAAGCGGGCCGCTGCGTCGCCGGAGCCGCCGGTGGCGCTGGCTTTGATGGTGCCGGCGGTGAACGCTTTGGCGCGTCGTTCGGCGACAAGGGGGTCGATGCAGCCGACGATTGGGTCCCAGACCAGTTCGGGCAGCCCGTCGGCCTGGGCGAACGGGTCCAGCACCTTGGCGGGTCGGTCGTCGCTGCGGCGGGCGGTGTAGGACAGCAGCAGGTCGTCGACCTTGGTGAGGGTGACCAGCGCTGGGCCAGGTGCGGCGAGCAGGGCTGGGGTGAGGAGGTCGAGGGTCTTGCCCGAGCCTTGCGGGCCGATCACGCCGGAGGTCCGGTCCCAGGGGCACCACAGGTCGCCGCCGCGCGGCTCGTGGGCCTTTCCGATCCGCCACCCCACCTGGCTGGGGTCGAAGCGCCGATTCATCGCCGGCTCCTCAGATTGCGATGCCCGGTGCCGGCGGCGGGACGTCTCGGGCCTCGGGGCGCCGGATGGGTGTCGGGGTGATGGTCTCCCACACCTCGGGTTCGGCCGGGGTGGTACGAAGGGCGGCGCGGACGCGGGGATCGGCGGCGGCGAGCACGTCCCCGCGGATCGCTTCCCACGCCGTGGGTGGGACGACCTGGTCGATCAGCTGGCTGAGCAGCCGCACCTGCCCGGTGGGCTGTTCGCCGTGATTCAGGTCGATGCACCGGTCGAGGGCGACGGCGGCGCTGGCCCCGTCCCCGCTGACCCAGGCGGCCATGCCGGCCAGGTACAGCGGGCCCTCGGCGCCGTAGGCCGGCACCTGGTTGACGACGTCGCGCCACAGGGCGAGGTGCTCGGGCGCGTTGTCGCGGGTGATGGTGAGCACTGCGAGGCTCTGCGCGGACGGGTTCTGGGTGAGGACGGCCAGCTTGATGGCGTCGTCCAGCGGGGCGTGGGCCTGTGGCGGGTCGGTGACACGGGCGGGCTCGTCCGGGAGGTTCCGGCTGATGAGGTCGGCGGTGAGGGTGAGGATCGCTTCGGTGTCGTGGGGTCTGGGCAGGGTGTCGAGGACGGCACCGACCCGGGTGGCGAGCTGGTCGGTGTCGGGGGCGCTGGCGAACGCGGCTTGGAGGTCGGCGCGGGTGGGTCGCAGCTTCAGGCCGTAGTTGGCGGCTTGGGTGGCGATCTGTCCGTCGGGGTTGATGGTGCCCGTTTCGCCGTCGGGGAGTTCCCAGGTGTCAGCATCGATGAGCATGGTCCGCCGGTGGGCCATCCCGGCGAGGTGGGCGTCGGCGCGGTGGAGAGTGTTCCAGCCGGTGGTGTGGTCGTCGGTGTAGGCGACCAGGAACGCGTCGGCGTCGGGGAACCTCGCCCAGATGCGGTCGAGGAGGTCTTCGGTGGCGCCGGGGTGCTGGATGTCGTCGAGGTCGACGCGGGCGGTGACTTCGACCCGTCCGTTGCGGGTGACGATGACGACCAAGGACTCCTCGGGGGTGAACCCGACCAAGTAGGGGATCAGTTCGGCGACCTCGCCGGGGTGGTGCATCTGCAGGCGGGGGATGTCGTGTTCGCTCATCGTCGGGTCTCCTTCGTGACTAGGTGAGGTCGGGCATGGATGGTCAGATTCCGGTCCAGCGGCGGGACAGCCGCCAACCGAACCGCTTGAAACCGGGACGCGGGATGGATCGGCCGGACGGTCTCCCACACCTCCTCGGCCGGCTGGCTCGGAGGCGACGGTGGCTCGTCGGTGGTGGGGCGGGGTTCAGGCTGCGGGGTGGTAGCCATCGTGGGGTCCTTCGTTCGTCGCGGCGGGTGGCTGGAGGTCGGGCCGGATGATCGGGGCGACCCGTTGCAGGCGGCTGATGCCGAGGATCTGTTCGGTCTCACTGGGGCTGGCCATGCCGTGCATCCGGCCGGGCCCCCAGCGGTGGAGGCCCCAGAGGGTGCCGGTGATGGTCGCGGCGAGAAGCACGAGTTGAACGGCGATGATCCAGCCGTGGAGGGCCGCCGCGCCGGCTGCCGGTCCGTGCACGGCGACGCCGGCGGTCGGGTCGCCGGCAAGCACGCGGGGCAGGCTGGCGAACAGAGCTCGTCCGGTCGGCCAGGTCCAGCCGCCACCAGCCAACCAGTTGGCGATGGCCCGTCCGAGGTGGACACCGAGACACGCGAGGAGCAGCCAGACGGTGAGGACGCCGACGGGGATCTCCCAGGTGAACGGGTAGGGGTCGCGGCGCCGGTCGGCTTGGGCGATGGTCATCGCGAGTCACCTCCAGAGGCATAGAAGCTGACGTGGACGTGGTTCTTGTGCGCGAGGGTGGGGTTGGAGTTGCCGTAGGGATGCCGGTAGGGGCGCCAACTGGCGCTTGCCGAGGGCCTCCACTTGCGGACGTCCCAGATGATGTACTTCACCCGCAGCGCTTTCGCGTGGGCCTGGATCCAGTGCGCGACCCTCCAGCCGTACTCGTTGCCGTCTCGGGTGTGCCACCTGGGGATCATGAAATCGACCGCCAGACCGGTGCAGTGGTCGGAGAAGCTGCACGTCGACGACGAAGCCGACCGGCGACCGCCCATGTACTTGATCGCGGGGAACGCTGCCTTGATGCAGCGCAGTCCGCGCAACGCAGTGGTCCGCAGGCCGTGCTCGGCCGCCGAGCCCGAGGGTGGGCAGGAGCCGTCGAAACCGGGAATGTCGCCGCCGAGACCGAAGCAGTCGGACGGGTCGCCGGCCTCAACGACGGCGCCAGCTTTGCCGGCGTAGCTCCAGGCATAGAAAAGCACGTCGTTGCGGTAGCTGATCGACCGGTTGTAGGCCCACAAGGCCCGGATCACTCCGGCCTGGCCGGTGCGGACGCCGGAGCGGATGAGGTAGTTGGCGGCGGAGAAGATCGAGTCCGCATCACTGTGGATGTCGCGGCGCCCGTCGTTGTCCCCGTCCACGCCGTAGGCCGCGAAGGTGCCGGGCATGAACTGCATCAGGCCCTGCGCCCCGGCGGAACTGGTGTGGTTGTTGCGGCCATGCCGGGTCTCGGCCATCCCGATGCCGGCCAGCAGTTCCCAGGGCACCCTGTACCGGCTCGCCGCCGCCACGTACAGCGCCTTGATCCGTGCCGGGATCTGCTGGGCGGGGCTGGTCAGCGACTGGTACCTCGGCGTCCCCCACTTCGGCAGGCCGAACGCCCCCGAGGTCGCGGAGAGTGCTGCCGCCGTGTCGGTGTCGGTGTCGTTGGCGCTGCACGGGTCGAGCCGGATCTGCTCGGCGACCGCGGGTGCAACGACGACCGTGGCCATGGTCAGGATCCCGATCGGAACCGCGCCGAACACGACCAGGACGAGCACCAGCGCCCCGAGTCCCCACTTCATGGCCGACCAGCTGTCTCTATGAACTCAGGTTCGTTGACCTGAATCGGGACGGGATTCTGCGTTTGAGCTGGTGGCGTCGGATGGTTGGACCGGTGCAGTACTTGTGATGATGCGTCAGTGAGAGTGACGGTCTTGTTGTAGCGTTGACGCATGGTCGCTCCGGTCGAGGATGGTGGGTGATGGCCCTGGTTGCCCTGCCGGGTGGGGGCGCCGCCGTTGGGCTCTCCAGCGCGGGGGCGGTCGAGGACTTCGAGCAGGAGATCGTCGACGAGTACGCCCTGTCGATGGCCGCAGCCGGGCTGAACGATGACTACATCCGCAGCACGCGGTCGGTGGTGATCGAGTTCACACGAACGTTGACAGGCCCGTTGTGGGAAGCGACATGTGTGGACGCTGACCGGTTCCTGGCCGAGCAGCGCCGGTTGGGTTTGGCGGTGTCGACCCGGGCCGGGAAATCGCATGCACTCGCGGGGTTCTACGGGTTCGTGATCGCCCGCTACGAGGGTGTGATCCGTCGGTCGACCGGGGTGCTGGTTGCCCAGCCGATTGACGAGTTCAACCGCCAATCCGGGCAGTCGTTGGGCAAGGTTCGCGTCCCGCCGTCGGAGGAGGAGGTCGACGCCCTGTTCGCTGGCTGGCGTGACTCGGTATCGAAGGCACGCAAGTTCCTTCCCGCCGCCCGGGACTACTTCGCCGCGTCCCTGTGGCGTCGGGTGGGGTTGCGGATCACCGAGACGGCGATGCTGGACATTCGAGACTGGCGGCCCGACCTGGGCGGGTTCGGGAAGATCCACGTGCGCTTCGGGAAGGGCTCCCGCGGACGCGGACCCCGTCCCCGGCTGGTGCCGGCGATCAACGGTGTCGATGAGTTGATGGACTGGTGGCTGGCCGAGGTCCGTCCCCGCTGCGGACCCGACTGGGCCGACCCGGACGCCCCGCTGCTGCCCTCGGAACGGTTCAACCGCGAACTGGACCGTTGCGGCCGGGTCGACACCAACGCGCTGCGTCGCGGCCTGGCGATCCACGTCGACCAGTGGCTGCCAGCATGGTCGGGCCGGATGACCCCCCACGTGCTGCGGCACTACTGCGCGTCCTCGCTGTATGCGGCCGGGATGGACATCAAGGCGTTGCAGGAACTCCTCGGGCACCAGTGGCTGTCCACCACGTCGGGCTACATCCACGTCCGCAGCGACCATGTTGAGCGGGCCTGGCAGGACGCGAACCAGCGGGTCGGGGCGCGCTTCGCCACCAGCAAAACCAACCGAAGGTAGGGAGATACCGATGCAGTGGAACCTGAGGATCAGGGCCGCCGAGCGAGGGATCTGGAAGTCGGCCCATATGCGCAGGCTGCTGGCTGATGCCGGACTCGAGATCAGTACCGGGAAGATGTCGTCGTGGTGGACGGGTAACCCGCCGACGCTGCGGCTGGAGGAACTCGACGTGCTCTGCGCGGTGCTCGACTGCGCCCCCAACGACTTGATGACCCCCGAACCGGGCAAGGTCGCCGCACGCCGACCGGCCGGCTCCGAAGCAGCCCACCAAGACAGCAGCGGTCCCTCGCCCGTTGTGACGCCCCGGCTCAACCGGACACGGCCCGCCCCTCCGCTGTAACCGGCAACGTCGTCGTCATGCCCGGCGCGGGATCGCAGGCTCCTCTGCGGCTGCCGCCGATGTGCAGCCGCTGCCTGGTCAACCGGGCCGCCTGGACCCGTCCCCGGGTCGACGTCTGCTACGACTGCCTGCCCGGCGGCCCGTTCCCGCCGCCGCCCTGCTCCAGCTGCGGCGCCACCGACGACTACTTCAGCCAAGGCCTGTGCGGACGCTGCCACCCCCGCAGCCCCGAACACATCGACTCGTGCCGGGGCTGCCTGGCCTGGGGCGTCTACCCCAGGCACGCCTGGACCTGCTGGTCGTGCCGGATCTGGCGACGCTTCTACCCCGAAGGGATCTGCCCCTACTGCGGCCGAACCTCCAGGATCTGCGAATCGGGCTGCTGCCGGCTGTGCTACGAACAGGCCCGCCTGCTCCAAGAACCCAGCAAGGCGATCAACCTGGCCGAGGCCAACAAGTACGGCCAGCAGCTGTTCTTCGCCAACCTCGTCTATCAGCGCACCCTCGCACCGCGGGCCGAACCGACCCCGACCTGGAAGAAGCGGCTGCGCAACTACCAGGCCTTCCAGGCCGACACCGGATTCCACGACGGCTGGGTGCAAGACCCCCTGTTCGACACCGAGCCCGACCCGGCCGCGGTCCGGGCCCGCGCCGTCCTCCAAGACAGCGACCTGACCCGCTACTGCGCTGCGATCGTCAACGACCACGCCGCCCGCTACGGCTGGAGCACCCGGCAACGCCTCAGCGTGATCCACTCCCTGCGAGTGCTCCAAACCGTGCGCCCGACCCCCGCAGCGAAGATCCGGGCCAGCGAGGTCGTGGGGCTGCGCCACTACGGAGGCACCACCACCTCCACGATCGAGGTCCTCGCCGAGGCCGGCCTGCTGATCCAAGACATCCCGACCAGGCTCGAAACCTTCTTCGCGAGCAAGACCAACGGCCTGCCGCCACTCATGGTCGAACACCTCACCATCTGGATGCACATCCAGCTCGCAGGCTCCCTCGCCGCACCCCGCCAAGCCCCCCGAGACCCGATCACGATCGAGAACTACCTGCGAGCCCTCGCCCCATTCGCCAGGGCCTGGGCCGACGCCGGACACCAGTCGTTCGCCGAGATCACCCGCGACCAGGTCGTCACCGGGCTCGCCACGATCCCAGCCCGGCCGATCCGCAGCATCGCCTACCTCGGGCTCAAAAGCCTGTTCACCACCCTCAAGGCCCGCAAGCTGATCTTCGCCAACCCCACCCGCGGCATCCGTTCGGTGTCCCCTCAGACCAACATCCCGCTGCCGCTGGACACCGCCCTGGTCCGGCGCGAGCTCGACTCCCCGAACCCCGCCGTCGCGCTCGCTGTGGCCCTGGTCGGGTTCCATGCCCTGACCAACAAGCAGCTCCGCGGGCTGAAGCTCACCGACATCTCCGACGGACGCCTCACCCTGGGCGACCGTGACATCCCGCTCGCCGGCCCCGTCCGCACCCGGCTGGCCGCCTGGCTCGACCACCGAAACAAGACCTGGCCCGCCACCGCCAACCCGTACCTGTTCATCAACCGCAAGACCGCGCCCCGCATCATGCCCGTCGGCGCCACCTACCCGTGGAGCCACAGCGGCCTGCGCTCGCAACAGCTGCGCGAAGACCGGATCCTGAACGAGATCCACGCCACCGGCGGCGACGTCCGCCGGATCAGCGACCTGTTCGGCCTCACCATCTCCGGAGCGACCCGCTACCTCAACACTGTCGAGCATCCCGACCTCGCCCGGGACCACCAAGTTCCCCGAACCTGAGCACCGGTCTAGGCTCCCCGTACCGAGGAGTCCGAAGTTCCCGCCGAAACCGTCAATATTCATGCGAACTTCTCACCTGCCGATTCCAGCGCGGAGTTCGTCCAGACCAGCCGCTTCTCAACCGGCGCCAGCACGGTGAGAACCTTGAACAGTTGCTCGCCGACGATCCACAAGGCGCGTCCGGGGGCTTGGCGGCACCAGTCGGTGACGATGTCGACGGCGATGTCGGGCAGGCCGAGCAGGACGCGGAGTTCTTCGGCGACCGCCTGGTCTTGGCCGTGGAGGATCTTGGTGTCGGCCAGGTGCAGCATGTCCTTGGCGATCGCGGCAGCCTGGGAGCCGACGTCCCCGACACTGACCAGGTCGGACGGCTTGTGCGCCAGCGCGAACTGGATGTCCCCGTCCCTGCGCGACAGCCGCAGGTCGGCGTCGAAGCTCTTCACCGCATCGACCCCGAGGCGGAGTTGTTTCCAGGATTCGTCGCGGACCACGATCCGCAGGTCGCCCGGGGCGGCCGTCTCCCGCATCGCCCGCCCCCACGAGTTGAGGCATAGCAGCGCCATGCCAACGGCTTCGTCGCCGAGTGCTTCCAGGCGGGACAGCGACAGCGACTGGATGGGCGCAGTCCAGTCGAGTGCGATCGTGGTGTGGCTGTCGAACAGTCCTTTGAGGCTGCCGCCGACCAGCTGTCCGAGGGCGTCGCGGAGCAGCCGGGTCG
>CAYQXH010000118.1:0-7911 GCA_964421325.1 uncultured Propionibacteriaceae bacterium
CCTCTTCGGCGGCGGGAGCGCGGTGGGGTTCCGGGCCGTCCTTGGCCTGCATGGCCGGGGAGGCGCCTCCTTTGGCCAGCCACTCGGCCGGCATCGGGCTCATCGATGCGCCCGGCGCCAGCATCCGCGTCCAGGCGACCGGGGTGGGCGCGCCGTCTGGGTTGAGGACGGTGACGATCGCCTCGCCGATCCCGAGGCCCTGCAGGGTCTCGGCCAGGTCGTACTGGCTGGTCGGGTAGGTCTGGACGGTCGCCTTCAGGGCCTTGGCATCGTTCGGCGTGTGTGCCCTCAGCTGGTGCTGCACTCGCGAGCCGAGCTGGGCCAGCACGTTGTCGGGAACGTCTGTGGGTGACTGGGTCACGAAGAAGATGCCGACGCCCTTGGAGCGGATCAGCCGGACGGTCTGCGCGATCGCGTCGAGGAACGCCTTGGATGCTCCGTCGAACAGCAGGTGCGCCTCGTCGAAGAAGAACATCAGCTTCGGCCGGTCCAGGTCGCCGACCTCGGGCAGGTCGTGGAACAGGTCGGCGAGCATCCACATCAGGAAGGTGGAGAAGATCTGCGGGCGGTCCTGCAGGTTGGGCAGCTCGAGCAGGGAGATCACGCCATGGCCGTCGGCGGAGGTCCGGATCAGGTCGCGGGTGTCGAACTCCGGCTCGCCGAAGAACTCGTCAGCTCCCTGGGTCTGCAGCGTGATCAGGCTGCGCAGGATCACCCCCACCGTGGCTGTGGACAGCCCGCCGATGGCCTTCAGCTCCTCCTTGCCCTCGTCGCTGGTGAGGTGCTGCAGCAGCGCGCGCAGGTCGGCGAGGTCGAGCAGGGCGAGGCCTTCGGTGTCGGCGTAATGGAAGACCAGGCCGAGACTGGACTCCTGGACGTCGTTGAGCCCGAGCACCTTGCTGAGCAGGATGGGGCCGAACGAGGAGACGGTTGCCCGCAGCGGGACCCCGGTGCCCTGGCCGCCGAGCGCGTAGAACTCGGTCGGGCACCCGGCCGGCTGCCAGTCCTGGCCGATCTTGGACGTTCGGGCCAGCAGCTTCTCGCTCGGGGTGCCGGGGATGGCGATGCCGGAGAGGTCGCCCTTGATGTCGGCTGCGAACACCGAGACCCCGGCCGCCGAGATCTGTTCGGCCAACAGCTGCAGCGTCTTGGTCTTGCCGGTGCCGGTGGCGCCGGCCACCAGGCCGTGCCGGTTCAGCATCGACAGCGAGATCCGGATCCGGGCTTCGGGCAGCGGTTCCCCGTCCACCATCAACACGCCCAGCTCGATGGACGGGGTGTCGAAGCTGTAGCCGGCCTTGATCTTCTCGGTTGCCGCGGACTGCTCAGTCATGCGCCCAAGATTGGCACAAACCCCGCTGGTCCGGGCAGTAACTACAGCGGCACCCCGGTGAGCACGAGGACGCGGGCGTCGGTCAGGTCGTCCATGGCGGAGGCGACCCCCTCGCGTCCGGTACCGGAGGCCTTCCAGCCGCCGTAGGGCATCTGGTCGGCTCGGAAGGTGGGCACGTCGCCGATCACGACGCCGCCGACCTCCAGCTCCCGGTGGGCGGCGAAGGCCGTCGCGACACTGGTCGTGTAGACGCCGGCCTGCAGCCCGTAGCGGGAGGAGTTCACCATCGCGAACGCCTCCTCGATGCTGTCGTAGGTGGCGACGGTGAGCACCGGCCCGAACACCTCGTTCTCGGCGATGAGCGAGCCGGCCGGCAGGTCGGCCAGCAGGGTGGGCGCCATCAGGGTGCCGTCAGCAGTGCCGCCGGTCAGCAGCCGGGCTCCCCGACCGGTGGCGTCGGCGACCCAGTCGGTGATCCGCTGCGCCGCCGCCGCGTCGATCACCGGACCCACCTGCACCTCCGGGTCGGTCGGATCGCCGTTGCGCAGCCCTTCCAGCGCCGTCACCAGCTCGGCCGTGAACGCCGCAGCGATCGAGGAGTGCACCAGCACCCGCTGCACGCCGATGCAGGACTGCCCGGCCTGGTAACAGCCGAACAGCCCGATCCGCGCTGCGGCGGCCTTCAGGTCCGGCCAGTCCGGCTCGACGATCACGGCTGCGTCCCCGCCCAGCTCGGTGATCACGTGCTTGTGGGGGGCTGCGGCCCGCAGCTTCTCGCCGACAGCGTCCGAGCCGGTCAGCGAGATGACCGGGAGCCGGGAGTCGGCGACCAGCGAGTCCATTTCCGCGTGCCCGATGGTCAGCACCGACAGCATCCGCGGCGGCAGGGCGGTCTCCGCAACGATCTCGGCAAGCACCAGCGCGGCCAGCGGGGTCTTCAGCGCCGGCTTCACCAGCACCGGGGCGCCGACGGCGATCGCCGGCGCCACCTTGTGGGCCACCAGGTTCAGCGGGAAGTTGAATGGGGTGATCGCCAGCACCGGCCCGCGCGGGAAGCGGCGCACGACGGCCAGCCGTCCGGTCTGGGCAGGTTCGGTGTCCAGGCGCATCAGGTCGCCGGCGAAGCGGCGGGCCTCCTCTGCCGCCCACCGGAAGGTCGAGACCGCCCGCGCGACCTCCGACTTCGCCCACATCGCCGGCTTGCCGTTCTCCGCCGTGATCAGTGCAGCGATCTCGTCGCTGCGTTCGGCCAGCCGGGCACTGATGTGGTCGAGCGCAGCTGCCCGGACGTGGGCCGGCAGCGCCTGCGCCTCGGCGCGGACCGACGTCAGGTCGGCCACCGCCTGCTCCGCCTGGGCCGCGGTCGGCCGCGAAACCTCCGCCACGAGGCTGCCGTCAAAGGGCGACCGGACCTCGAAGCTCCCCTCACCGAGCGTCGGCACACCGGAAAGGTAGAACGGGCGGATCATGGTGTCTCTCCTCAAATCGTGTTGCCGCTATTCGACCACCTCGGCGACGCCCTTGCCAGCGTTCCCGGGCGGCTCCCCGGTATCCGGGTCTGCGGCCGGGAGTGCTAGCGTTGAGGTCAGACAGGGGAGCGCCACCGGCGCTGAGAGTGCGGGCTGCCGCAGACCCTCGAACCTGATCCGGTTAGCACCGGCGTAGGGAGTCGGGAGATTTCTCCCCGGGGCGTGCCCCGGGCCCTCCGAGCATCTTGGAGGAAAACGCATGTCAATCCGAATCGCTGCGGCCGCGACCGTGGCGGCGCTCGTCCTTGCCGGCTGTGCCGGCACGGCGACGCCAGGCGCAACGCCGGCCAGCCCGGCCGCCCCAACCGAGAGCAAGACGCTCACGGTGATCACCCACGACTCCTTCGCCCTCGACGAGGCGACGATCGCCGGGTTCAGGACGGCCAGCGGCTACGACGTGAAGTTCGTGGCTCCCGGCGACGTCGGCACCGTCGTGAACCAGCTCGTCCTGACCAAGGACGCCCCCCTGGGCGACGTGGTGTTCGGCATCGACAACACCTTCGCCGGTCGCGCGATCGCCGAGGGCGTGGTCACGCCCTACGCCGCTGCGACGCTCCCGGCCAGCGCCGCCGAGCTGGCCGCAGACGACAAGTCCTCCCTCACCCCCGTCGACTTCGGTGACGTCTGCCTGAACGCGGACACCGGCTGGTTCCGGGCAAGGAAGCTCGCCGTCCCCGAGTCCCTAGACGACCTGGTGAAGCCGGAGTACGCCAACCTGCTCGTGGTCTCCAACCCGGCCTCCTCCTCCCCGGGCCTAGCCTTCCTCGCCGCGACCGTCGGCGCCAAGGGCGACCCCGGCTACCTCGACTACTGGAGGGCCCTCAAGGCCAACGGGGTGAAGGTGGTGAAGGGCTGGACCGAGGCCTACACCGTCGAGTTCTCCGGCTCCTCCGGCAAGGGCGACCGGCCCCTGGTGCTGTCCTACGCCTCCTCGCCGGCCTACGAGCCGGCCACCGAGGCTCTCACCCGCACCTGCTTCCGTCAGGTCGAGTACGCCGGGGTGATCACCGGCAGCCAGAACGAGGTCGGGGCACGGAAGTTCATCGACTTCCTGCTGTCGGCGGAGGTCCAGGCCCAGATCCCCGAGCAGATGTACATGTACCCGGTGGACGACCAGGTCGAGCTGCCCGGCGACTGGCGCGAGCACGCCGCCGTGGTGGACGTCCCGATCCAGGTGCCGATCGACCAGCTCGCAGCCGGCCGCGACGGCTGGATCAAGGCGTGGACGGCAGCGGTCATCGGGTGACCCTCGCCGGCGCCGGGTCCAGGGCCGGGGTGGGGGGTCGTCCGGTCGCGTGGGCCATCGCGGCCGCCGTCCCGGTCGTCTTCCTCTGCATCTTCTTCGTCTGGCCGGTTGCGGCTCTGGTGGTGCGCGGCTTCGTCGATGACACCGGGTTCACGACCGCAGGGGTGCAGGAGGTGCTGACGGCGCCCCGGACCTGGCGCATCGTCGGGCAGACCCTCGGCCAGGCCGTCGTCGGCACGGCGGTCGCCATCCTGTTGGGGCTGCCTGCGGCACACCTGCTCTACCGCCGCAGGTTCCCGGGACGCCGGTTGGTGCGGGCACTGGTCAGCGTCCCGTTCGTGCTGCCGACCGTTGTGGTCGGGGTGGCGTTCCAGTCGCTGCTGGCCCCGCGCGGGCCGCTGGGATTCCTCGGGCTGCAGGAGTCGTTCGCAGCGATCGTGGCAGCCCTGGTGTTCTTCAACTTCTCGGTGGTGGTGCGGACGGTCGGAGCGCTGTGGTCGAGGCTGGATCCGCGGGCAGAGGATGCCGCCCGCACCCTCGGGGCCGGCCGGCTGCGGGTCCTGGCCACCGTCACGCTTCCGGCCCTCGCCCCGGCGATCGCCTCGGCTGCAGCCCTGGTGTTCCTGTTCTGCGCCTCGGCGTTCGGCGTCGTCCTCGTGCTGGGCGGCTCGAGCTACGGCACCATCGAGACCGAGATCTGGTACCAGACGACCCAGCTGCTGGACCTGCAGGCGGCAGCGGCCCTCTCGATCCTGCAGTTGGTAGTGGTCAGCGCCACCCTGATCGTCGCCGGCGCCACGCGGGCCAGGCAGGAGCGGGCGCTGCAGCTGTCCGGCAATCCGGTGGACTCGCCCCTGCGTCCCGCCGACGCCCCGGCAGCCGTGGTCACGGGCGTCGTGGTGGTCGGGCTGCTGGTCTTCCCGATGGCCAGCCTCGCCTGGCGGTCGTTCGAGACCCCGGCCGGCCTCGGGCCGGCCAACTACCTCGCGCTGTCCGGCGACGCCGGCCAGCTGACGGTGAGCGTGTGGCAATCGCTGGCCAACTCGCTGGTCATCGCAGCAGCAGCCACCGCCATGGCCCTGGTCCTCGGGCTCCTGGTCAGCTACGTCCTGTCCCGCCGGCCGGTCTCATCGCTGGGCCGTCGTTCAATGCGGACGCTGGACGCCGCCTTCATGCTGCCGCTGGGAGTGTCGGCCGTGACCGTCGGCTTCGGCTTCCTGATCACCCTCAACCGGCCGCCGCTGGACCTGCGCTCCTCCTGGGTGCTGATCCCGATCGCCCAGGCGATGGTTGCCCTGCCGCTGGTGGTGCGCACCCTGCTGCCGACGTTGCGGGCCATCGACCCGCGGCTGCACGAGGCCGCGGCGACCCTCGGTGCCGGGCCGGCCCGGATCGTGCGCACCATCGACCTGCCGTTCGCCCTTCGCGGCCTCGGCCTCGCCCTCGGGTTCGCCTTCGCCACCTCGCTCGGCGAGTTCGGGGCAACTTCCTTCCTCGCCCGCCCCGACCGGCCGACGCTGCCGGTGGTGGTGTTCCGGCTGATCGGACGGCCGGGTGCGGAGAACTTCGGCATGGCCATGGCAGCATCGGTGATCCTGGCCGTCCTCACAGCGACGGTGATGGGACTGGCGGAATGGATCGGGCCGAAGGAGGTGACCCCGTGGTGACCGGGCTGGAGGTTCGCGACGCCGTGGTCCGCTACGGGCCGGTCACGGCCGTCGACGGGGTCTCCCTGGACGTCCGGCCCGGTGAGGTGGTCGCGCTGCTGGGTGCCTCCGGGTCGGGGAAGTCGTCCCTGTTGCGGGCGGTGGCCGGGCTGGAGCCGCTGGCCGGCGGCTCGGTCAGCTGGGACGGTGCCGACCTGGCCGGTGTCGCCGTGCACCGGCGGGGGTTCGCGATGATGTTCCAGGACGGCCAGCTGTTCCCGCACCTCTCGGTCGCCGGGAACGTCGGCTACGCCCTGGCCGGACGGGAGCGCAGGGAGCGGGACCAGCGCGTCGGCGAACTGCTCGAGCTGGTCGGGCTGGACGGCTACGGCCGGCGTCCGGTGACCGCCCTCTCCGGTGGCCAGGCCCAGCGCGTCGCCCTGGCCAGGTCGCTGGCCGCCGAGCCGCGACTGCTGATGCTCGACGAGCCGCTGTCTGCCCTGGACGCCGGCCTGCGCGAACACCTCCTCGGCGTCCTCGACGCCACCCTGCAGGCCACCGGGACGCCGGCCCTCTACGTTACCCACGACCAGGACGAGGCGTTCGCGATCGCCGACCGGGTGGCGGTGCTGGCCGGCGGCCGGCTGCTCCAGCTCGACGACCCGGCCAGCCTCTGGCGGCAGCCGGTCGACCGGGAGGTGGCCGGCTTCCTCGGCTACCGGCTCTTCCTCGAACCGCCCGCGGCGGCAGCCCTCGGCTGGTCAGGTCCGGCCGACGGTGTCGTCGCCGTCGGCCCCGACGGTCTGGTCGCCGACCCCGGCGGCACCAGGGTGCCGGTGGTGGGGATCCGGCCCCGCCGCGGCGGCACCGAGTTCACGGTGGAGGTCCCCGGCGGTGGCACCGGTCGGGTACGGACGACCGAGTTGTCCACCCACGCCGACCGCCGGCGGTTCCTCACCGTCCGGCTGGAACCTGCCGGGTGCGTGGTCCTGGCGCCGGCCGCGCTGCCCCAGTAAACAACAAACCAATTCCGGGCCGGCTGCGACCCGGGTAATTCGCTGTGCCCGCAGAACACAGGAACACCCATGCTGGCATGTTTGTTCCGCGACCGATAACGAAACAACCAGCAGGGCGTGTCTGATCTGGCATTGTGCAGCAGTTCGGGATGGGGAATAGGTTCCGGCTGAGCGGGGCCGCAGCCGCCGCACGGACCTCTCGCTGAGCGTGCGGAACCCACATGTGCGGCAGGGAATCCTGTCATTGTCCTCGGGCCGGGGGAGCGTCGGACAGCCCCCGGGTGAAGCAATCCAACACCATTTCCATTTGCCTATTGCATGCCACATCCGGGAGGGCCCGATGGTTGTTTTGTGACCTTTTCGCAAACACTTCTTTGGTCGTTTTGGATGCGCTAGATTCCGGCTCGGGTGATCGCCACACCCGTGTCCATCAAAGAAGAAAGGCACCAAATGTTCCTCAAGCGCGCAGCGGTCCTGGGACTCGCCATCCCCCTGATCACAGCCTGTAGCACCGGCACCCCGGCAGCCCCCGCCGCATCGGACGCGGCGTCCGGCGGCGGCGAGATCGTCGTCGGCCTGATCACCAAGACCGAGACCAACCCGTTCTTCGTGAAGATGAAGGAGGGCGCCCAGGCGAAGGCCACCGAGCTCGGCGTCAAGCTGCTCACCGGCGCCGGGGCCAAGGACGGCGACAACGAAGGCCAGGTGACGGCGATGGAGAACATGATCAACGCCGGAGCCAAGGGCATCCTGATCACGCCGAGCGACACCAAGGCGATCGTCCCGTCCATCCAGAAGGCCCGCGCCGCCGGCGTGGTCGTGATCGCCCTCGACACCGCGACGGACCCGCAGGACGCCTCCGACGCACTGTTCGCCACCGACAACTTCATGGCCGGCACGCTGATCGGCCAGTGGGCTGCCAAGGCGATGGCCGGCAAGACCCCGGTGATCGCCACCCTCGACCTCGCCCCGGGCATCACCGTCGGTGCCCAGCGGCACAACGGCTTCCTGCAGGGCATGGGCCTGGCTTCCGGGATCTCCGCCACCTCGACCGACCTGGCCACCAGCAAGGAGGTCGTCTGCGCGCAGGACACCCACGGTGACCAGACCGAGGGCCAGACCGCGATGGAGAACTGCCTGA
>CAYQXH010000119.1:0-6443 GCA_964421325.1 uncultured Propionibacteriaceae bacterium
ACGGCAGCACCAGCATCATCGAGAGCCCCCACATCGGCTCGGTGTAGACGCAGGCCCTGCCGTTGCCCCGGAGGGCGAACAGACTGGTCAGCAATGGGTTACCGGCGCGTGGCACCGGATCAGTAAAGCACCACAGCCGCGCTCAGTCGCCCGCCACCCGGATCCTCGGGATGGCGGCGAGGAGAGCCCTGGTGTAGGCGGTCTGCGGGTCGGCGTAGACCCGTTCGGTGTCGCCCTGCTCGACGATCCGGCCCTGGCGCATCACGGCGAGCTGGTCGCACAGGTGGCGCACCACCATCAGGTCGTGGCTCACCACGATCAGGGTGAGCCCCTGTGCTGCCACCAGGTCGGTGAGCAGGTTCAGCACCTGGGCGCGGACGGAGACGTCGAGCGCCGAGACCGGCTCGTCAGCGATCAGGACCTCCGGCTTCGGCGCGAGCGCCCGCGCGATCGCGATCCGCTGCCGCTGGCCACCGGAGAACTCGTGCGGGTAGCGGTGGCCGGAGTCGATGGGCAGGTCGACGGCAGCCAGCACCTCGGCGAGGCGACGCTGGTGGTCGATCCCGTCCGGCAGTTGCCGGCGGACCAGCCGGGACCGGAGCGGCTCGGTGATGATGTCGGCGACCGTCATCCGCGGGTTCAGCGAGGACCTGGGGTCCTGGAAGACCATCTGGACGGCTGCCCGCAGGAAGCCGAGTCGCCGCTCGGGGAGGTGGGTGATCTCGCTGCCCTCGAACCAGATCCGGCCGGAGGTGGGACGGTCGAGGCCGGCCAGCAGCCGCACCAGCGTCGACTTCCCGGACCCGGACTCGCCGACGATGCCGAGCCGGCGGCCGGGTTGCAGGGTGAGGTCGACGGAGTCGAGGGCGAGCACCTCCGTCCCACCGTTGCGGTAGCGCCGGGTGAGCTGCTCGGCCCGGAAGAGCGGTTCGGTCATCGCTGCTCCGCCCGGTAGAAGTCCTCGACCGTCGGCAACCGCTGGCCGGGGACCGCCTGGTCGAGCCGGGCGGTAGCCACCAGTCCGCGGGTGTAGGGATGCTGCGGGTCGGTGAACAGCTTGGCGACGGTGCCGGCCTCGACCACCTCGCCGTCCAGCATGACCAGCACCTGGTCGCAGACCTGGGAGACCACGGCAAGGTCGTGGCTGATGAACAGGCAGGCCGCCCGGCTGGTGGTGAGCACCTCGTCCAGCTTCTGCAGGACCAGGGCCTGGACGGTCACGTCCAGCGCCGTTGTCGGTTCGTCGCAGATCACCAGTTCGGGTGAGTTGATCAGGGCCATGGCGAGGATCACCCGCTGGCGCTGGCCGCCGGACAGCTGGTGCGGGAACGCGTCTGCGATCCGCCCCGGGTCGGCAAGGCCGACCTCGGCCAGCATCGCCACCACCCGCTGCCTGGCGCGGCCGGCTTCCGCGCCCTGGTGGAGCCGGAGCACCTCGGCGACCTGCCGGCCCACCCGCATCGTCGGATCGAGGGCTGTCATCGGCTCCTGGAAGACCATCGAGAGCACGTCGCCGCGCAGCCGGGCCAGGCCGGCCTCGGGCTGGCCGATGATCTCGATGCCCCGCAACCGGACCGAACCGGTGACCGTCGCGTTCTCCGGCAGGAGTCCCATGACGGCGAGGGCCGTGACGGTCTTGCCGGAGCCGGACTCGCCGATCAGGCCCAGCCGCTCCCCCTCGGCGAGGACGAAGTCGACTCCGCGGACGGCCTCGATGCGGCGACGGCCGAAGGTGACCCGGAGGTCACGGACCTCGAGCAGGCTCATGCTGCGTCCCCGCGGAGTCGTGCGGCGGAGCGAAGCGGAGGAGGGGAACTCCGTGGGGTGTTCACGGCACCTCCCGCAGGCGCGGATCCAGGTAGTCGCGCAGCCCGTCCCCGAGCAGGTTGAAGCCCAGCACGGCGAGGGCGATCGCCAGGCCCGGCCAGAGCGCCTGCAACGGGGCAACGAACAGGAACTGCTGGGCGTCGCGCAGCATGTTGCCCCAGGTCGCATCCGGGGGCGGTGTGCCCAGGCCAAGGTAGGAGAGGGCGGCCTCGGCAAGGATCGCCATTGCGAAACCGACCGAGGCCTGGACGCCGATCAGCGGGGCGATGTTGGGCAGCACGTGCCGGCGGGCCACCCCGAGCCGGGACGTGCCGGAAGCCCGCGCAGCGAGCACGAAGTCGCTGGCCATCACCTGGAGGGCTCCGGCCCGGGACACCCTCGCGAACGCCGGGATGGTCGCGACGCCGATCGCGACCATCGCCGTGAGGGTGGAGCCGCCGTAGACGGCGGCGAGCAGGATGGCGAGCAGCAGCGCCGGGAAGGCGTAGACCACGTCGGAGAGCCGCATCACCACCTCGTCGACCCAGCCGCCGGCCTGTCCGGCCAGCATCCCCAACGGGACGCCGATGCCTGCTGCCAGCCCGACCGAGATGATCCCGACGACGAGGACGGTTCGGGCGCCGACCATCAGCCGGCTGGCGATATCGATCCCGAAACCGTCGGTTCCGAGCACATGCGGCCAGCCGGGCGGGAGCAGGCGCTGGCCGGGAACCACCCGGATCGGATCGAATGGGGTCCAGAAGGCGGAGACGACGGCCGTGACCACGACCAGCGCGACCAGGGCAAGGCCGGTGAGGAGTTGGGCGCGCTTCATCCCGGCCCCTGGTTCTCGCCGGGTGAACCGGCCGCAGCCTGCCTCGGGTCGATCAGCAGGTAGGAGAAGTCCACCAGCGCGCTGATCGCCAGAACCGCGAGCACGAGGAACATCACCGTGCCCTGCACCACCAGCAGGTCGCGCTGGTTGACCGCCGTGAGCAGCATCGAGCCCAGACCGGGCAGGGTGAAGACCGACTCGACCACGATGGCCCCGACCAGGACAGAAGACAGCTGCAGGCCGAGGATGGTGACGAGGGAGATCGCGGCGTTGCGCACGCCATGGCGGAACAGCGCTCGCATCGGGGTCCAGCCGATCGAACGGGCCGTCCGGTAGTAGTCCTCGTTGAGCACCTCGATGAACGCCGACCGCACGTAGCGGATCAGGACGGCGGCCTGGACCAGGGCAAGGGTCACCACCGGCAGCACGAGGTGCGCGGCCCACTGCCCCGGGTTCCTCGACAGCGGGACGTAGCCGTTCGCCGGCAGCCAGTGCAGCCAGACGGCGAAGACGAGGACGAGCATGATGCCGCCCCAGAACACCGGCACAGCCATGCCCACCTGCGCGGCTGCGCTGATGGTGACCCCCGGCCAGGAGCGCCGCTTGAGGGCCGCGACCATGCCTGCCGGCACAGCGATCAGCAGGGAGCCGATCAGGCCGAAGAGCACGAGCCAGAGCGTGACCGCGATGCGCGGGGCCAGCAGTGCCAGCACCGGCTGGCCGTTGAGGTGGGAGTGCCCGAAGTCGCCGACCAGGATGCCGCCCAGCCAGCTCAGGTACTGCTCCAGCATGGGCCGGTCGAGCCCGAGCTGGGCCCGCAGGACCGCGAGGGCCTCCGGGGTGGCATCGGTGCCGAGCAGCACCTGCGCGACGTCCCCGGGCAGGGCCTTGGTCATGCCGAAGATGAGCAGGGAGGCGCCCAGCAGGCTGACGACGAACACCCCCGTTCGCCTGGCGACGCGCAGGGCGAGCTGCATGGCGGAGCGCGACCTGCCTTACCGGCTGGTGATCGTGGTGAGGTCGAAGCTCAGCGTGGAGGCGTTCTGGGCAACTCCGGTGATCGTCGCCTTGGTGATCACCAGGTTGGGCAGCGCGAAGAGCCAGATCGCCGCGGCGTCATCGGCCAGGTACTTCACGGCTTCCTTCATCAGGGCGTCCGCCTGCTCGTCGCTCATGGCCCGGTCGGCAGCGTCGTAGAGGGCCGCGAACTCGGGGTCGCCGTAGTGCCAGTAGTACTCCGGGTTGGCGAACTTGCCCAGGTCACGCGCCTCCACGTGGCCGACGATGGTCATGTCGTAGTCGCCCTTGAGGAACGCCTGGTCGAGCCAGCGGGAGAACTCCAGCTCCTCCACCGTCACCTTCACGCCGACGTCGCGCAGCTGGCTAGCCACGAACTGGGCCGACTTCACCGCGTACGGGATCACCGGCACGCGCAGCCGCAGGCTGAGCCGGCCGGCGGGATAACCGGCTTCCTTCAGCAGGTCCTTCGCCTTTTCGGGGTCGTAGGGGTTGGTGCCGGAGAGGTCCTCGTACCACGGGTCGGTGGGCACGGCCATGCTGCCGATCAGGGTGCCCTGGCCGTTCCAGACGGTGTCCCGCAGCGCCTTGCGGTCGATCGCCATCGTCAACGCCTGTCGCACCTCGAGCTTGGCAAGGGCCTTGGTGTCGTGGTTCAGGCCGAGCACCACCTCCCCGTTCGTCGTTCCGGAGATGGTCGTGAACTGCGAGGTGTCGGCGAACTGTGGCAGGGCGTCGGGAGCCTGCAGGTTGGAGATCACGTCGAGGTCGCCACTGAGCATCGCGGCGTTCATGGCGTTCGGATCGGTGAAGTAGCGGAAGGTGACCTCGTCGAATCGTGCCGGGTTGCCCCAGTAGGACTCGTTGTTGGCGAGGACGACGCTGTCGCCCCGGTTGTGCGACTTGACCGAGTAGGGCCCCGAACCGGCGCTGGCGGTGTTCAGGTCTCCGGTGAAGCTCGGGTCCAGGATCATGCCGAGCGCTGACGACATGTCGTAGAGCCACATCACCGACGGGCGGGTCAGCCTGATCTCGACCTGGTTGGTCTCGGTGGCCTCAGCGCTGTCGACAACGGCGAGCTGGGCCCGCAGGGTCTCGGTCAGCTTGGCGTCGGCCTTGAGCCGCTCGATGTTGGCGACGACCGCCGCTGCGTCCACCGGCGCCCCGGAGGCGAACTTCGCTGCGGGGTTGAGGTGGAAGGTGTAGGTGGTGCGTTCAGGGCTGACCTCCCAGGCCTGGGCGAGCAGCGGCTTGATGTCGCCGGTCGAATCGACCTTCACCAGCGTCTCGTAGACGTTGTAGAGCAGGACCTGCGGGATTGAAGCCGCCGGGTTGTGCCACGGGTCCATGGACGCCGGCTCGAGGGTCGCCCCCACCGAGAGCGTGCGCATGGTCGTTGTCGCCGTTGGCGCGGCCGTGGGGGTACAGGCCGCAAGGACCACGGTGAGCGCCAGGCCGACCAGTCCAGCGATGGCCCTGGTCGCACGGGTACGGGAACGCCGGGACGGAGCGTCGGCGTAGGTCATCTGCCCTCCACGTGTCTGTCCCCGCGGCGCGAGGAAGCGGACCGAGTCTAGCGGAGGGCCATCCGGTGATCCCGGAGGCCGGTCGCCGGGCCGATTTGGGGATCCGGACGGTCTCACCTAAGCTGGAACAAGCGACGCGGGGTGGAGCAGCTCGGTAGCTCGCTGGGCTCATAACCCAGAGGTCACAGGTTCAAATCCTGTCCCCGCTACGACGAAGAACCCGCTTTTGACAAGGTGTAGCAGCCAGGTCGGAAGCGGGTTCTTTCATGCCTGCGCAAGACCCGCGAAGCCGACCTGCGCAGCTTCACCCCCACTTCCTGGCCGCTCCGAAGGGCTGATCGGGCCCGCTCCGGGCGGGCTGCGGGCAGGTGGAGCCGGCGGTCGGCACCCCCGGGGACAACCGCCATCGCGCTTGGCGGTCCCCGAGCACTCCCCCGGCCGGTCGCGAGGTTTGGGGACGCACCTCCCGGGTATGGGAGAGCCGATGCCGCTTCGGCATTTATCGGGCGAATCGCGCCGCACGAAAGGAAGTAGAGCAATGATTGGTGAACTCATAGGTCTCGTCGTTTTCGGGGCCATCATCGGCGCTTTGGCCAGATTCTTCATGAAGGGCAACCAGAACATCGGCATGCTCTGGACCATCATCCTCGGGGCGCTCGGCGCTCTGGTGGGCTACTGGCTGGCCGGCCTGTTCGGTGTCGCGAACACTTCTGGCATCGACTGGATTCGATGGATCCTCTCCATCGTCTGCGCGATGGTCTTCATCGGCGTCTACCTCGGTGTCACGAGGGGTCGGACGCCGGGCGCAGTGCGGTAACGCCCGGAGGCTGGACCGCACGTCCTCCCCTGCTTCGAGGGGCGTTGTGGACGCTCGATGTCGGGCCTGTTCGTTCCCCGGGGCAGCCGCGCCCCGGGGAACGACCAATTCCCGGCCCACCTGATCGCCTCCGTACCTGCTCGGTGCCCGCGGCTGGTCGAGTCGGCTGGAGCGTGTTCCGGCTTGGCGCCCGGTCCGATCAGTGCCGCGGATCGCGGACAGCGGCCAGGAACAGGGGCCATTCCGTTTCGGTGTGGGAAATGGTCAACAGGAACGGGCGGTCGAAGTGCAGCTCGTGGTCGGGCACCGGTGCAGACGTCTCGCCGACACCGATCTCGGTCACCGCGGCCGCCACCGTTCCGGCCTCGTCGACCTTGAGGACGGCCTGTTGCACGGCCTGCAGCACGCACAGGTCGCCGGAGCCCATCCCGGACAGGTCGGG
>CAYQXH010000119.1:6543-7858 GCA_964421325.1 uncultured Propionibacteriaceae bacterium
CGGTCCTCGCCGGTCGCGCCGAGCGCCTTCTCCAGAGCGGTAAGGGTAGAACCCCGGGCACCCTCGGTGAGCATGCCGAGCGCGAGTACAAGGCTCGAGGGCGACACCACCGTGTTGGTGTCGCCGGGTGCGAGCCGGAGGGTGGTGGTGCCGATCCGGCGGGTCGCTGCGACGACGCCGGGAAGCGCCTCGGCGTCACCGATCGGCACGGTCCGCGCGCTCACACCATCAGCCCGCAACAGTCCGGCAGCCGGATCACCACCGGCGCACCCGGTAGCTGCGAGGGTTCCGAGGAGGGCCAGGCCGACCAACCCGGCGCGGAGCAGTGGACTCATACCTCCACCACGCTCGCGGCCACCGCCGCGTTGCAGCTCGATCCCGCCCGCGGCTCCTCCTGCCACTACCGCCGAGGCCGGGCGGTCCCGCCGTTTCGGCGACCGGGCAGACTTGGCCCGTGCCCACCGAATCGCCCCGACCGGGTTGTGTCCGTGCTTGACGTCCAGCGCAGCCTTGGCCTGCTGCTGCGGTCGAAGGTAGCCGGTGATGACGCAGCCCAGCGGGCTGAGCAGATCTGGGGCAGGCCCGGCGAGCGCTGGTTCTCCAATGCCGACCCGATCTGGCGGGTGCATCGGGATGCCTCGATGTTCGTCGGCGGCATCACGGCCCTGCTCCTGCAGTCACTGCAGCCGATGGCGATGGCAGGGGTCGCCGGGCACAGTGGCTACAAGTCCGACCCTTGGGGCCGGCTGCAACGCACCAGCCACTACCTCGCGGTCACGACCTTCGGCACCATCCCGGATGCGGAGGCGGCGATAGCGAGAGTTCGCTCGGTCCACGACCGGGTCCGTGGCCGGGACGATCAGGGCAGGGCCTACTCCGCCTCCGACCCGCGGCTCCTGAAGTGGGTGCACCTCGCCGAGGCGGACAGCTTCCTGCGGGCCCACCAGGCCTTCGGCGCCGAACCGTTGACCCCGGCACAGGCGGACACCTACGTCGCCCAGGCCGCCGTCCCGGCGAGCCTGCTGGGCGTGCTCGACCCGCCCCGGTCGGTGGCAGAGCTCACCGCGCAGCTGGCCGCCTACCGCCCCGAGCTCGAGGCGACGCCGGCCGCCCGGGAGGCTGCCCGGTTCCTCCTGCTCGACCCGCCGCTGCCGCTGCTGGCCCGGCCGGGCTACGGGACCCTCGCCGCCGGTGCGGTCTCGCTCCTGCCGCCCTGGGCGCGGTCCGCCCTGCAACTTCACCTGCCCGACGTCCTCACCGACCTCATCGGACGTCCGCTGGGCAGGTTCTCGGTGGGCGTCGTCCGGTGGGCACT
>CAYQXH010000120.1:0-7856 GCA_964421325.1 uncultured Propionibacteriaceae bacterium
GGATCTGCAGCAACGAGTTGAAGATGTCCGGGTGCGCCTTTTCGATCTCGTCGAAGAGGACGACGCTGAACGGCTTGCGGCGCACCTTCTCGGTGAGCTGGCCACCCTCCTCATAACCCACATATCCGGGCGGTGAACCGAACATCCGCGAAGCCGTGTGCTTCTCGGAGTATTCGCTCATGTCGAGGGTGATCAGGGCGTTCTCGTCACCGAACAGGAATTCGGTGAGCGCCTTCGTCAGCTCGGTCTTGCCCACACCGGACGGGCCGGCGAAGATGAACGAGCCGCTGGGCCGCTTGGGGTCCTTCAAACCGGCCCGGGTGCGGCGGATCGAGCGCGAGAGCGCCTTGACCGCGTCGTGCTGGCCGATGTAGCGCTTGCCGATCTCCTCCTCCATCTTCATCAGACGCGAGGACTCCTCCTCGGTCAGCTTGAAGACAGGGATCCCGGTGGAGCTGGACAGGACCTCTGCGATGGCTTCCTCGTCGACCTCGGCCGGCAGGTCGGAGTCACCGAGCTTCCAGGCCTCCTCCTTCTCCGCTCGCGCGATCGTGAGCTTCCGCTCGTCGTCACGGAGCCGGGCGGCCAGTTCGAAGTCCTGGGCGTCGATGGCGGCTTCCTTCTGCAGCCGGACGGCTGCGATCCGCTCATCGAACTCGCGCAGGTCCGGCGGAGCGGTCATCCTGCGGATCCGCAACCGGGCACCGGCTTCGTCGATCAGGTCGATCGCCTTGTCCGGCAGGAAGCGGTCGGAGATGTACCGGTCGGCCATCTGGGCCGCGGCGGTCAGGGCGCTGTCGGTGATCGTGATCCGGTGGTGCGCCTCGTACCGGTCTCGCAGGCCCCGAAGGATGTCGATGGTCAGCGCGATGGACGGCTCGGCGACCTGGATCGGCTGGAACCGGCGCTCGAGGGCCGCGTCCTTCTCGATGTACTTGCGGTACTCGTCGAGGGTGGTCGCACCGATGGTCTGCAGCTCGCCGCGGGCGAGCATCGGCTTCAGGATGGACGCCGCATCGATCGCGCCCTCGGCGGCGCCGGCACCGACGAGGGTGTGGATCTCGTCGATGAACAGGACCACGTCACCGCGGGTCTTGATCTCCTTCAGCACCTTCTTCAGGCGCTCCTCGAAGTCACCGCGGTACCGGGACCCGGCCACGAGGGCGCCCAGGTCGAGGGTGTAGATCTGCTTGTCGCGCAAGGTTTCCGGGACGTCGCCGCGGACGATGGCCTGGCTGAGGCCTTCGACGACGGCTGTCTTGCCCACGCCGGGCTCACCGATCAGCACCGGGTTGTTCTTGGTGCGCCGGGAGAGCACGGTCATGACGCGCTCGATCTCCTTCTCGCGTCCGATGACCGGATCGAGCTTGTTCTCCCGCGCAGCCTGGGTGAGGTTGCGACCGAACTGGTCGAGGATCGTCGCTGCTGCCGAGGCCTGTCCGGTCTCCGGCGCCCCGGCCGTGGCCGCCTCCTTGCCCTGGAAACCCGAGAGCAGCTGCAGCACCTGGTTACGGACGCGGTTGAGGTCGGCCCCCAGCTTGATCAGCACCTGGGCGGCGACGCCCTCACCCTCACGGATCAGGCCGAGCAGGATGTGCTCGGTGCCGATGTAGGGGTGGTTGATCTGGAGAGCCTCGCGCATCGAGAACTCGAGCACCTTCTTGGCCCGGGGCGTGAACGGGATGTGACCGGTCGGGGCCTGCTGGCCCTGGCCGATGATCTCCTCCACCTGCTCGCGCACAGCCTCCAGCGAGATCCCGAGCGACTCGAGCGCCTTGGCGGCCACGCCTTCACCCTCATGGATCAGTCCCAGCAGCAGGTGCTCGGTCCCGATGTAGTTGTGGTTGAGCATGCGCGCCTCATCCTGGGCGAGGACGATGACTCGCCGGGCGCGGTCGGTGAACCGGTCGAACATGCTTGGAACTCCTTAATCCGGCTGCTGCGGGCGCTCCCCGTGGATCCGTGGATCCGCTCGGCTCGCCTCTTCAGCTTAGTCAACGCAGCCGGAACCCAGTCAGTTCCAGTGTTCGCCCCCGGCTCAATCGAATCGGGCCGGGGGCGGAAGTACTGCAATCAACGCTGCGTGGATCAGCTGTGCGCGCGTTCGTAGGCTTCGCGAACCTCGGCGGAGACCCGTCCGCGGGCCGAGACCTGCATGCCCTGGGAGGCGGCCCAGGCACGAATCTCGGTGGCTGCGGTACCGGAGGACTTGCGGCGGCTGGAACCACCGCGGCGAGCCGAGGCGTTCCGGTCGCGTTCGCCGGCTGCGATGTAGGGCGCGAATGCGTCCCGCAACTTCTTTGCGTTGTCGGCGGAGAGATCGATGGAGTAAGTGATCCCGTCCAACGAGAAGGCGATGGTCTCGGCTGCTTCGCTGCCGTCGATGTCGTCGGTGTGGATCACCTGAACTCGCTTGGCCATGTTTGGTCCTTTCGAATGAGCCGCCGCCAAGGCGACGCGTATTGGCTCCCCCAATGCGAGAAGAGCATATACCCGGCGCCAGTAACGGCAAACCTGTCGAGGTGAATGAGCGACATTTCCGAACGCATTCGGGAAGTGCGGCCCATACCCTTCGGGCTTGACCGCACCCGCAAAGATCGCTCGGGAACGCCAACTAATCCGATACCCCGACAATCGCGGCGGCCCGTGGCGCGCCGATAAGCACTATTGCACCTCGGGTACTCGATTGGCCGGACGGAAGTGATCCGGCACCGCAGGTGGGCCGAAGGCTTCAGGCCTGCTGGCGGAATTCGACCGGGTCGCGCGGCGGATTTGCCAGTGCCTGCAGCTCGACCACTGTCGGAGCACCGTCCACGCCCCACATGTCGACGGCGCCGGCGCGGCCGGAAACCCGACGTGGCAAGGCCAGCACCTCAGCTTCGGCGGCCGCCTGGTGCTCGGAAAGCTGAACCTGCAGGGCGACCTTGTCGCCCCGAAGCTGTGCAGCCTCCTGGTGCAGCTCCGCGGCTTCGGCGCGAGCAGTGTTCAGCTTGCTGCGGAGCTCACCGTTGCGGCCCTGAAGCACCTGAAGGAGCCGGACGTGCTGAAGCCGCTCGGCATGCAGTTTTTCCCCGGCCCGCCGGGAATCGGCGGACTGCTGGGCCATCAACGTAGTTCGGGTGACCCGCACTTCGCGCCAGGCGAAGACACAGGCCAGGGCACCCCCCGCAACCGCAACGGCCAGTCCCGCGCGGGTCGTCCAGACCCCACCAAAACCGGCAACAACGGCGACGACGGCCGACCCGAGCAACGAGAGCCACGCGTAACGGCGCAGCGGGGAAGGATTCGCTTTTCTCGGAGTGGCGGCGGTATTCACAGGGCGGAGTCTAGTTCTCGTTATCCGAACTTCCGTGAATGGTGGGCGGCGTGGCGTCCTCGTCCGGGGGACCGGGAATCCGGCAGGATCGCTCCAGAATGCCGCCGGCAACCGCGAGCGCGACGCTGGCCACCACTGCCACCCCGGAACTGATCACCCGCTCCCTTGGCAGGGCGGCGTCCTGCCGGCTCCAGAAGTAGGCTGCGACAGCGATGTAGCCACCGGCAAGGCCGGCGCCGGTGAGCAGGCAGGCCTTCCCCAGGGCGAGCAGGGCCACGGCTCGGCGCGGCGCGATCGGCTGGCGACGCACCTGGATCGAACGGTGTGCGATCGCGGCCTGGCCACCGACGAGGGCGGCCAGCAGCGCGATCGCGAAGGTCACGGCCAGCGGCAACTGCGGCAGCGGCGCCCCGAAGGCGTCCAGCAGCCAGAACAGCGACCAACCGATGCCGGCACCGGCGATGAGCGCGACCCCGACCGATTGCCAGCCGGTGGGGACCACGGTGCCGGACGGTGGCTCCCCTGCCATCACTCCACCCGGAGGTCGTCGCGGCGGTGCACCCCGGACGCGTCGAGGCCGGCGAGCAGGTCGGCGACCCGGCCGTGCCCGACCAGGACGGCTTCGGGTTCCACCTCGTGCCAGGGCGCCAGCACGAATGCCCGCTCGTGGGCCCGGGGGTGCGGGAGGGTCAGCGACTCCCCGGCGAGCACGCGGTCGCCGACGGCGATCAGGTCGACATCGACCGTCCGTGGCCCGCCGGGCACGAGCCGCACCCGCGAATAGGCGTCCTCGATCGCCAGCGCACGTTCCAGCATCACCATTGAGGGCAGGGTGGACTCGGTGACCACCACCAGGTTGAGGAAGTCCGGCTGGTCGACAAGGCCGACCGGGGTGGTCTCGTAGACCGAAGAGATCCCGGTGATCTTCAGGCCGGGGGTGGCCCGTAGGGCATTGGTGGCCCCCTGCAGGTAGTCGAAGCGCTCCCCGAGGTTCGACCCCACGGAGAACACGGCCACCCGCAGCGGGGCCATCCCCGAGAGGGTGTCGACGTCCAGGTAGGCGCCGGTCATTGGTGGTTCCTCCTGGTGATGGTCACGGCCACGTCGGCAACCGGTACCGGAAGCGGGGCCTGGGGCTTGTGCACGGTCACCTCGACCTCTGCGACCCGCCCGTCGGCAAGACACGTCTCGCTGACCCGCTCGGCGAGGGTCTCGATCAGGTCGACCGACCCGGTACGGGCCACCCGGGTGATCCGCTGGGCAAGGTCGGCGTAGTCGACAGTCGTGGCCAGGTCGTCGTCCGCGGGTCGGGGGCGCAGGCTGCAGGTGACGTCGATGACGAACAACTGCGGCGTCACCTTCTCCTCCTCGTAGACGCCGTGCCGCGCGGTCACCTGGATTCCGGTCAGCCGGATCCGGTCGGGAACCTCCATCTGCCACCTCCTTCCTGAACCGACCCTACCGGTCGGCCGCCTCGCCGAACGGGTTCCCGACTGACAACCGCGCAGCCACCGAGATGGCGTCGCGCTGCGGCCGAGCGGTGTGGGTTCGCACCCCCCAGACGCCGGAAGCCGCCAGCAGGGCTGTGATCGCGAGACCGGCGTCGTCGCGTGCGCCGACGGGCCGTGGGCCGTCCGGGCCGGCCAGGAGTTCACCGAGGAAGCGCTTGCGGGAGGCACCGACAAGCAGCGGCCGGCCAAGCGCTGCCAGGCTGGGCAGGCCCCGGAGCAACGCCCAGTTGTGCTCGGCCGTCTTGGCGAAGCCGAGGCCCGGGTCGAGGATCACCCGATCCTCCGCCACCCCTGCGGCGATCGCTGCGGCCAGCCGTTCGGCCAGCTCGGTCGTCACGTCGGCGACGACGTCGCCGTAGTCGGCCAGGTCGGCCATCCGGTCGGAATGCCCCCGCCAGTGCATCGCGACGTAGTCGACGTCCAGCCCGGCGACCGCGGGCAGCATCTCCGGATCGGCCAGCCCGCCGGAGACGTCGTTTACGAGCACGGCCCCGGCCGCGACCGACGCGACGGCCACCTCGGCGCGCATGGTGTCGACCGAGACCGGCACCCCGGCGGCCGTCAGCCGCCCGACCACGGGCAGTACCCGGGCCAGTTCGGTCTCCACGCTCGCCCGCTGGGCTCCGGGACGGGTGGACTCACCGCCCACGTCGACCAGGTCGGCTCCGTCGGCGAACAGGGCCAGGCCATGGGCGACAGCCGCCTCGACATCGAGGTACTGCCCGCCGTCGGAGAAGGAGTCGGGGGTGACGTTGAGGATGCCCATCACCAACGTGCGCCCGGGCGCCGGCAATCTGCTCACCGCCCGAGCCTAGTCACCCGGCCGGTCAGCCGATGATCAGGCTCATCGCCTCGGCGCGGGTGGCCGGGCTGTTCATCACGCCGCGGACGGCAGAGGTGACGGTCTTCGAGCCGGGCTTGCGGACCCCGCGCATGGTCATGCACAGGTGCTCGCACTCGATGATCACCATCACGCCCTGCGGTTGCAGGTGCTCGACCAGGGCGTCTGCGACCTGCGTGGTCAGGCGTTCCTGGACCTGCGGACGCTTTGCGAAGGCGTCCACGAGGCGGGCCAGCTTCGACAACCCGGTGATCCGACCCTTCGCCGGGATGTAGGCGACGTGCGCAACGCCGGTGAACGGCAGCAGGTGGTGTTCACAGGTGCTCCACACCTCGATGTCGCGCACCAGCACCATTTCGTCGTGGTCGATCTCGAAGGTCGTGGCCAGCACCTCGGCCGGATCCGTCTCCAGGCCGGTGAACATCTCCTGGTAGGCCCGGGCCACCCGCTGCGGGGTGTCCCGGAGACCGTCGCGGTCGGGATCCTCGCCGATGCCGATCAGGATCTCCCTTACCGCAGCAGCGACCCGGTCGTGGTCGACGGCCATCTCAGGCGTCCGGCCGACCGTGGTCGTTCGGGTTCGGGTTCGGGCCGGCCTGGTTCGGGGGCTGCGCCGGCGGCAGGAAGGGCGGCCCGTAGGGCGGCTGCTGCTGCGGGTAGCCCGGCGGCGGGTACTGCGGCTGCCCGTACGGCTGCTGCGGGTAGCCGGGGCCGCCACCGTAGGGCGGCTGCCCGCCGAAGGGCGGGAACGCCTGGCCGTAGGGCGGCTGGGCCGGGTACTCCGGGCCGCCGGCCGGCACCGGAACCGGGACCGGGTCGAGCGGGATCACCCGTTCGGGCGGGTCCACCGGCGGGATGGAGCTCGGCTTGCGGGAGTCCGATCCGGTCCAGGCTGGCCGCTTCGGCCAGCGCCGCAGCGGCTCGAAGATCCGGGCCACCTGCTCCTTGTCGAGGGTCTCCTTCTCGAACAGCTGCCGGACCAGCTCGTCGAGCACGTCCCGGTTCTTCTCGAGGACGTCGAACGCCTCCTGGTGGGCAGTGGAGAGCAGCTTGGACACCTCGGCGTCCACCATGGCCGCCACCGACTCGGAGTACGTCCGGGCCTGGTTGCCGCCGTAGCTCATGCCGACGAACGGTTCGTGGTCGCCCGAGCCCAGCTGCACGGCCCCGATCAGCTCGCTCATGCCGAACTCGGTGACCATCGCCCGGGCCAGCTTGGTGGCCTTCTCGATGTCGTTGCCCGCGCCGGTGGTCGGGTCGTGGAAGACCAGCTCCTCGGCAGCCCGGCCGCCCATCATGTACGCGAGCTGGTCGAGCAGTTCGCCGCGGGTCTGGGAGTACTTGTCGTCGTCCGGCATCACCATCGTGTAGCCGAGCGCGCGGCCCCGCGGCAGGATCGTCACCTTCTGCACCGGGTCGGTGCCTGGCATCGCCGCGGCGACCAGGGCGTGGCCGCCCTCGTGGTAGGCCGTGATCAGCAGCTCCCGCTCGTTCATCACCCGGCTGCGCTTCTGCGGCCCGCCGATGACCCGGTCGATGGCCTCCTCCAGCTGCGGCTTGCCGATGAAGTGCAGGTTCATCCGGGCGGTCAGCAGGGCCGCCTCGTTCAGCACGTTGGCCAGATCGGCGCCGGTGAAGCCCGGGGTGCGCTTGGCGACGACGCCCAGGTCCACATCGGGTGCCAGCGGCTTGTTGGCGCCGTGGACGCGCAGGATCTGCAGCCGGCCCTTCATGTCCGGTGCCTCGACCGGGATCTGCCGGTCGAAGCGGCCCGGGCGCAGCAGCGCCGGGTCGAGGACGTCGGGACGGTTGGTCGCGGCGATCAGGACCACGCCACCGTGCACGTCGAAGCCGTCCATCTCCACCAGCAGCTGGTTCAGGGTCTGTTCGCGCTCGTCGTGGCCGCCGCCCATGCCGGCGCCGCGGTGCCGTCCGACGGCGTCGATCTCGTCGATGAAGACGATGGCCGGGGCGGCTTCCTTGGCCTGCTCGAACAGGTCGCGTACCCGGGAGGCGCCGACGCCGACGAACATCTCGACGAAGTCCGAGCCGGAGATGGAGAAGAACGGGACGCCGGCCTCGCCGGCCACAGCGCGGGCCAGCAGGGTCTTGCCGGTACCGGGCGGGCCGTACAGCAGGACGCCCTTGGGGATCTTGGCGCCGACGGCGGTGAACTTGGCCGGTTCGG
>CAYQXH010000121.1:0-5026 GCA_964421325.1 uncultured Propionibacteriaceae bacterium
TGAGATGGGTCGACCGATTCACCTGCGGTGTCGCGCCACCTGACGACGCTCCTCGCGATCTCAGCCGCCTTGGCGTGATCGCCGGTCTTGGAAGCGATCGCTGCGAGGTCGAGTTGTGGGGTGGCTTCTGCGGGGGCGGTGAGGACGGCCAGTTCGGCTGCCGCGCGGGCTTGCTGGAGGTCGCCGGCCTCGAGCGCGATGGTGGACACGATGTGGGCGACGTCGACGATGCTGCACAGCAGGTACTGGTCGAGGGGATTCCCGGCGAGCCAAGCGCCGCCGCGGGTTCGTATCCCGTCGTAGGGGGCGCCGTTGACCAGCCGGAGCGCGCTGCGCAGGTCGTCGACTCCTTCGCGTCCGCGTGCTTCGCCCCGGAGTCGGAGGCGTTTGAACAGGTCGGCGTCGGAGAGCAGGTCTTCGATGAGGTAGAGCCCAACTCCGCGTTCGATGGCGCGGGGGTGTTCGGTGGCTCCGGGGAGGAACTTGCGGCCGCTGCGTGGGTTGTCGCCGAGCCAGGCTCGGACGATGGACATGTCCTGGCGGACGCGGCCGTCGCTGATGCCGAGCGCGTCGGCGACTTCCTGCGTGGTGGCGCCGCCTGGCCGGGTCGACAGGTAGGTCACGGCTTCCACGCAGGCCGGCATGCGGTCGATCGCTTTGGAGGCCGATCCGCCCGTTCCGAGGCGCACTTTGACCGGGCCAATCACCCGCAGCCGTGGCCGTATGCAGGACGCGGCCCACCAGTCGGCGAGGTCTGCGTCCAAGGTGGGATCGCTGGCTTCGATCTGTTCGGCGACCTTGGCGGTGACCTTCGGGGCGAGTTCGGCCAGGTCCTCGGCGCTGTTCGCGGTTTCGTTCACGTAGACGCGGTCGGGTTCGGGCAGCACGGAGGCCGCTTCCGGGTCGTCGCTGTCGCGCGGGATGGTCTTGTCGGTGCGGGCGGCGCCGGCTTCGTCGCAGAACTGGTTCCAGTCGCCGCGGGCGGGGTCGTCGACGGCGGGCATCTCTGAGTCGGCGAGGTTGTGGCCGGCGGCGATGAGCGCGACGCAGCCATGGGCTTCGTCTTCGGTGAGTCCGTTCGCGACCAGGTTCAGGTCGAGGGCTGGCACCTGGACTCGGCCGGTGCTCGTGAGCCGGATCTGCATCCCTACCGGTGGCTGGTCCGGGGTGAGGAGGAGCACGGCCGTTGCGGTGCGGCCCTTCTGGTCGGTGACCAGGCGGGTAAGGACCTCAAGATGGTCGGTGTCGGTCGCGGCGGTGATCAGCAGTCGGCTGTCCCAGAGATCCTCCCCGGCGTAGGTCACCCGTGCCGTCTCGAGGCTGGCGGCCTGAAGTGCGGTGAGCCGGTCGGCGGTGGCCACCGCGTCGCGAACTCGGTCGGTGACGACGTCGGGTTCGGTGTGGAAGTGGACGCGGTCGGGGGCAAGGCCCGGGAGTTCGGCGCAAACGGCTAGGCAGTCGATGCCGACGTCGCGGGCCCACGGCGAGACGGCGAGTTCGGTGGCGAGGTAGCGGGCAAGGTCGTGGCAGTACATCGGGTCGCCGCTGAGGCTGGCGACGCCGAAAGTCTCGAGGTTGACCAGCCGCCACCCTGCACTGTCACGGCCAAGGGTGACCAGCTGGGGCCACGGCGGCGCACCGTCTTCGACGAGCGGCCCGGCCTGTTCGAGGTCGGCGTCGGCAGCGATCCGCCAGATCTGGCGGGCGTCGCCGTCGAGGCATTCCCAGACCGCCGGGAGGTCGGTGGGGCCGGCGAACCGTGCGGTGAGGTGGTCGGGGTGGGCGTCCACGCCGACCAGGACGGGCACCGGCTCCTTCGCCGTGGTGAGGGCGGTGGTGGTGCGGCGCAGCACTTCGTCGATGAACAGCACCAGGGCGCCGGTGGGTCGCCCTTCCCGGATGAGGGTCTTCTCCACCGGGATCGTGTCGGGTGGAGGGGTGGCGATCATCCGTCCGGGTCGTCGATTGCGGAACTGCGCGGCCCGGCGCCGGGTGAGAGCCAGCAGCAAGCCGCCCGCCAGCAGCGCTCCGGCTCCGGCCAGGCCGCTGAGCACCCACGCCGGAGTCTCGCTGTCCGGTGCGGTGGCGTCCGCCTGTGCCGCGGTGGTGGTCGGTGCGGGCTGTTCGGTACCAGTGGTGGTCGGCTGCTGTGAACTGGCTGGCACGCTGGACTGCGGGCTTGGGGCGGGCGGTGGCGGTGGAGCGGGTGTCGAGGTCGCCTGCTTGGCGGGCTGCTCCTGCGTCGGCTGCCTGGCCGGCTTGGGGTGCTTCGCGTGTTCGGCGGGGATGGTGATCTTCCAGCCGATGTCGATCTCGTCGGGGTCGGTCAGATGCCGTCCGCCGGGTTGGACCGTGCGGGCGGAAGCCCGGAACAGCTTGGGGTAGTTGGATGCCCGGCCGGTCTGCTCCAGCGCGATCTCGGAGAGGGTGTCGCCCTTCTTGACCGTGTACGTGTGCGGCCGGCCGGCCTGCCTGCGGGCTTCTGCCGGTTGCCCGTGGGCGGGCAGCGCGTGAGCGGGCACGGGGGCCCGCGGTGTGCCCGCGGCTTGGGCTAACGGGGCGGACTGGAGGCCGCTGGTTGTCACGCTGGACGTGGCGATGAACAGGACCGCTGCGTAGGCGACCAGCCGTCGCGCGAACAGTTGCGGAACCGTGAAGCCCGGCAGCTGCGGCACAGGTGTGCGCCGCAGCAGCCCAACGGTCTCGAGGAGGACGGCCGCAGTGAGGATCGCCCAGGCGATCCAGCCGACGAGCTTGAACAGGGCGAGGGCGATGGTGCCGTTGTCGGGGGTGGACAGTGCCCTCCAGATGCCTTCGGGTGTCCAGGTGACACTGACGGCGCCGATGGGGGCGGCGGCGATCAGGAGGGCGGGCACGCCGATGACGATCGCGGCCAGGCCGAGCAGGGCGAGCAGTCCGCGGAGTCTGGTCAGCATCAGCGTTCCTTCCCTTCGAGGGCTTTGACGACCCGGACGCGGGCGATGGCAGTGACGTGTTGGGTGCCGATCCCGATCGCGGACAGGAACACCGGCTCGTAGTCGGCGCTCACCTCGACGACCAGGTCGGTCCCGGATTCGATCCGCGCGGTGGCGGTCATGCCGGAGGCCTTGGCGTAGGCAATGGCGGCGGCCTTGGCGCGGGCGGCGGCGACTTCGACGTCTCCGCCGGTGCTGGTGTAGACGTCCGCGTCGAGCTGCTGGCCGGCGATGCGTGCGGCCTGGGCGGCGACGTCGCCGGCCAGACGCTGCGTGTTGACCCGGCCGGACAGGTCGACGGCGAGCCCGACGATCATGGTGAGGGCGGTGGCGATCAGGATCGTCCACACGGTGACGGCGGCGCCGCGTTCGTCCCGCAGCCGGTCGCGCATGCTCATTTCCTCTCGCGGAACGAGTCGAGAGCGCTGGTTGCGGTCTGGTCCACGGTCACGGTGCCACCGATTCCGGGCAGGCCGAGATCCGCCACCGGGACCTCACACACCACACGTATGGTGACCATGGCGGGCGTCCCGACGGGCTTGTTGAACCCGGTGGTGTCGGCGACGACCTGGGTGGTGGCGCAGGGCAGCTTCTGGTTGGCGAGCGTGGAGGCGGCGATCCTGGCGGCCGCGGCGCGGGCTTCGGGTTGGGTGCGGGCGAGGCTGGCTGCGCGGGCCGCGTCGAACGCGGCGCTCTGGACGGCCTGCCGGGCCAGCACGAGTCGTCCGCCGAAGATCACCACGAGGACGAACAGCACCAGCACCGGGGCGACCAGGGTGATCTCGACCGCCGCAGAGCCTCGCTCGTCATGCCAGCTGTGCCTCACGTGACTTCCTCTCGCGGTACGGTCGCGGATTGGCTGGTGACCGGTTCCCAGCCGGGCACGAGGCTCAGCGTGGAGCCACTGACTGTCGCGGTGACCGACTGGGCTGAGGTCTGGCAGGTGACGTGTAGCCCGGCGAGGGCGTCGCCGGCGCGGGCGGCCAGGTCGGTGGCGGTGCGGACGCAGTCCGCGGAGGTTCCGTGTTCGGCTGCGCCGGCGGCGGCTCCGGCTTGGGCGGCGGCCAATGCGGTGGTGCGGCCGTAGAAGTACATGGCGGCGCCGAGCGCGATCCAGACCACGAGCAGAAGGGTGGGCATGAGCAGCACCATCTGGACCGAGACCGAGCCCCGCTCCCGCTGTCGGCTTGCTTTCACCGGACGTCCCTCGTTTCTTCCTCAGGCTCAGAGCCTGGCGAGGAGTCCTTCGATGTAGCCGTTGAGGGCCATGACCACGACGCCGACGATGGCGACGATGCCGACCAGCCACCACAGCTGTTCGCTGGATACGGAGAAGCCGCGTTCGTCGCGGGCCTTGTCGAGGACGGCGTGCAGCCAAGCGGTGGTCTGATCGAGGTCGGCCATTTCAGTTCCTTTCGCTTCTTCACTTGAGGTGGTCAGCCCGCGCTGAGCCGAAGCAGGGCGGGGACGAGGAGGATGGCGACGAAGGTGAACGCCATCAGGATGGATGGGATGACCATGCGTTCGCCGACGATGTTGGCCTGTGCTTGGTCCTCGGCGAGGATCGCGTGGCGTAGTTCGGCGGAGCGGGCCCGGAGGGTGTCGACGACTTGGGAGCCTTCCTCGCCGGCGAGGCGCATGATGTCGGCCAGGTCGTCGAGGTCGGTCAGGCCCTGCTCAGCGGCGAGGTCGTGGAGGGCGTCCCAGGCGGTGTCGCCGGAGTAGCGGCTTCGGGCCAGGGCGTCGCCGATGCGGTGGAAGGGCCACGCGTCGCCGACCCGGGCGGCGTTCTCCAGGGCTTGGCGGGTGCCGGAGCCGCCGGCGTTGCGTTCGAGCGCGACCAGGTCGACGTAGGAGCCGAGCGCGCGTCGGAATTCGACTCGGGCCTTCTTGGATGCGTCGGACAGGTTGCCGTCGGGCAGGAACCAGGCCAGGAACATGCCCAGCAGGGTCGCGCCGACCGGGACGGCGATCGGCATCGGCACGGTACGGGAGAAGATCGCCGACAGCAGCGGCACGGCGACCGCGGCGGTGGCGACGAAGACGACCTT
>CAYQXH010000121.1:5126-7838 GCA_964421325.1 uncultured Propionibacteriaceae bacterium
ATGAGGGCCGCGCAGACCAGGTCGCCGGTGGCGTCGTCGAGGTCGTCGGCGAACGCGCGCAGCGCCTGCTCGGTCGACCAGCGTGACCGCATCCGTCCGACCAGCCGGGCGACCTCGGGACGGATCGCGTCCGGCGCCGAGCGCAGGCTCGCCTGGATCGCAGCCTCGATGCCCTGCCCGGCCGTCAGCACCCCGGCCAGGTTGCGGGTCCACTCGGCGATCGCGTCCATCCGGGAGATCTGCCGATCAGCGCTGGAGACCATCAGAAGCGCCGGCAGGCCCAGCACCGCAGCCGGGAGAACCGGGATGGCGACCACCCAGCCGGTCGTGACCATGACGATCACCCCGAGCGCCAAGGCGGCGAGGCCCGACCAGCGCTGCCACCCCGGGAGGCCGCGCCACCAGCGGACCAGCCGACCGGTACGGGCGGGACGAGCCGGGCGCGGCGGTGGTGCGGGTCGCGGCGTGAGAGCGTAGATCCCGAGCAGGACGCCCGCGACGACCAGAGCCCCGGCGAGTGCGGCCAGCAGGGTGCTCATGGCAGCCTCCCTTCGGATGCTTCGGCCTCGAACCCGACAAGGTCGAAGCCGGCGGCGACAAGCCGTGCACGGAGGTCCTCCGGGACGGTATGGGCGACCGCGCATGCACCCGCAACGGGGGCGAACACCTTCGTGGTGGCGTAGCCGCGGGGACGTTCGCCGGGGCTGACGGCGAGCACCTCTTGGACGTAGCGGTGTTTGCGTCCGGCAGAGCCGTCCGGGCCGGGGATCGTGTCGCAAGCGATGTGGACGAC
Organism: uncultured Propionibacteriaceae bacterium; assembly: GCA_964421325.1. Classification (GTDB taxonomy): domain Bacteria; phylum Actinomycetota; class Actinomycetes; order Propionibacteriales; family Propionibacteriaceae; genus Propionicimonas. Next base: position 5,920 of record CAYQXH010000121.1, read on the forward strand.
CAGGTCGACGGTCTCGCCGAGCTTGGTCGAGGCCAGGTCCTGGCTGACCTGTGGGCCGGCTTCCATCGCGCAGGTGACGAGCTTGCGGATCGTCTGCTCGGCCGAGCCGGCGTGGGTAGTGGAGATCGAACCGGAGCCGGACTCCATCAGCTTGACCATGCTCCACACCTCCTCGCCCCGGATCTCGCCGAGGATCTGGCGGCCCAGGTTGAACCTGAAACTGTCGATGATCTGCTGCGCCGCCGTCCGCGACCCCGCGAGCCGGCCGTCCGGCAGCCGCTCCCCGGAACCTTCGCGGGACTCCCAGGCGTGCACGATCGCGTGCTGGTCAGGCAGCTCGTGCAGGAACAACTCGTACTCGGACTCGAAGGTGCCCACCGGTTCCAGCCTGGAGATCTGGGCACACAAGGCCCGCAGCGTGGTCGTCTTCCCCGCACCCTGCTCACCCGAGACGACGATGCACAACCGGGCCTTCACCGCGGCGGCGAGGAACCCGGCCAGCGTGGGCGAGAGCGTCCCCCACTCGACCAGGTCGGTCAGTGTGACCTTGCGGATGCGGTGGCGGCGGATAACCACCGACACCCGCGCAGTGTCTCGGGCCCCGGCCAGCCTCTCCCCTCCTGGCAGCACCAAGTGGAGCGATGGGCTGGCGGGGGTGAACGACCTGGGGTTCTCCGAACGACTCGCCAGCCGTTCCAGCAGCGCAGCCAGCTCGGCGTCGCTCTCGGCGACCGGCGGCATTTCCCACAGCGTGCCGTCAGCGAGTTCGACAAGGACCCGGTCGAAGCCGGCGATCATGATGTTCTCCACTCGGTCGTCATCGACCAGAGGTTGGATCCGGCCCAGGCCGAACATGGCGTCGAACACCGCCTTCGCCAGCACTTCCTGATCGCCCACCGAGCGGGCCTGACCGACCCGGACGATCTCCTCCGCGGTGTCCTCCTCCAACAGCTGGCGGATGATCGCCGCCCCCTCGGCCTCTTCCGCCTCCCGATCCCAGCGGGCCTCACCCATCTGCTCGGCCAGCCTCCGGGCAACCTCCGTGCGCATCCGGGCCACCAGCTCCCAGTCCGCGTCCGGCACTACCACTGGCCCCGTTTCGGCACTGCTGGTCGGTTTGGGACGGTGAAGCGGCACAACCGGAGCGCGTGGCGAGGATGCGTCCTCAATCACCGGTTTCGGGTAGCGGAAGGTCGACCTGACCCGGCCCTCCGCCGACGCCCCTGAGTCGGTGAACATCGGCAGATCCAGAGGATCGGTACTCATCGTCGGGCCTCCTGTCCGATCCGGGCGGCGATCATTTCCCGCAGCAATGAGCCCTCCCCGGCGCTCGAGGCGGCCCTGCGGGCCGCCTCCCCGGCTGCACGGATGCTGCGCAGGTAGCCGGACGCTTCGAACGCCCGATCCGCGGCCGCGGGGCCACCCCAGCGGGTGGACGGATTGCCCGCCCCGTCGGCGAACACCTCGGCCCGGCGCGGGTCCCACGTCACCGTGGCCAGCACCGGCAGACCGAGCGTGCGGGACACGTCTGCTGCGCTGTAGGGGCGGCCCTCCCCGATCACCAGCACCTGGACGGCGTGGCCCGGGACGGCGTCGGCGCCCAGCGCCTCGGCCCATGACTTGGCAGAAGCCAGCGCGCGCAGGTGGCTGCGCACCACCAGCAGCGTCAGGTCGGCTTCGGCGACCAGCGGTGTCGGGGACCCGTCCACGCCGAGCTGGCCGGCATCCACCAGCACGTCCTGCCCGGTCGAGGCCGTGCTCTTCAGCACGCCCAGCAGCGGCTCCCAGATCTTGGCCAGGCCCGGCGCCTGGACATGGGTGCGGGACCCGGTCAAGATGCTCACCTGAGTGTCCGGGACGTTCATCACGACCCGGGGCAGGGCTTCGGCCAACACGCCGCTGCGATGGGCCGCGATCAG
>CAYQXH010000122.1:0-7838 GCA_964421325.1 uncultured Propionibacteriaceae bacterium
CATCAAGGCGCTGGGAAAATTCACCACAACTGTTAAGGATATTCAACCCGGGCAGCCGCTACACCCGCGAGCAGCTCGAGACCGAGAAGCTTCTCGTCGTCCAGGACGACCAGGGTGGTACCGGCCCGAAGCCCCTCGACCTGGACTCGGGCAGCGTTGTGGTCCGCCTGCCGGCGCCGGCGCCGCTGCCGGCAGCGCCCGCCGACCCGCCCGCGCCCGGCGACGCGCCCGGGGCGGACGAATGAACGCCGGCCACCCGGTCGGTTCGGTGGCCCTGGGAGCAGGAGGGACTGTCCGAGGGCACGGCTAGGTTGGGCCCATGGGTGAAATCCAGCTGCTGCGTCCGGCCGGACTCGTCAGGTCTCCGGCATTCAGTCATGTCGCGGTCGTGCCGCCGGGCGCGACCACCGTCTACGTCGGAGGCCAGAACGCCGTCGACGAGACCGGGGCCATCGTCGGGGGTTCCGACGTGGCCGCCCAGACCGAACGGGTGATGGCCAACCTGGCCACAGCCCTCGCCGCTGCCGGCCTCGGGATCGAGCACCTGCTCCACGTCTCGGTGGTCCTGGTGGAGGGCGTCGACGTCGCGGCGGCCTACGGCGCCGCCGCCGGGGCCCTGGCTGCGGTTGCCGAACCACCGCTGGTCAGTGCGGCGATCGTCGCAGCCCTCGGCGTGCCCGGAGCTCTGGTCGAGGTGTCCGCCGTTGCTGCGGTGATCCGGTAGCCCGGCGCGCCGGCAGGCTCAGCGGCAACCGCACCTGGCGATCACGGCCGCCTCGCGGTCCAGCCAGTCGTAGACCCGGTAGTAGCTGGTCGCCTGGTTGCCCAGCTCGGCGAAGACCAGAAGGGCGCCGTCGGCCGTGGTGACGAAGCCGGCGAGGCCGGCCAGGCCACTGAGGGTGCCGGTCTTGGCGTGGACGGTGTGCCGCCCGGCCAGCTCAGACTTGTCGTCGAACCGGTTCTTCAGCGTGCCGCTCTCACCAGCCACCGGCAGGCCGCCGATCACAGGTGCGAACTCGTCGTCGGCCAGGGCCAGCCGGATCGCTCCGGCAAGCACGTTCGGGGTCAGCTTGCTGCCGGGCGCGAGGCCGCTGCCGTCCAGGATCCGCTGGCCGGACTGCCAGAGCCCCCGCTCGATGAGCCAGGCCTTCAGGTTGGCTGAGGCGCCGGCGAAGCTGCCCGGCCGGGAGTTGGCGAGCGCCGCGTGCCGGGACAGGGTCTCCGCTGCCACGTTGTCGCTGATCAGCAGGGTGCGCTTGATGATGCGGGCGAGCGAGGTGGAGGTGACGCGTGCCAGTTCCGGGCTCGTGGCGCCCGCCTTCATGGAAGCGATCGAGACCACCTTGATCCCGGCTGCCTTCAGCTTCCTGGCGAAGGCGTTCGCCGCTGTCCTCGGCGGGCTCGAAGCCGCCAGGCCGTTGCTCAGCTTGCCGCTGTTGATCTCCAGGGCTGCCACCCGCGCCTCGTACCCCAGCCATCTCGACTTCCAGTCGGGGCTGAAGGTTGGCCCGCTGAACAGGGTCGCGTCGTAACGCAGCCGGACACTGGACCGCCCGGCGGCCTTGAGCGCGGCCACCGTAGCGCTGGCCAGCTTCTGCAGCGACGCCGGCTTGTAGGAAGAGGTGGACGTCTTGTCGGTAAGCAACGGATCGCCGCCGCCGACCAGGAACACCCGGCCCTCCTCGCCGTCCACCACCCTGGTGACGAACGTCCGGTCGGCGCCGAGAATGTCGAGGGCTGCCATGGTGCTCAGCACCTTCATCGTCGAGGCCGGCGTGAGCGGAGTGCTGCCGGACCGGTCGGCCAGGACCTGCCCATCGGTGGTGGTGACCGTGAGCCCAACCTTCCCGATGCCGCTGGTCGAGATGCTCTTGAGCTTTGCAGTCAGGATCTTCGGATCGGGCAGCGGAGCCACCGCGTCCCCGGCGCCGAGCTCGGCCGGCGCGACGGCGACCGCTCCATTGACGATCCGGGTCGGCGCCACCGCCACCGAGGGGACCACGGCCTGCCCGAACAGCACCGCAACCGCGACGGGAGCTGCCAGCAGCCAGCCGAGCCAGTGGGGGGTCAGACGTCTCGGGGAGTCCATGGCCAACCATCCTCGCAGACGGATCCCGATCTGCACCCGGGCAATCCGAGATCTCTCCACCCCGGCTTCAGGCCTGCCGGTCAGCCCCCGACCTGGCCGGCTGATGGCGCCGCCCGTCCCGGAGACGTGCTCCTGCTTCTATCCTTTGGCGATGGAGACCCCGCTTGCACCTGTCCCCGAGGACAAGGACTGGACCTTCGTCCTCGACCGGCCCTGCCCCGAGTGCGGCTTCTTCGCCGCCGACGTCGACGTCACGGACCTGCCACGGCTGGTGCTCGCGGAGACCGCCCCCTGGGCGGCTGTGCTGGCCGGCCCGCGGGCGGCCGTCCGCCCGGCCCCGCAGGTCTGGTCGCCCCTGGAGTACGCCTGCCATGTGCGGGACGTGCTGCGGATCTTCGCGGAGCGCGCCGAGTTGATCCGCACCGAGGACGATCCGGTCTTCCCCAACTGGGACCAGGATGCGACCGCGATCGAGGACCGTTACTGGGAGCAGGACCCGGCAACCGTGGCGGCCGAGCTCCGGGCCGCGGCAGCAACCAACGCCGCAGGCTGGGCGAACGTCGCACCTGCGGAGTGGGGGCGCACCGGAACCCGCAGCAACGGCTCGAGGTTCACCCTTGCCACGCTCGGCCAGTACTTCCTGCACGACGTCGTCCACCACGCCCACGACGTCGGCGCCCGCTGAGGGCAGCTCAGTCCGCAGCCGGTGGCGCAGCGCTGGTGACGGGCAGGTCCGAGGACCGTTCGACCTCTGGCATCCCGAGTTCGTCCTCCCCGAACGCCTCGTCGAGGGCTGCCTCGGTCAGTCGTCGGCCCAGGGTGATCAGCTCGGCCGCCCGGTGGAAGTCCATCGTCTTCGCGGCGTCGTTGGGGACCGTGACGAGCACGTCCGGCGGCAGCGCAGCAAGCCGGAACCTCGTGATCAGCGACTGCATCGCGTCCAGCGACATGGTGGTCACGTCGGTGATCCGCACCCCCGGGGGCGGCGGCTCGAAGGCCGGCGGGGACGGTGCACGTTCGGGCTCGGACTCGTGGTTCGAGCCGGAGAAGCGGGCCAGGATCGATGCGACGAAGTCGTTCTCCCACACCCCGGCCGCACTCTTCACGAACCGGTCCAGCCACTCGTTGGGCGGGCGCTGGGCCGAGGTCTCCTTGGCCGGCCGGCTGGCGTAACTGCGGGGCTTCTCGCCGGCGAGGGCGATCGCCATGGTGAAGTCGGCGTCCGCGCCGGTCACCGGCTCCATCGGGACGGGATTCAGCACGGCTCCGTCAACCAGCAGCCGGCCGTTCACCATGATCGGGGTGATCATGCCGGGGATGGCGATCGAGGCCCGGATGGCGACGTCCACCGGGCCGCTCTGGAACCAGACCTCGCGCCGGGCTCCGATGTCGGTGGCCACTGCTGTGTAGGGGATCGGCAGGTCCTCGATCAGGGCACCGTCGAGAATCTCGCTCATCCTTGCCAGCACCCGTTCGGCCCGGATCGCTCCGGGACCGCCAAGGGTCGGGTCGAGCAGCCGGATCACGTCCCGCTGGGAGAGCCCGGTGACCCAGTCGGTGTACTCGTCGAGCTTGCCGGCTGCCATCAGGCCGCCGACGAGCGCTCCCATCGAGGTCCCGGCAACAGCCACGACCTCGTAGCCGCGCTCGTGCAGGACCTGCACGGCGCCGATGTGGGCGTAGCCCCGCGCGCCGCCGGAGCCGAGGACGAGGGCGACCCGCTTGCCTGGTGCAGTCACCCCGCCATTATCCGACGTCGGGTTGAACCCCGTTGCCGGAACGGTCAGGCGGCCACACCCAGGAGCCAGTCGATGGCCTGGCCGGCCGTCCAGCCGCCGGGATGGCGGCCCATCAGCTCGCGGGCACCGTCAAGGTCCTGGCCGAGGGTGACGGCTGCGCCCTCGACGTAGCCGTCGCGTCGCACCTGGCCGTGGCCGACGTTCGCCATCAGCGCGTTGCACAGGCACTTGCGGCCGGCGAGGTCTTCGGCCTTGCCGCCCTTCTTGAGGTACATGTGGGCCGGTTCGGAGGCGCACCGGTAGATGACCTTCCCGTCCGGGCGCTCGGCCGGGGTGCGCAGGTAGCCCAGGTCGCAGATCCGCTCCCTGGCCTCGTAGTTCGCCGAAGCCGAAAGGGTCTGGGCGAGTTCGGCAACCTTGAACGGGAACCCGGTCGGCGAGGCCAGCGGATCGTTGCGGACCACGAGGGACCCGTCCGCCAGGCCGGTCAGCAGCTGGCTCTTCAGGTCCGGGCGGAGCCCGGACTCGGCAGCCATCGCGAACAGCGTTCCGATCTGGACACCGGCTGCACCGGCCGCCAGCGCAGCTGCCACCCGCTCGGGGCTGGCGTAGGCGCCGGCCAGCCAGAACGGCAGGCCGATCTCGGCGATCTTGGCCAGGTCGGCGTCGTCCTTGGGCCCGTAGACCGGGTCACCGTCCTCGTCCAGCACCACCTTGCCCCGCGGGGGGGCGCTGTGGCCCCCGGCCAGCGGGCCCTCGACGATGAAGCCGTCGGGACGGATCGCCGGGTCGCGGTTCAGGTAGCTGGCCAGGACGTGCAGGGAGATGATCGCGAGGAACCTGGGCCGGCGCAGCTTGGGCAGGTCGTCCCCGAGGTAGTCGACGGGGTCCAGGGTGGCGATGTGCGCACGGGTGGAGTCGGCCACGTCGATGGTGAGCTGCCCGGGGCGCCCGGCCGCGTAGTCGTTCAGCAGCCTGGGGATCTCCCGTGGCACGCCGGCGCCCATCACGACGTAGTCCACGTCGGCGAGCATCGCCCCGAGGATCGCCGAGGCGTTGGCGGTCTGCACCTTCTCCAGCATGTTGATGCCGACGAGACCGTCATGACCCTCTTTGGCCAGCCAGACCTCGGCGAAGTTGCCGACGAGGCTGAGCTCGATCGCGTCCCTGGTGGGCGAGATGGTCAGGGTGGGGTGTGGCCGGTAGGGCCGGCCGGCGCGGCCACCGGGCAGGTAGTACCGGTCGCGCACCCGATCGGCGATCGCGCTGGACGGGAATGCCGCCAGGGCGCGAAGCAGGTGTCCACCCGGATCGCCGTCCTGCAGCCTGCGGGCGAACACGCCGTCGAGGGCGGTGCCGGACACGACGCCGAGTTGTCCGCGGAGGGAGACCTCGCGCGCGAGTTGCCAGGAGGAAACGGCGATCCCCATGCCGCCCTGGATCACGACTGGCGGCTTCGGCTGGGGCACCGGGACTCCGCTGGTTAAGGTTTCGATAGCTTACGGTAGCGTAAGTTACTGTTGCGTAGGTAATTGCGCAGGACCGGCGGCAGGCCTGAGCGCACCATCGCCAGCCGGTAACGTGGCGCCATGACCCAGCCGCAGCCGCCGGTGGCCCATCCCTGCTACCGCCACCCCGACCGGCCCACCTACATCCGGTGCCAGCGCTGCGGCCGCCCGATCTGCGGCGATTGCATGATCAGCGCAGCCGTCGGGTTCCAGTGCCCCGAGTGCGTCGCCACCGGCGCCAGGCAGACCCGGCAGAACGACGGTCCCTACGGCGGCCGGCGCTCGGCCAACCCGTCGCTGACCACCTTCGTCCTGATCGGGCTGAATGCCCTGGTCTGGCTGGCGATCACCGTCACGGGGGGCGTCTTCAGCCGGCTCGGCGACGCCCTGGCCCTGAAGCCGGTCGGGCTGTGCTACTCCGTTGCCGACCCCAACGGCATCTACCCCCGGCTCGGCGGCGAGGCCTGCCGGGCCATCGCGGACGGCCGGTGGGAGCCCGGCGTGGCCGACGGCGCCGTGTGGCAGCTGCTGACCAGCGCATTCACCCACGTGGAGATCCTGCACATCGGCATGAACATGCTGGCCATCTGGTTCCTCGGGCCGAGCCTTGAGGCAGCCCTCGGCCGGGTCCGGTTCCTGGCCGTCTACCTGCTCTCCGCCCTGGCCGGCTCGGTGGCGGTGCTGTGGCTGTCCGCGCCCCAGACCTCCACCGTCGGGGCCTCCGGCGCAGTCTTCGGCCTGATCGGCGCCCTGCTGGTGCTGGCCTACAAGGTTCACGGCGACGTGCGCAATGTGCTGATCTGGCTGGGGATCAACGTCGTCTACACGTTCGTCGGCCCCGGCAGCATCTCCTGGCAGGGTCACCTCGGTGGCCTGCTCGGTGGCCTGGCTGCAGCCCTGATCATCGTCTACGCCCCGAAGCCGAACCGCCCCCGGGTGCAGTTGCTCGGACTGGTCGGACTGGCGGTCGTGATGCTGGCGCTGGCAGCCGTCCGGATCACCCAGCTGGGCTGATCCGGCCGGCCCCGGCACGCTCGGCAGATCGGTTCGGCGGGGCTCAGCCACCTGCAGGCGACGGCAGGACACGGCTGCGCTGGTCGATGCCCATCGCGCCGTAGGGATAGTCGGGGAGTTCCGGCCGCGAGACCTCGTCCAGCCGGGCGGTGAGCGCCGGATCGAGGTGCACCTCCGCAACGGCGAGGGAACCCTGCAGCTGTTCGGTGGTCCTGGCGCCGACGATCGGCGCCGTCACCAGCGGGCGGTCGGCCAGCCAGGCCAGCGAGACCTGGGCCATGCTGAGCCCGGTCTCCGCGGCCAGTTCCCGCACCACGTCGAGCACAGCCCAGGTCCGTCCGGTGTTCCGCCGGTCGTAGCCCTCCATGCCGCGGGCCGGGTTCTCCCCCAGCCGGGTGGCTCCGGTGGGCAACTGGTCGCGGGAGTACTTGCCGGTGAGCCAGCCGCCGGCCAGCGGGCTCCACGGGATCAGGCCGAGCCCGTACTCACCGGCGGCGGCCGTGATCTCCAGTTCGATGTAGCGGGTGAGGAGGTTGTACTGCGGCTGGAGTGAGACCGGCGCCGTCCAGCCGTGGGCCCGCGCGCGCTCAGCCACGGCGGTCAGCTGCCAGCCGGTGAAGTTGGACAGGCCGAAGTAGTGCACCTTGCCCGCGCTGACCGCGTCGTCGATGAACCGCAGGTACTCCTCGATCGGCGTCAGCGGGTCCCAGGAGTGCATCTGGTACAGGTCGACGGTCTCGACGCCGAGGCGCCGCAGGCTCGCGTTCAGGGCATCGCCGAGGTGGCGGCGGGACAGGCCGGCGCCGTTGGCGTGGGCAGCCATCGGGAACCGGCCCTTCGTCGCGATGACCAGCTGGTCGCGAACCCCTGGCCGGTCGGCCAGCCAGGCGCCGATGATCTCCTCCGAGACGCCCTTGGAATAGACATCGGCGGTGTCGATGAAGCTGCCCCCGGCAGCGACGAAGGCGTCCAGCTGGTCGAAGGCCCCGGCGCGGTCGGTCTCCGACCCGAAGGTCATCGTGCCGAGGCACAGCCGGGACACGGCCAGGCCGCTGCGTCCAAGAAGTCGGTACTCCATGCTGCTCTTCCTTCCACTCGCTCCTGCCATCCGACCACGGACGGTGGGCGCCGGACAACCCCAAGGGTCATCGCCACCGAAGCCGTCGTCCCGCCCACCGGCGGTCGGGCGGCGAGCTAGACTCCAAGTGCGATCCAGGCCGGGTTTCGCGACCCGAATCGCAGCCCAACTGATGGGAATCGCGATGTTGGAGTTTCTGGCTGCTGCTGTCGTGGCCCTTGCCCTGCTGAGCCTCTCGCTGCGGATCGTCAAGCAGTACGAGCTGGGCGTCCTGTTCCGGCTGGGCCGGGTCACCGGGGCGGTGGAACCGGGCCTGCGGTTCATCATCCCCTTCGTCGACGTGCTCCACCGGGTCTCGCTGCGGATCGTGACCATGCCGATCCAGTCCCAGGGCATCATCACCCAGGACA
>CAYQXH010000123.1:0-7821 GCA_964421325.1 uncultured Propionibacteriaceae bacterium
CCGACCTGAGGCGGTGTAGTCGGCGTAGGTGACCCGCCGCGGCCCGTAGGGGCCGTCCATGACCTGGTCGTCACCGATCACGCCCGCACGGATCCGGTCCAGCAATGCGGACGCCGGTGTCGGGTGCGCTTTCACGGCTTCAGCCTAGGGGCGCTCCCGTGGCGGTGTGGGCCGGTCCTCACCGAACCGGGCAGGTGTTCGGGCGGTTGGCGCCTTGCTGGCCGCGGCCGACGTTGCGTGCGCCCTGGACCTGACCGGGGCGGCTCGTTCCTTGACCGGTGACCCTGGTGCCGGACCGTCCGTTCTGCATACCCTGGCCGTTTCGGGTGCCCAGGATCTTGCCGTCCTTGGCAGCCGTGAACGCGGCCAGGTGGTTCCGTGAGCCGTTCATCAGGTTGGTGAAAGCGGCCTTCACGTCACCCTGCTCTGTCTGGCCGATGGCTGCCTCCAGGTCGGCGATGTCGAGGGTCTCCACGGTGATACCCACCTCGTAGGCCTTGGCCAGGGACTCGCTCCCGCTCGCCAGCAGCTTGTCGTAGAGCGACTGCAGTGCCGGGTCGGTGTAGCTGCCCGCGGTCCTGCCGGCGGATGGGTCGGCCACGCCGTAGCGGACGAGCAGCAGCCCCATCGTGTCGAAGTGAACCTGCTCGCTGCGGGTGATGTTCACGAACGGGGCGGCCTGGCCGTACTTCGCGGCCAGCGCGGCGTAGATGTCCCGGGCGAGCCGCTCCTCGTCGCGCATGTGGGTCAGGTTGCCGACCAGGGTGGCGTCGGCGGGAGCTGTCGCCGTCGGGGCGGGCGTCGGCGACGGGGTGGGCGCCGCGTACCCGATGGTGGTCCAGCCTGCAGTCAGCAGGCCGGCGGTGGCCAGCCCGAGGGCCGTCCGGGTCGTCCAGGTGGTCTTCATGGAGTTCCTTCCAGGTGTGGGTGATGTTCGCGGAATTCACGCTAGGAGCGGCCCATGAAGGAAGCCGGAGCCCGCGGGTGAAGCTTCGGTGAAGCGACCGGGACCCGGATGCCCGAGCACAGGTTTCACCCCGGCTTCACGGTTGCTTCACACACTCGCGCAAGGCTCGCCGTGAACCGAACCACGAGGAGCGCGCCTTGCGATCGCAATCACCACAGACGCCGGCCGGGACCGGCAAGCCCAGCCGCTTCCAACGGCGCGTCCGGGACATCCGACGAGTGAAGTCGGCCAGGCACCTGACCCAGCTCGTGGTCGGCGGGGTCATCCTCGTCGCGGCCGTCCGTCACCAGGTCGACAAGGCCGGCGGAGCGGCCTCGGTCGACGCCTTGTGCCCCTTCGGTGCCCTCGAGACCCTGGTCACCTGGGTGACCACCGGGACCTTCATCACCAAGGTCCACCCGTCGAATCTCGTGCTCGGGGTTGCGCTCCTGGTGGGCACGCTGCTGGTCGGCAACGCCTTCTGCGGCTGGATCTGCCCCTTCGGCGCCATCCAGGACGCCTTGTCGTGGCTGCGCCGAAAGCTGCACCTGCCCACGGTGGTGGTTCCCCGGCGCCTCGACGCTGCGCTGCGCTGGGGCCGGTTCGTCGTGCTCGGCTTCGTGATCCTGATGAGCTACACCACCGCCAAGCTGTGGTTCGCCGACTACGACCCGTACGTCACCCTGTTCGGGCTGCACTGGCTGTTCGGGGCCGAATCCGGAACCTTATGGATCGGGCTCCTCATCCTCGGGCTGGTCCTGGCAGCCGCCCTTGTCGTCGACCGGTTCTGGTGCCGCTACCTGTGCCCCCTGGGCGCTGCGCTCTCGGTGGTCGGCGGGTTCAGCCTGCTGCGGATCCGAAGGGCTCCCGCCGCCTGCACCGACTGCACCCTGTGCGACCGGCCCTGCCCGGTCGGCATCGAGCCGAGCAAGGCCAGGCCCTTCGTCAGCGCTGACTGCATCGGCTGCATGGACTGCGTCGCCACCTGCCCGGTACGCGGTGCGCTCACCGTGGGCGCCCGCATCCCGCTCGGCCTGCCTGACCGGGCCGGGCAGAGCGACCCGGCCGGCACCGGGCGTCGCGAGCCGGCACGAAGCGGCAAGGGGAACCGATGATGAAGGTATCCCTGTGGGTGGGCCCGATCGTGTCAGCGGTGGTGCTCTTCGGATCCGTGGGTGTCGCCACCCTCACCGGCGCCTGGGTGACCGGAGGACGCGAACAGGTGAGCCAGAGCACGCGGCTCGGTGTCGATGACCTGAAGGGGTGGATGACCCTCCAGCAGGCGGCGGACGGCCTGGGGATCCCGGTCGCCACCGTCATCGAACTCGTCGATGCCCCCGATGGCGCCAGTCTCGCCCCGTCCACACCGTTCAAGGAGGTGGAGGACCAGGTTCCCGGGTTCGAGCTGTCCACCTTCCGCGACCGGCTGCGCGCCCATCTCGCAGGCGGCCCGCCCGGGCTCCCCGTGCCGGAGCCCTCCGCCGGCCGGCGCTAGGGTGGCGGCTGACTGGACCGCAACGGGTATGGCCAGTTCGCCGGGACGCCGGTGGCCAACGGTGATCGGACGGGCAGATGGTCAGGCGGGTTGACGACACGGGTGAGGCCGGCACCACGCCGTCGCTGTGGTCGATGCTCGGCCAGGTCCTCTACATCGGGACCATCGGGTACGGCGGCCCGACAGCTCTCACCTACCTTCGTGCCATCTTCGTCAATGACCGCAGGTGGTTCAGTGAGGGGGAGTTCCTCGAGGCGATGAGCCTCGCCCAGATCCTGCCCGGGTCGACGGGTGTGACGGCGGTGAGCTACTTCGGGTATCGCAGGTACGGCTACTTCGGGGCCGTCGTGTTCCCGCTGGCGTTCCTGGCGCCCTCGATCGTCGCGATCCTGGTGCTGTCGTGGGCGTACTTCACCTACGGGCAGCTGAGTTTCGTCCAGCCGCTGTTCGCCGGCCTCGGCGCCCTCGTCGTGGCCCTGCTCCTGACCGCGACCCTCTCCCTCGGCGCAGCGGTGTTCACCGGCCGGCGATCGCGCATCCTGCTTGGCCTGCTCATCGCCGCGGTCACGTTCACCGGTTCCCTGGTCTTCCGGATCAACCTCATCTGGCTGGTGCTGCTGTCCGGCATCCTCGGGATCGCCCTGTTCTGGAGGAGCATCGAAGTCGACGTCGGCACCCCCGGCGCTGCCGAGGTCGGGGCAGCGCCGGACTCGCCCGACCGGTCGCACCAACTGAAGCGATTCGTCCCGCTGGTCGTCACCGGCGTTCTGGTCCTGGCCGCGCTCGCTGTGCCAGAGACCCGAACCCTGTTCGTCGCGTTCTTTCAGGTGGGTCTTCTGGCGTTCGGGGGAGGCTTTGCCTCAGTGGCGCTGCTGCAGCACGTGGTCGTGGACCAGATGGGCTGGCTCCCGTTCATCCAGTTCCGGGACGGGATCGCCCTGGGCCAGGTCACTCCGGGCCCGGTGCTGATCACAGCCGGCTTCGTTGGCTACAAGGTGTTCGGGGTACTGGGGCTGCTGGCCGCGACGTTCGGCATCTTCCTGCCGCCGGCGCTGCTGATCATGCTGGTCGCAGACCTGCACGACAGGTTCAAGCGGAACCGGGTCGTTCAGGCGGTCGTGCGCGGTTTCCAGTGCGGCTTCATCGGCCTAGTCGCTGCGATCACGATCCAGTTCGGCATCGGTTCGCTCGTGGACTGGCAGACCTGGCTGATCTTCGTAGCCAGCTTCGTACTGGTGTGGTGGTTCAAGCGGTCCGCAGCCTGGGCGATCCTCGGCACCGTCGTGTTCGCCCTGTTGTTCATCCGGTGAGGAGGCCGGGCGACGCAGGCTCGGTCGCCGCAAGCCAGAGCCTGGTCCCGGACGTCCCAGCGGTGGACCGGGTCAGCCGCAGGCCGAGGTTCCGGACACCCGCTGCCAGAGGCCGAGGCTGAGGATGGCGAGTGCGAGCGCGCCGCTGGGGATCCCCGAGGCCTGGCCGAGGAGAAGGCCCACGCCGGGCACGAGGAGGCCGGCCATCAGCGCACAGGAGGAACCTGCCGAGGGCCCGGCTCCCCGCAGCGGCAGGTAGGTGGTGAGGATGAGGGCCGCAACCACAGCCATGGCAGCGAGCAGCAGTGTCCAGTACGGGTCGCCGAGCCCGATCCCGAGGGCAGCGGTGTACCCGAGGAAGACCAGCGGGCTCAGGACGATCATCGCCACCGTGTGCCGGGGGAGCCACCCCTTGCGAAGGGTGGTGATCGCCGACTCGCGCTCCAGCGTGACTGCCCGGGCCGTCGGAATGCGTCCGCCGGGGCCGAACAGGGGAGCCGGGTCGATCTTGTCGCGCTCCTCCGGCATCAGACGCCGGTGCTCTGCCGGGTCTCGATCTCGGCGCGGATGGCATCCATGTCGAGAGCCTCAACCTGCTCGATGAGACTGTCGAGGTCCGCGGCGCGCAGGGCACCCGGCTGGCTGTAGACCAGGATCCCGTCCCGGAAGGCCATCAGGGTGGGAATGGAGCTGATGTGCGCCGCCTGGGCGAGGGCACCCTCGGCCTCGGTGTCGACCTTGCCGAAGACGATCCCCTCGTGCTTCTCCGAAGCCGCCTCGAACGTGGGAGCGAACGAGCGGCAGGGCCCGCACCAGGCAGCCCAGAAGTCCACGAGGACGATCGGGTTCTCAGTGACCGTCGCCTCGAAGGTGCTGCCGGTGATGGTCGTGGTGGACATGGGTGCTCCTAGGGTTGTTCGGTGAGTGGGCTATTCGGTGACGAGCTCGCCGCCGGCGGACTGCCAGGCACCGATCCCGCCGTCGAGGTCGAACAGGTGGCCGAAGCCGGCCTGGCCCATCGCAGTCATGGCGACCTTGGAGCGGTTGCCGCTGCGGCAGTAGACCGCGTAGTTCTTCGCCGGGTCGAGCTCGGCGACGAGCTGGGGGAAGGTGGCGGCCTCCACGTCGATGTTCACGGCGCCCGCGATGTGGCCGGCGGCGAACTCGGCCGGGGTCCGGACGTCGAGCAGCGTGGTGTCGGGCAGCTTCGCCGCCGCGGCGAACTCGGCAGCCGGCAGGCTGCTGCCGGCGGCCGGCGCCGCAGCAGCGGTCGGGCCCGAGGTCGGGCTGACCGTCGTGCTGGAGCAGCCGCCGACCAGGAGCGTGGCGGCCACGATGGCGGCAGCCAGGCCGGAACGGTTCATCGGCCGAAGATCTTGAACAGCCCTGAGGTGGACTTCACCGTCGGCTGCTGTACTGACTGGGCGTGCCCACCGCACCACTGACCCGATGGCACCCTGGCCTTGACCTGTGCGACGTGCTGTCCACAGCCCGACCAGGTGGTCTTGCCGCAGGTCCTGCAGGTAACGGGGCTACACATTTGGATCTCCTTCGTCGTCGGTGCTTCGAATAATACCCCCGGGGGTATGATGATGCAAAGCGGGATCGCGGTCGCCCGGCACCCGGGTGTTCGGGCGTGTGAGGTTTGTGTGAAGCCTGTCGGGATCGCGGGCTCCGGTCAGTGTCGCAGCCCGGTGCGGCTCTAGTCTGGGCGAGAGGGAGGATTTCGTGGCGCATCGAGTGCTCATCGTCGACGACGAGCCGCAGATCAGGACGGTCCTTCGCGCCTACCTGGAGGCCGACGGCTTCGAGGTCAGCGAGGTCGGGACCGGTGCCGACACCCTTCGTGAGCTGACCCGTCAGGGTGGCCGGCCGTTCGACGTGGTGCTGCTGGACATCGGGCTGCCCGACCTGGGTGGGCTCGATGTCCTGCAGAAGATCCGGGCCACCTCGGAGGTGTACGTGATCCTGGTCACGGCGCGATCGGAGGAGGTCGACAAGCTGATCGGGCTCAGCGTGGGCGCGGATGACTACATCACCAAGCCCTTCAGCCCCCGCGAGGTCGTCGCACGTGTCAAGGCGGTGCTCCGCCGCAACGCCCGCGCGGAGGTGAAGGGCGCCCAGACCGACGGTGATGCGCTGGTCTTCGACGGGCTGATGATCGATCGGGAACGGCGCGAGATCACAACCGGCGCCGGCCCGGTGACCCTGTCGGCGCTGGAGTTCGACCTCCTGCTGGCACTTGCCTCAGCCCCGGGCCGGGTGTTCTCGAGGGCGCAACTGCTGGAGGACGTCTGGGGCTACGACTTCTACGGCGACGAACGGGTCGTCGACGTGCACATCCGGGGCATGCGCGCAGCGCTCGGCGACGACGCTGCGAATCCGCAGATCATCGGTACCGTCCGCGGGGTCGGCTACAAGTTCCTCAAGAAGGCTGCGTCGTGAACCGGCTCTCGGTCCGCCTGGTGCTCTCCCACCTGCTGGTTGCGATCCTCGGCGCGCTGGCCACCTTCGTCATCGTGCGGCAGCTGGCGCCGGCGCTCTTCGACGAGACCCTGCGACGCGCGCAGGCCGGCGGTCCGCGGGGACCGGGGCAGGGCATGGGCCAGAACACCGGCCTGCGCGAGCAGTTCGCCACCGCGGTCGATCAGGCGCTGCTGATCGGTGCCCTCGTCGGTGCCGGGGTGGCCGCGATCTTCGGCATCCTGGCGGCCTGGCGGTTGATCCGTCCGCTGGGACGCCTGCGCACAGCCACCCACCGGATCGCGGACGGGCACTACGACACGGCGGTCGCCGTGCCGAAGGAGGCGGAATTGGCCGACCTCGCCAACGACGTGAACAGCCTGGGCCGCACCCTCGCCGAGACCGAGGCCCGCCGCCTCAGGTTGCTCGGCGAGGTCGCACACGAGATGCGCACGCCGCTCACGGTGATCGACGGCTACGTCGAGGGAATGATCGACAAGGTGCTGCCCACCGACACGGCTTCCCTCGGCCACGTCGGGGAGGAGAGCCGGCGGCTCCGGCGCCTCGCCGACGACCTGTCGGCCCTGTCCCGGGCCGAGGAGGGCAGGCTCCAGCTGGCTCCGGCACGCGTGGACGTGCGGCAGGTGGTGGCTTCCGCTGCGGAGCGGCTACGCCCACAGGTCCACGACGCCGGCCTCTCGCTCACCGTGGAGTGCGGTCCGGTGGCGCTCGCCGTCGACGCGGACGCCGATCGGCTGAGCCAGGTGGTGACGAACCTGGTCGGGAACGCGATCCGGGCCACGCCGGTGGGCGGATCGGTGAGCGTCAGCTGCGCCGGCAGGGACTCGTGGGTGGAGATCGCCGTCGCCGACACCGGTGAAGGACTGGCTGCCGAAGACCTGAACCGGGTGTTCGAGCGGTTCTACCGCGTCCGGGGCAGAACGAGCATCGCCACGGACTCGGGCACCGGCATCGGGCTGACGATCTCCCGGGGCATCATCCGGGCGCACGGCGGGGAGTTGACCGCGGCCAGCGCCGGGCTCGGCAAGGGCGCGGTCTTCACCGCGAGGATCCCGATGGCCGGCGCGTGAGCGTCCCGGATGCCCTCCGGTTTCGACCCGGATGCCCGGCGCAGGCGAGGATGGCTCGGTGACCCTCTTCATCCCGAGCCCTTCAATCAGTGGCTTCCAGCTCGGCCCGCTGACCATCCACTTCTATGCCTTGTGCCTGATCACCGGGATCATCGCGGCCTGGATCCTCGGGCTTCGCCGCTGGAAGGCGCGCGGTGGCCGGCAGGAGAGCTTCGAGACCATCCTGATCTGGGCCATCCCGCTCGGCATCGTCGGAGCCCGCGCCTACCACGTCCTCACCCATCTGGGCGACTACTTCGCGCCCGGCGTGAACCCGTGGAGAGTGCTGTTCATCTGGGAGGGCGGCATCGCCATCTACGGTGCGATCGGCGCGGGTGCGCTGGTTGCGTGGCTGGTCGCCCGGCGCGAGAAGGTCGCCTTCGCAGCGTTCGCGGACGCGCTGGCCCCCGGGATCGCGATCGGCCAGGCCTTCGGCCGGTTCGGCAACTGGTTCAACCAGGAGCTGTACGGCCAGCC
>CAYQXH010000124.1:0-7721 GCA_964421325.1 uncultured Propionibacteriaceae bacterium
TCGTTCATCGAGTCGTTCCCGCTGTTCGGCCACGACCTTGCCGACTACGAAGTGCTGTTCGAGGAGAAGCTCGACCTGCTGGCTGCGCTGCGCTCCGAGGGGCCGCTGAACTGGTCCGGCACCACGAGGGCGCCGCTCACCGGGCAGCGGGCCTTTCCGACCACAGAGCGAGGCGGCATCCCGGTGTGGGTGGCCGTCGGGGGCACCCCGGCCTCCGTCGTGCGGGCTGCCCGCTACCGGCTGCCGCTGATGCTGGCCATCATCGGCGGTCCGCCGGCGAGGTTCCGGCCCTTCGTCGACCTGTACCGCGCCGAGACCGGGGGCATGCAATTGCCGGTCGGGGTGCACTCCCCCGGCTTCATCGCGGCCACCGACAGTGAGGCGAGGGACCTGCTGTTCCCCTACTTCAAGCACAACCGCGACCGGATCGGACGCGAGCGCGGCTGGCCGCCGGTCTCCCGCGCCGACTTCGAGGCCGAGGCCGACGGCGGCGCGCTGTTCGTCGGTTCCCCGGCGACCGTGGCCGACCGGATCGCTGCGGCTGTGGCCGCCCTTGGCATCCAGCGCTTCGACCTGAAGTACGCCAGCGGCCCGATGCCGCACGAGCATCTGTTGCGGACCATCGAGCTGTACGGCACCGAGGTGATCCCCCGGGTCCGGTCGCTGCTCGCTGCCACCAGGGCCTGAGCGCCGGCGGCTTCCGTGGTCGCTAGGGTTGGCCGAATGGAACCCTCGCAGAGCTGGGTGATCACGGTCTCCGACCGCAGCGCCGCCGGTACCAGGGAGGACCGGTCGGGGCCGGTCCTGGCCTCCGGGCTGCGCGACGCCGGCTGGCAGGTCGGCACCGAGGTGGTGGCGGACGGCCGGGACAGCGTCGAGGCCGGGATCCGCCGGGCACTGGCAACCGGCGCGCGGCTGGTGGTCACCACCGGCGGCACCGGCGTCGGCCCTCGGGACCAGACCCCGGAGGGCACCCGGGCCGTGATCGATCGAGAGCTGCCCGGGATCCCGGAGGCCCTGCGCACCAGAGGGGCGCAGGGCAACCCGATGGCGGTCCTCAGCCGGGGCGTCGCCGGGGTGGTGGACGCCGACGCGACGCATCCCGGAGCGCTGGTGGTGAACCTGCCGGGCAGCCCGAACGCCGTCCGCGAGGGCCTGGCCGTGCTGCTCCCGCTGGCCGCTCACGTGCTGGACCAGCTCGCCGGCGGTGACCACTGATGGACGCCCGCATCCGGCTGGCCGAGATCACCGGCACCAGGCTCGAGGAGACCGACCTGCTGCGGCTGGTCACCCGGCCAGAGGCGGGAGCGGTGGCGCTGTTCGTGGGCACCGTCCGCGACCACGACCCGCAGGCGGCCGGCGAGGTGGTCGGGCTGGACTACTCGGCCCATCCCTCCGCGGCCGAACGGCTGGTGGAGATCGTCGGCGCCGCACTCGCCGAGGCCGACCCGGACGGGGAGGCCGCGATCGCTGTGGCCCACCGGGTCGGGCACCTGGACGTCGGCGACACGGCCTTCGTCGTTGCCGTCTCCGCGGCCCACCGACGGCTCGCCTTCGAGCTCTGCGAGCTGGTCGTGGAACGGGTCAAGCAGCAGCTGCCGGTCTGGAAGCAGCAGTACGAGGTCGACGGCAGCTACCGCTGGTCAGGCCTGTAGCGGGCAATGGGACCGGCCGGGCCGGCCACTGCTGGCTCAACCGGGGGTTGCTCAAGGGTCCCGACGCCAGGGTCCCGACCTGCCGCCGTCCTTGGCGAGCAGCCGGATCGACTCGATCTGGACGCCCTTGTCGATGCCCTTGACCATGTCGACGACGGCCAGCGCGGCCACGGCTACGGCGGTCAGCGCCTCCATCTCCACGCCGGTGCGGTCAGCCGTCCGGACGGTGGCCTCGATCGCGACGCCGGCGTCGACCACCGCGACGTCGACGCTGACGCCGTGCAGCCCGATCACGTGCGCCAGCGGCAGCAGCTCCGGGGTTCGCTTGGCCGCGGCGATGCCGGCGATCCGGGCAACGGCCAGCACGTCGCCCTTCGGCACCGAGCCCGAGCGCAGCAGCCCGACCACCCGCTCCGGGCAGCTGACCAGCCCGGCGGCAGTGGCCGTTCGGACGGTGACCTGCTTGCCGGTCACGTCGACCATCCGGGCCTGGCCGGCCGGGTCGAGATGCGTGAACGGCTGCTCGGTCATCGTCGGCTCCTCGGGCTGATCGGCATCTCGGCGACGGTCGCCGCCATGGTGTCAAGGTAGAGCAGGCGGCCGAACAGCGGATCCCCGGCCCCGGTCACCAGCTTGATCGCCTCGTTGGCCATCAGCGCGCCGACCTGGCCGCACATCGCCCCGAGGACGCCGACCTGCGCTGCGGTCACCCAGTTCTCCGGCGGCGGCGCTTCCGGGTGCAGGTCGCGCAGGGTGATCCCCGGCAGCGGGCCGGCCGCCGTCCGCGGCGAGCTCCAGAACACCGAGACCTGAGCCCGGGTCACCAGCACAGCCCCCCAGACCACCGGGATGCCGAGCTCGGCACAGGTGTCGGAGATCAGGTAGCGGGTCGGGTAGTTGTCGACGGCGTCGACCACCAGGTCGTAGCCACCAAGGAGGTCCCCGGCGTTGCCCGCGTCCAGCCGTAGCTGGTGGGGGATCACGGTGATGTCCGGGTCGAGCTGGGCCAGCCGGGCCGCTGCGCTGCCGACCTTCGCCGTCCCGACGCCTTCGGTGGCGTGCAGCACCTGGCGTTGCAGGTTCACCACCTCCACCGAGTCGGCGTCGACCACGCCGAGGGTGCCGACCCCGGCAGCGGCAAGGTAGAGCAACGCCGGGCTGCCCAGCCCGCCGGCGCCGACCACGCAGATCCGCGCTGCCCGCAGCCGTCGCTGGGCGAGCTCACCCAGCTCCGGGATCGGCAGGTGCCTCGCGAACCGCTCCCGGTCTGCCGGCGACAGCTCCGGACCCGGTTCGACCAGCGGTGCGAGTCTCATCCCTGCCCCTCTCCGGCCAACATCCTCGCCCATTGTTCGGCGTCTGCGGGAGTGTCCAGGTCGGCGACCGTCGCCGTGCCCGGATCGACAGCGAGCAGGTTGAGGGGGGCGAGCAGCCGGTGCATGGCGGTGAGCGGCGGGTCACCCCGGTCGGCCAGCCGGGAACTGAGCGCCGCTGTGCGGTAGCAGCCGAGCAGCCACTGCAGCCGCCCGTCCGCGTCCAGCAGGCAGGCCCCGTCGTGCTCGCCGGCCGGAGCTGCGGTCAGCAGCCTCGCCACCGCGGCTTCGGCGCCGGGCAGGTCGCTGGCCAGCAGCAGTGTCCACTCCGAGTGCCCGGCGAGCGCGGCCAGGCCTGCGGCCACCCCTGCCACCGGGCCGCCGAAGGCCGGCTCCTCGCGGGTCAGCAGCACCCCTGCTGGCACAGCGACGTCGCCGACGACCACGATCCGGCGGGCGCCGGCCGCAGCGGCAAGGGCGATGTCCAGCAGGCGACGCCCACCGACTTCGAGGTCGGGCTTGCTGCCGCGCCCCAGCCTGGAGCCACGACCGCCGGCGAGAACGACGGCATCGAAGTCGGCGATCAACGCAGCAGCCTCACGCTGACCAGGTCCCCCGGGGCCACCTCGGTGACTTCCTCAGCGACGATCGCGATCCCGTCAGCCACTGCCAGCGAGGTGACCAGGTGGGAGGCCGAGCCGCCGGTGTGCGCCGGCTCCGCCAGCAGCCGGCCGTCCGGCGTTGAGCTGATCCGGACCGGTTGCAGCTGCCGCCGTCCCGAAGGTGAGCCCCAGCCGGTGGCGGCGACGGCGGTCACGTCAGGGACCTGCCGGGCACCGAGCAGCCGGTCGAGGAGCGGACGCACCAGCACCTCGTAGCTGAGGGCTGCCGACAGCGGGTTGCCCGGGAGCGCGACGACCGGCGTCCCGCCCGGCCACAGGCCCCACCCCTGAGGCTTGCCCGGCTGCATCCGGACGTGCCGGAAGGTGCCGCCGGCGTGGGAGGTCAGGACGTCGCGCACCACGTCGTAGGCACCGACGCTGACCCCGCCCGTCAGCACCACCAGGTCGGCGGACGGCGCGAAGTGGTCCAACCAGTCGATCAACTCATCGGCCTGGTCGCGCAGCACCGGCCCCCGGACGGGTCGGGCCCCGTCCCGCGCCAGCGCGGCGGCCAGGGCGACCGAGTTGGACTCATAGATCTGGCCGCGGCGCAGCTCCGCGCCGTCGGCCACCAGTTCGTCGCCGGTGGCGGCAACGAGCACGACCGGGCGGGGACGCACCTCGACCTGCGTCCGGCCGGCAGCCGCGAGGGCGCCCAGCCGGGCCGGGGTCAGCCGGTCCCCTGCAGCCGCCACGGGGTCGCCGGCACGGATGTCCTCCCCGGCGCCGCGGACGTGCGCTCCCGGCAGGGCCGGCACCCGGAGCACCCGGACGGTCGGGGTTCCGGCCGTCCCGGTTCCGGCATCGGTGTCCTCGACCGGGATGACGCTGTCGGCGAAGCTGGGCAGCGCCGCCCCGGTCATGATCCGGACGCACTCCCCCGGCCCGGCGGGCGGGTCCTCAGGGCTGCCGGCCGGCACGTCGCCAACCACCCGAAGGAGCACCGGGGCGGCGGCGACATCGGAGTACCTGACCGCGTACCCGTCCATCCCGGAGTTGGCGAAGCCCGGGATGCTCACCCGGCTGGCCACTGGCGTCGCGACCACCCGGTTGAGCGCCTCGGACAGCTGCACCCGCTCGGTGCGCTCGTCCGGGCGCACCAGGCGCAGCAGTTCAGCCAGGTACTCCTCGACGCTGAGCAGTTGCCGCTGCGCTGTGTTCACGAAGGCTCGCCCTTCGGGGCGAGGCGGACCACGCACCTGGTCGGGGTGACCCACGGCTCCAGCCCGGTGACCAGCCATGGGTCGGTCTCGTGCAACAGGCCGCGGAGCAGGCCCAGGTGCAGCCGGCAGACGGTCTCTGGGTCGGTACCGGCCAGGTCGAGGAAGGGACAGGGCCGCAGGTCGATCGACGGCGGCGGGCCGGCGACGAGTTGCGGCTCGTACCCGAGGCGGGCCAGGCAGTCCACCAGCCGGGGCAGCGGTGCGACCGGGTGCACCGGGAGGTCCTCGCGCAGTTCGGCGCCCCAGGCCCGGCCGGCCTCCTCAGCGAGCTCGCCGCGGTCGGCCATCGGCCCGGCGTAGTGCTTCACCAGCGCCCCCGCGAGTTCCTGGTAGTGATTGCGGATCGGCGCGGGGTCGGCCCGGTACAGCACCCTCGGCCGTCCGGGCATCTGGCGGGTCTCCGCCTGGCGGTGCACCAGGCCGGAGCGGGTCAGGGCATCGAGGTGGAAGCGGGTGGTGTTCTCGTGCAGGCCGACAGCGCGGGCGATCGCGGACACCGGCTCGGGTACGCCCCGGTCACGCAGGTGTTGGAGCACCTCAGCCCTCGTCGGACCCAACCCACGCGTGCGCGCCACCACGTCGCCTGCCATCCCAACCCCTCTGTCCGGCCGCCCACCCCCGGCGTATCCACTAGAAAATCGTAACTAACACCGGTTACGGTGTGGTCCGGAACACCATATTCGCCCCGGGAGACTCCTTGACCACCGTAGTGACCCCGCCCAGGGTCCTCGCCGATGCCCACGGCAGGGTGGCCCGCGACCTGCGGATGTCGCTCACCGACCGGTGCAACCTGCGCTGCAGCTACTGCATGCCGGCCGACGGCCTGGCCTGGCTGCCCACCCCCGAGGTGCTGACCGATGCCGAGATCAGCCGTCTCCTCGGGGTGGCGGTCGGGCTGCTGGGCGTCCGGAAGATCCGGTTCACCGGTGGCGAACCCCTGCTGCGCCGCGGCCTTGCCGGCATCATCGCCGGCGCCAGGGCCCTGCGCACCGATGAGGGCCTGCCCCCGGAGCTGTCGCTGACCACCAACGGGATCGGCCTCGACCGGCGGATCGGCGAACTGGCCGCCGCCGGCCTCGGCCGGGTCAACATCTCCCTGGACTCCCTGGACCCGGTGCGTTACGCGGCGCTGGCCCGGCGGGACCGGCTCGAGGAGGTGCTCGTCGGGCTCGCCGCAGCCGACGCTGCCGGCCTGCACCCGGTGAAGGTGAACACGGTGGTGATGCGGGGGGTCAACGAGGCCGACGTCGTACCGCTGGCCGAGTTCAGCCTGCAGCACGGCTACCGGCTGCGGTTCATCGAGCAGATGCCGCTGGGCCCACGGCACGGCTGGGACCGCGCCTCGATGGTGCCGGCTGCCGAGATCCTGGCCCTGCTCGACACCCACTTCGAACTCACCCCGGCCCCCGGACGGGGCTCCGCGCCAGCAGAGGAATGGCTGGTGGCGGCCGGCGCCTGCCACCCGGCCGGCACCCTCGGGGTGATCGCATCGGTCACCGGGCCGTTCTGCGCAGCCTGCGACCGCACCCGGGTCACTGCCGACGGGCAACTGCGCACCTGCCTGTTCAGCCACACCGAGACCGACCTGCGCACCCCGTTGCGGGCCGGAGCCGACGACGACGAACTGGCCGACCTCTGGGTGGGAGGCCACCAGCAGAAGGCTGCCGGGCACGGCATCGGACGGGCCGGGTTCCGTCCACCCGAACGCACCATGAGCGCCATCGGAGGCTGAAATGAGGATCACCTACTACGCCGGCGCGGCCGACGCAGCCGGCTCTCCCGCAACGGAGGTGACCCCAGGGGGCGAGTTGACCGCTGCCGAACTGACCGCGCTGCTCGGCCGCGACAACCCCCGCCTGGCCGAGGTGCTACCCCGCTGCACGCTGCTGGTCGACGGCTCCCCGGTCCGCGACCCCGGCGACCTGATCGGCGCCAAGGCCCGCGTCGACGTGCTGCCGCCCTTCGCCGGCGGCTGACCCGAGTTCGGGGGCCCCGCGAATTTCCCAAGTTTTCGTGACAATCACCTGACGCGGCAGCGGCCCGTCGATATCGTGAGGAAATGAGCACCCCGCGAGCGCACCTCGACGGCCCTGCGGCCGAAGCCCTGCTCAAGCTCGGGAAGTACTTCACCCGGTGGGAGGAGACCGACGACGGGCGCGCCGTCTTCCGCGAGGGCGGCCGTTCCGGCGACGTGTTCTACCGCGACCGCTGGAGCCATGACAAGGTCGTCCGCTCCACGCACGGGGTGAACTGCACCGGTTCCTGCTCCTGGAAGGTCTACGTCAAGGACGGGATCATCACCTGGGAGTCGCAGCAGACCGACTACCCGACCACCGGGCCGGACAGCCCCGAGTACGAGCCGCGCGGCTGCCCGCGAGGCGCTGCCTTCTCCTGGTACACCTACTCACCCACCCGGGTGCGCTACCCGTACGGCCGCGGGGTCCTGATGGAGGCCTACCGGGAGGCCAAGGCCCGGCTCGGCGACCCGGTCGCAGCCTTCGCTGAGGTCTCGACGAACCCGGAGACCCGGCGGCGCTACCAGCAGGCCCGCGGCAAGGGCGGCCTGGTGCGGATCTCCTGGGCCGAGGCCATCGAGATCTCGGCAGCTTCGTACGTGCACACGATCCGGACCTACGGCCCGGACCGGTGCGTCTCCTTCTCCCCGATCCCGGCGATGTCGATGGTCTCCCACGCGATCGGCACCCGGTTCAACCACCTCATCGGTGGCGCCATGACCTCCTTCTACGACTGGTACGCCGACCTGCCGGTGGCGAGCCCGCAGGTCTTCGGCGACCAGACCGACGTGCCGGAGTCCGGCGACTGGTGGGACTCGACCTACCTGATGATGTGGGGCTCCAACGTCCCGGT
>CAYQXH010000125.1:0-7671 GCA_964421325.1 uncultured Propionibacteriaceae bacterium
TCTTCGTCTACTTCTACTACACCGGCGTCACCTACACGACGCCGTACATGACCGGTGTGCTGGGCGTATCGCTGGCCGCTGCGACCGTCGTTGCCAACATCCGCAACTACGGCATCACCTTGTTGTCCGGCCCGGCGTTCGGCTGGATCGCCAACAAGTTCCGCCCCTCCATCGTGATCTCGATCGGCTCGCTGGTCTTCGTCGGAGCCCTGCTGGTGATGATGTTCCTGCCGTCCGGCGCGAACGTGATGGTGGTCGCCTGCGTGCTGGTCGTCCTGCTCGGCTTCATCGCCAACGGCGCCTTCGGCGTGGTCTCGGCGCAGCTGACCGAGGGCAAGGTGCCGCTGGGCCACTTCGGTGCCGCCACCGGCATCCTCTCGATCATCGGCTTCCTTCCCGACACCTTCTCCAGCACCTGGTTCGGCGCGATCATGGACGCCCAGACCGACGCGTCCGGGAACGTGGCTGCCGGCGCCTACCAGGAGATCTTCTGGATCCTGATCGGCTCGGCCGTGCTCGCTGCGCTGTCCTCGCTGGGGCTGTGGCTGTACCTGAAGAAGGTCCGTCCAACGGTGGAGACCAAGGTCCCGGCCGAGGCAGTGGCGGCGTAGGACCCCGGTGATGGTTGCCCACAACAAGCTGCCCGTCCTCGACCGGATGTCGGCGCAGATGCGAGCGGTCCTCGACAAGTCCGCCGAACTCGCTCCTGACGCGTACGCCACCGACGTGGACCTCGACCAGATGCGGCAGGCGTACTACCTGGAACGCCGCTTCTGGAACGAGGGCGGTCCGGCCATGGTGCAGACGATCGACGCGCAGGTGCCGACCCAGCACGGGCAGGTGGCGATCCGCTGCCACCTGCCGCGTGCGGGGGAGGAGCTGCCGGCGGTCGTGTACATCCACGGCGGCGGCTGGGTTGTGGGCAACCTCGACACCCACGACCGGATCATGCGGATGCTCGCCGACTGCTCCGGTGCCGCGGTCGTCGGGGTCGACTACGCACTCTCGCCGGAGGCGAAGTTCCCGGTGGCGATCGAGCAGTGTGCCGCCGTCGTGCGGCACCTGCGCGAGCGCGGCGCCGACTACCACCTGGACGGCAGCCGGCTGGCCCTGGCCGGCGACAGCGGCGGGGCCTCGATGAGCCTTGCCACCACCCTGCTGCTGCGCGACCAGGCCGGGCCGGCGCTCCCGATCCGGGCCCTGGTGCTCTACTACGGTCTCTTCGGCCTGCGCGACTCCGCTTCGCGCCGGTTGCTCGGGGGGCCTTGGGACGGGCTCGGCGAGGCCGACCTCGACTACTACCTGGACTGCTACCTGGCCGACCCGGCCGACGCGCGCAGCCCCTACGTCGACTGCCTCAGCGCCGACCTCGGCCGTGGCGTCCCGCCGACCTACCTGGCGGCAGCGGAGCTCGACCCGCTGCGCGACGACACCTCCGCCCTGGCGGCGATGCTCGAAGCGCACGGCGTGCCCTGCAGCCACGAGGTGTTCCCCGGCGTCCTGCACGCCTTCCTGCACAACTCCCGGATGCTCGACGCGGCCGCGGCCGCGCTTGCCCACGGCGGCGCCTTCCTCGAGCGCGCCTTCGACAACAAGGAATGACAAGGAGACTTTGATGGACTTCAACCTCAACGACGAGCAGCAGCTGCTCGTCGACAACGTCCGTGAGCTGATGCAGCGCGAGAACTGGGAGGCCTATTTCGCCGAGTGCGACAACAGCCACCGGTACCCGGAACGCTGGGTGAAGGCGCTGTGCGACCTCGGCTTCGACCTGATCATGCTGCCGGACGAGCACGGCGGCCTCGACCTCGGCCTGGTCACGCTGACGGCGGTCTACGAGGAACTCGGCCGCTGGGGTGCCCCAACCTACGTGCTCTACCAGCTGCCGTGCTTCGACACGATCCTGCGCGAGGGCACCCCGGAGCAGATCGACAAGGTGCTCGCCTATGTCGGCACCGGCAAGCAGATCTGGAACTCGGCGTGCACCGAGCCCGGCGCCGGTTCCGACGTCGGCAGCCTGCAGACCACCTACACCCGGCGCGACGGCAAGATCTACCTCAACGGCCACAAGACGTTCATCACCTCCTCCGCGCACGTCCCCTACCTGGTCGTGATGGCGCGCAACTCCGAGGACCCGAGCTGCTTCACCGAGTGGTTCCTCGACATGAGCCTGCCCGGCGTCCGGATCGAGCCGCTGGCGAAGCTGGGGCTGCGGATGGACAGCTGCTCCGACGTCTACCTCGACGAGGTCGAGCTCACCGAGGCCGACATGTTCGGTCGCGAGGGCAACGGCTTCAACCGCGGCATCAAGGACTTCGACTTCGAACGGTTCCTGGTCGCCGCAAGTGACTACGGCGTCGCCCTCTCCGCTTTCGAGGACGCAGCCCGCTACGCGAACGTCCGGGTGCAGTTCGGGAAGCCGATCGGCCGGTTCCAGCTCAACCAGCTCAAGTTCGCGGAGATGGCCATCAAGCTCAACGCGATGAAGAACATGGTCTACGAGGCCGCCTGGTGCTACGACACCGACGAGATGACCTCGGCGCAGGCGGCCATGTGCAAGTACTACTGCGTCAACGCAGCGTTCTCCGTCGTCGACGACGCGATGCAGATCATGGGTGGCGTGGCAGTGGCCGGTGACCACCGCCTCCAGCGGATCTGGCGCGACCTGCGGGTGGACCGGGTCAGCGGCGGCACCGACGAGATGATGATCCTCACCGTGGCCAAGGGCGTGCTCCGCGCGTACGCGAACTGAGCGGGATGACCATGGAACTCGCAACCGAGAAGCCGACCTTCGGCGTCCTCGACGATCTCAAGGTCGTCTACGCAGCCGTGGAACTCGCAGTGCCGAAGGCCTGTTGCCTGATGGCGGAGTGGGGAGCCGACGTCACCTGGCTGGAGAACACCGGCGCCGGCGACACCATCCGCGACACCGCCTGGGTTAAGCAGGCCGAGCGGCGCAACCAGCGTTCGGTGGCCCTCGACTACTTCTCCGAGGCCGGCAAGCAGGTGCTGCTGCGGATGCTCGCCGAAGCCGACGTGTTCATCGAGTCGAGCAAGGGCGGCACCTGGGCCAAGAAGGGCCTCACCGACGAGGTCCTCTGGGCGGTCAACCCGAAGCTGGTCATCGTCCATGTCTCCGGCTTCGGCCAGACCGGCGTGCCCGAGATGGTCACCCGCGCCGCCTACGACCTCACCGTCATGGCGTACTCGGGCTACATGAGCCAGAACGGCACCCCGGAACAGCCGATGAACCCCGGCCCGTACGCCGGTGACTACTTCAACTCGCTGATGATCCTCAGCTCGACCCTGGCCGCGCTGCACAAGGTTGCCCGGACCGGACGCGGCGAGGCGATCGACGTCGCCATGTACGAGACGCTGCTCGCCATCGGCCAGTACTACCTGGTCGACTACCTGAACGCTGGTGTGGTCTGGCCGAGGCCGGGTCCACGGAACCAGAACCTGTGCGCGATCGGCGAGTACAAGTGCGCCGACGGCTTCATCGGCCTGTGCGTCTACGGCGTGACGCAGAACAGGTACCTGCTGGAGACCATCGGGCTCGGCGAACTCTGGGGCACCGCCGACTACCCGGAGGACACCAGCGCGCTCTGGCTCTCCAGCCCGAAGGCGCAGCTCATCGAGGCGAAGCTGGAGGAGTACCTGGCCACCCAGAAGGTCGCCGACGTCGAGCGCGACTTCTCCGCAAACCGGATCGCTGCCCAGAAGGTGATGGAGTTCCCGGACCTCGTCGCCGAGGAGCACCTCACCGAACGCGGCGTGTGGCTCGACTGGCAGACAGCAGACGGCGAGCAGTTCAAGGGCCTCGGCGTCTTCCCACGCTTCGGCCAGCACCCCGGCCAGGTGTGGCGGCCGATGCCCCACCAGGGCTACGACACCTCGAACGTGCTCGCACGGCTCGGCTACACACCGGCAGAGATCACCGGGCTCATCGAATCCGGCGTCATCAAACAATCCGTCTGAGGAAGGACCTCGCCATGCGAATCGTCGCCTGCTTCAAGGCAACTCCCGACGATGCCGACATCATCGTCGGCTCCGGCCGCGCCCTGGACTTCACCCGCGCCCAACCGAAGGTCGGCAGCTACGACCTCAACGCCATCGAGGCGGCCCGGCGGCTGGCCGACCAGGCCGGCGGTGAGGTGATCGGCCTCACCGTCGGCGGGGCCGAGCTGGCCAACTCCAAGCTCCGCAAGGACGCGCTTTCCCGCGGCCTCGACAGCCTGGTCATCGTCAACGGCGGCCCGGACGCCGACAGCTACCAGACCGCCGGCGCGCTCGCCGCTGCCCTCGGCGAGATCGGCGGCTACGACCTGGTGATCCTCGGCGCCGGCAGCTCGGACCGCTACGCCCAGCAGGTCGGCAACCAGCTGGGCGCCCTGCTCGGGCTGCCGACCCTCAACCAGGTCAACAGCATCGCGGTGGACGGGGAGCGGATCCGCGTCGAACGGCTCCTCGAGGACGCCGAGCAGGTGGTCGAACTGTCCCTGCCGGCGGTGGTGAGCGTCACCTCGGGGATCAACGTCCCGCGGATCGCCGGGATGAAGGACATCCTCGCAGCCGGCAAGAAGCCGGTCACCGAACAGCCGGTGACCCTGCCGGCCGCCTCGACCCGGCTGGTGTCGCTCCTGGCGCCGGAGCAGGTCGATCGCCGCCGGGTGACGGTCGAAGGCGCACCGGCCGACACCGCGGCGCAGCTCGCCACCTTCCTCAAGTCCCTCTAAGGAGCAGCCCAATGTCCGACGTATGGATCCTCGCCCACGACCAGGCCACCGGGAACTCGCTGGCCCGTTCCGCCCGCGCGCTCGGCGACCGGGTGCTCGCGGTCAGTATCGGAGCCGGCTGTCTCGCCGCAGCCGACCTGACCCTCGTCATCGAGACCTCCGGCCCGCAGGTGCTGGCAGAGGCCTACGCCGCCCCGGTCGCAGAGCTGCTGCGGGCCCGCGGCGCGAAGCTGGTCGTCGTCGACTCCGGCGCCCAGAGCCGGCTGCTGGCCGGACAGGTCGCCGCCCTGCTGGGGGTCAGCCCAGTGAACGCTGCCGGCGTCACGGCGGGTGCTCCCCTTCAGGTCACCCGGCTGGCCTACGGCGGCCTCGCCGTCGCCACCGAGGAGGTCACGGCCGAGGTGGCGGTGCTGGTGGTCGGCCCTGGGGCACTGCCGGCCTCGGAGGCGCCGGGTGCCGGCGCAGCCGAGATCGTGACGGCCGAGCCGATGCCGGGGCTGAGCCTGCTCGAGACCCGGGCAAAGGGCGGGGAATCGGTCGGTCTGGCCACGGCGAAGCGGGTCGTCGGCGTCGGGCGCGGCTTCGCAGCGGCCGCCGACCTCGAACTGGCCCGCGAGCTCGCAGTCCGGCTCGGCGCCGAGCTGGCGTGCAGTCGGCCGATCGCCGAAGGGGTCGACTGGATGCCGGCCGAGCGGTACCTGGGCGTGTCCGGGGCCACGATCAAGCCGGAGCTGTACCTGGCGATCGGGATCTCCGGCCAGGTGCAGCACCTCGTCGGCGTCAACAACGCCAAGGTGATCGTCGCGGTCAACAAGGACAAGAACGCGCCGATCTTCGCGCACGCCGACTTCGGCGTGGTCGGCGACCTGTACCAGGTGCTGCCCGAGCTGACCAAGTGCCTCTAGCCGAACCAGGGCACGAAGGGATCCGACGTGGCTGACATCACCACCGGCGTGACCACGGCAGGGCTGTGGGCCGCGGCCGGCCGGCTGTTCGGGGATCGCCGGTTCCTGGTGCACCTCGACGCGGCCGGCGGTCGCGCCGAGTTCAGCTACGCCGGGTTCGATGCCCTGATCCACCGGGCCGCCCACGCCTTCCGGAGCGTTGGCGTGGGTGCGGGTGACGCGGTGGCGCTGCAGCTCCGCAACCGTCCGGAGATGCTCACTGCTCTGTTCGGCCTCGCCGAACTCGGCGCGATCGCGGTTCCCCTCAGCCTCGATGCGACCCCCGCCGAGCTGCTGCGGGCCTATCGGGCCTGCGGCGCTCGGTGGGCTGTGGTGGAGGGCACCCGGATCGAGGACCACCTGAGCCTGCGCCGGGCCGAGGGTGTCGCGAGCCGCGGGCTGCTGGTCGTCGGTGAGGCCGGGCCGCTCCCCGGGCCCGAGGAGGCCGTCGCCGGCTTCGAGGAGCTCTGCGCAGGACAGCCGGCACACCCGGTGCCGGACGCGCTGGTCACCAGCGCGACGGTGGCCGAACTGCTGTACACCTCCGGCACGACCGCTGCCCCGAAGGGCGTGATGATCACCCACGCCAACCTGGTCTTCTCCGGGCACTACGGGGTCTGGCAGACGTCGCTGCGGGGCGAGGACCGGCTGTTCACCACGATGCCGGCCTGCCACTCCAACTTCCAGCTGGCCGCCCTGATGCCGGTGCTGGTCGCCGGGGCAACCCTCGTGATGGCCGAACGGTACTCGGCCAGCCACTTCTGGCAGCAGGCCCGCCAGGAGCGGGCGACCGTGGTGCAGCTGATCGCGATGATGGCCCGCACCCTGCTGCTGCAGCCCCCCGCTGCCGACGACGGCTGCCACGAACTCCGCGAAGCGCTCTACTTCATGCCGCTCAGCGACGCTGAGAAGTCCGACTTCGAACAGCGGTTCCGCCTGCCCCTGCTGAACTCCTACGGATCGACGGAGTCGATCGGCTGGGCCGTGACCGACCCGCCGCAAGGAGAACGTCGCTGGCCCTCGGTCGGGCGCGCCGGGCTGGGCTACGAGGTCGGCATCTTCGACGACCGGGGACGCGAGCTGCCGCCAGGGCAGGTCGGCGAGTTCCGGATCAAGGGCGTGCCGGGCAGCAGCCTGATGCTCGGCTACCACGACGACCCCGACGGAACCGCTGCGGCGCTCAGCCCGGACGGCTGGCTGCGCACCCACGACCAGGGCTACGTCGACGCCGACGGCTGGTTCTACTTCGTCGACCGGGCGGTGAACGTCATCAAGCGTGCCGGCGAGAACGTGTCCACCACCGAGGTCGAATGCGTGCTCACCGCCCACCCCCTGATCGCGGAGGCCGCCGTCGTCGGCGTCAGCGACCCCGTCCGCGACAAGGCCGTCAAGGCCTTCGTGCGACTCCAGCCGGGAGCCCGGCTGACCGCAGCGGAGGTCGTGGCGCACTGCCGCAGCCAACTGGCGCCCCACAAGGTGCCGCAGTTCGTCGAGTTCGTCGACGGATTCCCACGCACCGAGTCGATGAAGATCGAGAAATGCCGCTTGCACTGACCGACCCGCACCGTCGCGGGACTGACGAAGGGAACTGAGAATGGGCAGGATCAAGACCGAGATGGTGGGCCGGACCTTCGGCCCGTTCGTCCGCGACTACACCTTCCGCGACCTGGAGTTGTTCGCGCTCGGGTGCGGCGCCGGGATCGACGGCAAGCAAGACCTGATCTACCTCAACGAGCACGACGAGCGGGAGCCGAGCCTCAAGGTGCTGCCGATGTTCGCTGCGATGCTGATCGTCGACTCCGAAGTCACCCGGACCATCGACTACGGCTACAACTACGCCGGCTCCCTGCACTGGGGCTTCGACATCCGCTTCCACCAGCCCATCACCAGGCTGACCGACCGGGTCGAGACGAAGGTCGAGCTGGCCGGGCTCTATGACCGCGGCGAGGGCAAGGGCCTGCTGGCCCAGCACATCGGCGACACCTACGACT
>CAYQXH010000126.1:0-7610 GCA_964421325.1 uncultured Propionibacteriaceae bacterium
CGAGGTCGCCGGCCATCGGCCGCGCCTTCAGCATCGCCTGGAACTCCCAGTTCTTGGCCCACTTCTCGTAGTAGGCCCGGTGCGAGGCAAGGGTCCGGACCAGCGGCCCGGCCCGGCCTTCCGGTCGCAGCGCTGCGTCGATCTGCCAGATGGTCCCGGCCGCGGTGTGCGCCGAACAGATCCGGCTGAGCCCGCTGGCCAGCTTGGTCGCCACGGCCATGGCCTGGGACGGCTCGCAGACCGGCTCCCCGGCAACGTCGAGGGCCGGCTCGGCCACGTAGAGCACGTCGACGTCGCTGACGTAGTTGAGTTCGCCGGCGCCGGTCTTGCCGAGCGCGACGATCCCGATCCGGCACTTCTCCCAGCCCGGCACGTCACCGCGGGCGAGGGCGAGGGCGGTCTCCACGGTGCCGTCGGCCAGGTCGGCCAGCTCACCGGCGATGTCGGGCAGGTCGGCCAGCGGGTCGGCCGCGGTCAGGTCCCTTGCCGCGAGCCGCAACAGGCAGCGCCGGTAGGCCCGGCGCAGGTCGTCGGAACGGGTCGGGTCGGCCACCGGGTCGGCGCTGGCCGGGTCGGCCCCGACGGCCGCCAGCAGTTCGGCACGCAGCTCGCCGGCCTGGCGCCGGTGGACGCTCCCGGCGAGCACCGTGACGTCATCGGGATGGCCGCCGAGGTGCTGGTTCAGCGCGATGCTCGCCCCGAGGACGGCGATCAGCCGCCTGGCGAACTCCGGATCGGCGCCGAGTTCTGCGAACAGGCCGGGGCGTTCCTGCACCAGCCGGTTGAACCCGGCGAGCGCCAGGTCGGGGTCCGCCGTACCCGGCAGGGCGGTCAGCGCCTGCTCGATCTGCTCAGGGGTGCCGAGGTCGGCCCAGGCATCGACCATCGCGGCCGCGGCGGTGGCGTCCGCGAACCCCAGTCGGGCCAGCCGGGCCTGCCGGCTGTCGATGCGGGTCACTCTGGCGATGCTAGCGTCTGGCGCGTGTCCAGAGCCGCGTCCGTTGCCGATGTCGCGGCCCTGCGCGCCACCGTCCGGGCGCTGGCCGGGGACCCGGCGATCGAACTCCCGCGCCCGGAGCTCGCCGGCGCGACGCGGACGGTGTGCGCCCTGCTGGCCCAGCGCTACCCGGGTGGGACGGTGGAACTGCGGATCCCGCCGTTCGCCGCCGTCCAGCTCGGCATCGGTGAACGCGGCCGGCACACCCGCGGCACCCCACCGAACGTCGTGCAGATGGAGCCGGGCACCCTGCTGCGGCTCGCCGGGGGCAGCCTGACCTGGGCAGAGGCGCTGGCGACCCACGCTGTACGAGCTTCGGGGATCCGCAGCGACCTGGACCTGCTGTGGCCCCTTCCCGAGCTAGCCTGAGGCCAACTCTCCTGAAGGGAAACCGTCGTGTCCGTTGGACCGGCCGGTGGCGGTACCGGTGCTGACCTGAGTATCGGACCGGCTCTGGCGAAGTTGCGTCGGGACAACGCCCTCGCCGACGCGGTGCACGATCCGGCGGAGGATGCGCCCCGGATCGTCGGCATTCCGAGGAGGTTCCAGCAGCCGGAAACAGCCGCGCCGGAGCAGCCGCACAGCTGAACCACAGGTAGGCACAGGATTCGGCACAGGTCACACCCCTAGCGTCTCCACCAATGGGCAACTCGGCCCCGGAGGAGAACGCACTTCATGACACCCGAACTTCCTGAGGCCAAGGCTGTGCCACGTGGCCGATTCCACCTGTCCACCCGCAAGTGGCTGCTCATCGGACTGGCCGTGGTGGTGCTGGCCGGGGCCGGCGTCGGCACCTGGTTCCTGCTGACGCCCAAAGCGACCAGCACCCAGTCCACCAGCCGCACAGTGCAGGTCACCAAGGGCACCCAGACCCTCACCGTCGCCCTCGACGGCACCCTCAGCCCGCGGAAGCAGTCGAACGTGAACTTCGGCGTCTCCGGCACCGTGACCAGGGTGCTGGTGAAGGCCGGCGAGAAGGTGGCCAAGGGCGACAAGCTCGCGACGATCGACGACTCCGACCTCGAGGACGCCGTCGCGCTGGCCGAGGCCAACCTGACCACGGCAAAGGCCAACCTCAGCGACGTCTACGACAACGACGGCAGCAGCGCTGCGATCACCTCGGCGAAGGCCCAGGTGAGCTCCGCGACAGCCGCCCTGGAGAGTGCAGAGCAGGATGTGGACGACGCCGTGCTCCGCTCCCCGATCACCGGGACCGTCGCCAGTGTCGACATCGAGGACGGCGACAGCGTGACCGGGAGCGGCTCCTCCAGCGGCTCCGGCGGCTCCGGAAGCAACACCTCGACCAGCACCAGCACCAGCACTGCCCAGTTCGTCGTGATCTCGACGGCCACCTGGAAACTCGAGGGCAGCGTCGGCAGCGCCGACCTCAGCAGCCTCAAGGCCGGCCAGGCCGTTGCGATCACCACCGACGCCGGCACCGACGAGCTGAAGGGCACCGTGGCCTCGGTCGGGATCGTGGCGACTTCGACCAGCGACGGCGCGGCCACCTTCCCGGTTGTGATCAACGTCACGGGCAAGCACACCGACCTCTACTCCGGCACCACCGCCTCAGCCGTGATCACCACCGGCACCTACCCCGACGTCCTCACCGTGCCAACGGCGGCCATCCGGACCGAGGACTCCAAGACCGTGGTGACCAAGGTCACCGGCACCACCACCGCCACGACCGAGGTGGAGATCGGCAAGGTCTTCGGCACCACCACCGAGATCAAGAGCGGCCTGGCCGAGGGCGACTCGGTGCAGATCACCTTCACCCGGCCGAACACCACCTCGAGCACGTCCAGCGACCAGGGCGGCGGGTTCGGGGGTGGCTTCGGCGGCATCACCGACGGCGGCGGTCCACCCGCAGGCGGCGGCGCCCCGCCGGCCGGAGCCGGCCGATGAGCCCCCAGCTGAAGATGGTCGGGGTCCGCAAGACCTACGCCACCGGCGCTGTCGAGGTGGAGGCCCTTCGCGGCATCGACCTCGAAGTCACCGAAGGTGACTACGTCGCCGTGATGGGCCCCTCCGGCTCGGGCAAGTCGACCCTGATGCACATCATCGGCTGCCTGGACGTTCCCTCCTCCGGCACCTACGAGCTGGACGGGATCGACGTCAGCTCGATGACCGAGAAGTCCCTTGCCGAGGTGCGCAACCGCAAGGTCGGGTTCGTCTTCCAGCAGTTCAACCTGCTGCCCAGCCTGAGCGCCCTGCGCAACGTCGAA
This sequence comes from uncultured Propionibacteriaceae bacterium, assembly GCA_964421325.1. Taxonomy (GTDB): domain Bacteria; phylum Actinomycetota; class Actinomycetes; order Propionibacteriales; family Propionibacteriaceae; genus Propionicimonas. Next base: position 3,223 of record CAYQXH010000126.1, read on the forward strand.
CTGCCCCTGATCTACGCCGGGGTGGGCGCGGCGGAGCGCAAGGAACGGGCCAGGGTCGCGCTCGACCGGGTTGGCCTGGCCGACCGGGTGCAGCACCGCCCCGGTGAGCTCTCCGGCGGCCAGCAGCAGCGGGTCTCCGTTGCCCGCGCCCTGGTCACCGACCCCACCCTGCTCCTCGCGGACGAACCAACCGGCGCCCTGGACTCGCACTCGACGCGGGAGATCCTGGCGCTGTTCGAGGAACTCAACGAATCGGGACGGACGATCGTGATGATCACCCACGAACACGACGTGGCCGAACACGCCCGCCGCGTCGTGCACATCTACGACGGCCTGCTGACCGACTCGGCACCGGTGGGGGCGCTGCGATGATGGAGTGGACCGAGACGATCCGCACAGCGGTCGCAGCCCTCAACGCACGCCGGATGCGGTCCCTGCTGACCATGCTCGGCATCCTGATCGGCATCTCCGCCGTGATGCTCACCGTCGGCCTCGGCCAGGGGGCCCAGCAACAGATCACCTCCCAGATCAACTCGCTCGGCTCGAACATGATCATCGTCAGCCCCAGCCAGGCCACCACCTCCGGTGGCTTCCGTGGGGGCGGCGGCTCGGTGTCCACCCTGACCACCATGGACGCTGCCATGCTCGCCGACCCGGCCGTGGCCCCGGACGTGGCGGCCGTCGCGCCGACCTCCTCGGTCTCGGGCTCCCTGCAGTCCGCGTCAACGACCTGGACGTCCACCGTCGTCGGCACCGTGCCGGACTGGCAGTCGGTTCGGGCGCGCGAGGTCGACTCCGGCCGCTTCTTCACGACGGCCGAGCTGGACGCGTCGGCCAATGTGGCCGTGATCGGCTCGGAGACGGCCACAGAGCTGTTCGACGCCCGCTCACCGCTGGGGCAGTCGATCAGCATCAACGGCCAGTCGTTCACCGTGATCGGCGTTCTGGCCGAGGCCGGCTCTTCGATGGGCGGCAGCGAGGACGACACGGTCGTGGTGCCGATCACCACCTTCGCCTCGCGGTTGTCGACCTCTTCCAGCGCAACCAGCGTGTCCTCGATCTACCTGGAGGGCAGGGACGCCGACAGCCTCTCGGCCGCCTACCAGCAGGTGAAGACCGCCCTGCTGGCCTCACACCAGGTGACCGCAGACACCGCCGATTTCACGGTCAGCACCCAGGCGTCCCTCGTGGAGACCGCGACCTCGATCACCGGCATCCTCACCCTGCTGCTCGGCGGCGTGGCCGGCATCTCGCTGCTGGTCGGCGGCATCGGCGTGATGAACATCATGCTGGTCTCGGTCAGCGAGCGGGTCCGTGAGATCGGCCTGCGCAAGGCGCTCGGGGCAACGCCCGGGGTGATCCGGCGGCAGTTCCTCGTTGAGGCCGGCATCCTCGGCATCCTCGGCGGCCTCGTCGGAGTCGGTCTCGGCTTCGCCGGGGCTGCGATCCTCACCCCGATCATCGGCATCACGGTGTCCATCTCGGCACCGGCAACGCTGATCGCCCTCGCCGTGTCGCTCGGCATCGGGATCGCAGCCGGCGTCTACCCAGCTTCCCGGGCGGCCAAGCTCGCCCCCATCGACGCATTGAGGAGTGAATGATGATCGCCAACTCTCGGCTCCGGGCCGTTGCCGCTGCCGCCACAGCCCTGGTGGTGGTGGCCGGCATCGGCATCACGGTGGCCAGCTCGTCGCAGGCCGCCAGCAGTCGCTACGTTACGGCTACCGCCGGAACCGGCGACGTCGTCCAGACCTACACGGCCACCGGGACGATCACCAGGAACAAGACCGCCGAGGCTGCCTTCACCGTCGACGGGACCGTCAAGTCGGTGGCCGTGGCGGTCGGGGACAGCGTCGAGGCCGGTGACGTACTGGCAACCCTGAAGAAGGGGCCGCTGCAGCTCGCCGTCCTGAACGCAGAGACCGCGGTCGCCCAGGCCAAGGCTTCCCTGTACTCGGCCCAGCACCCCAGCAGCGCCAGCAGTGGCTCCGGCTCCGGCAGCGGTTCCGGCTCCGGCGGCTCGGGCGGGGCCACGGTCACCATCGACCCGGTGCTGCTGAACGAGGCCGTGGCCAGGATCAACCTCGCCGTGCTCACCGAGGCGGAGAAGTGCGAGCCGGTGTTCGGCTCGATCCTGCCAGCGGCCGAGCCGACGGCGACCCCGACGGCCACCAGCACCCCGGCGGCCACCAGCACCCCGACCGCGACGGCTTCCCCGACGCCGACGGCTTCCGCAACTCAGACCACAGAGGCGCCTGAGGCCACGCCGACGGCGAGCGCCAGCTCGCAGCCGGAGGCGACCGAGACGGAGGCCGAGCCGACGGCCTCGGCTTCCCAACTGGCTGACACGATCGAGGCCAACGACCCCACCGAGGCTGAGCTGCAGGAGTGCGCGAACGCCCGGGCAGAGGTGCTCGCAGCCAACACGAACCTGCAGACCGTCGTAACCCTGCTCACCTCGCCCCGCCCGGGGGGCACCTCGGCAACGGTCAAGAAGTCGTCGTCGAGCTCCACCACCTCGGTGAGCGCCCGGCAGGTGGCCGCGGCCAAGGCCGACCTGCTGGAGGCCGAACAGGACCTCCAGGCTGCCGAGGACGACCTGGCCGCAGCGACGCTGATCGCGCCCAGCTCCGGCACCGTCGGCCTGGTCGACCTCGCCAAGGGTGACTCGGCCGGCTCCGGCTCGATCACGATCATCGGCGCCGGCAGTGCAGTGGTCACCGTCGAACTGCCGTTGAAGACCCGTGCGCTGGTGGAGACCGGCCAGGAGGTCACGGTCACCCCGGCCGGGGCGACCGCCGGCCTGAAGGGCAGGCTGACCGGCATCAGCGTCCTCGAGACCAGTGGGACCAGCGGCGACTCCCCGACCTATGCGGCGACCGTCGCCGTCTCCGATGCCGACCAGTTGCTGGCTTCGGGGGCGAAGGCTTCGGTGACGATCGCGGTGAAGTCGGCGTCCGGCGTGCTCAGGCTGCCGGCTTCCGCCGTCACCCCCACCGGCACCGGCACCGCGACCGTGCAGGTCCTCGCCAGCGCCAGTGCCGAGACTCCGACGAGTGTCGAGGTGAAGACCGGCGCCGTCGGTGGCGGCTGGGTGGGGATCACCGAGGGCCTTGATGCCGGACAACTGGTGGTGCTGGCAGACCGGACCGCCGACATCCCGGCGAACGCCACCAGGGGCCGGACGACCACCACGTCGACGTCCACGGCTTCCGCCGCTGCATCGGCCTCGGCCTCGGCCCAGCCGACCAGCGAGGCCAGCACGCAGGCGTCCGCGCAGCCGACGGCAACCGCGACGAAGTAGTCCCGTCCCGGGTCTTCATCCCGGGCTGGAGATGGCACCCGAACCCGCCGTTGGTTCCGGAATCCCCGGGAGCGACGGCGGGTTTCGCCGGTTCCGGTAAGCACCGCGGGCCCGCAGGAATCACCCCCCGGTTTGTCCTGCGGGCCCGCGCACCGATCCACGCCAGTAGCTGACTACCCCCCTCAGAGCAGTCCGGACGCCGCTGCCTGCGAGGCTTCGGAGATCGGTGGCAGGCACCATTCAACCGCGTGCGCACGCCGACGTTCAGGGTTCGGTCAGGTCCATACACTTCCGGTCACGCCCGATCGGACGGACCCGGGAGCCGGCCGGACCTAGAGGGTCGGCAGCGAGTTCCGCAGCTCCCACTCGCTGACATGGCCGCGGTAGGAGTCGTACTCGGCCTTCTTGTTCCGCAGGAAGAAGTCGAAGACGTGCTCGCCGAGGGTGTCCGCGACCAGCTGGGAGTTCTCCATCAGGTCGATCGCATTGCCGAGGCTGCGGGGCAGCGGGACGATGCCGAGGGCCTGGCGCTGCCGGTCGGTCAACGACCAGACGTCGTCCTCAGCACCTTCGGGCAGCTCGTACTCGTTCTCGATCCCGGCGAGGCCGGCGGCCAGCACCATCGCGTAGGCGAGGTAGGGGTTGGCTGCGGAGTCGATCGAGCGCAGCTCCACCCTTGCGGAGGCGCCCTTGTTCGGCTTGTACATCGGCACCCGGACCAGGGCGGAACGGTTGTTCTGCCCCCAGCAGATGTAGCTGGGCGCTTCGGCGCCGGAGACCAGCCGCTTGTAGGAGTTCACCCACGGGTTGGTGACAGCCGTGATCTCGCCGGCGTGCTTCAACAGCCCGGCGATGAACTGGCGGCCGGTCTTCGACAGGTGGTACTCGGCGCTGGCGTCGTAGAACGCGTTGTTGTCACCCTCGAACAGGGAGACGTGGGTGTGCATGCCCGAACCCGGATGGTCGGTCAGCGGCTTGGGCATGAAGGAGGCGAACATGTTCTGCATGACGGCGACCTCCTTGATCACCACCCGGAAGGTCATGATGTTGTCGGCCATGGTGAGCGCGTCGGCGTAGCGCAGGT
>CAYQXH010000127.1:0-7558 GCA_964421325.1 uncultured Propionibacteriaceae bacterium
TGCGACACAAGGTTTAGGAAACCTCTGCTCTATCCCCTGAGCTATGGGGCCTCACCCCGCCAGCGGGGCCGCACCAGCCTACCGCTTCCACCCGGTCCCCCTGCCGGGTGACTGGCTCCGGGGTGCTCTCGTGCCGTTCCTGTGAGGTCACCCAGAGTTCGTTGATTTGGTTTGATTTGGCCGCGGCGTCCGATAGAGTCTCCGTTGAGAGTGACGCACTCGATGTTGTCTCCTGGGGGTGGGTAGACGGCTTTAAGCCCTTCGTGGTGCGTCACTCTCTCTATGCCCGGACGAGTTCGCAGAGTCCGTTGGCGAATCCCGCGGCTCCCGTCCGTGCGTCCGCTGGACCGCCCAGCTGGGGGCGCGGCACCGCTCGCAGATAGCATCGTCGCCATGACTGAGAGCGCCCTGGAGCAGTGCCTGCAGAAGATGCGGGCGGCCGGCATCAGCCAGCCGGCGATCGACAACTTCGGCCACTACTGGCGGCTGTGTGCCTCCGGCGCGACGGGGCTGATCCGCGAGGACTCGATCCGGCCGCTGCTGGAGCCCCAGCAACTCGACCAGGTCGAAGTCAGCGAGGACGCAGCGCGGACCGCCCTGCAGCAGACCGTGATGATCAAGCTCAACGGTGGCCTGGGTACCTCGATGGGCCTCGACCGCGCCAAGACCCTGCTCACCGTCCGGGACGGGAAGAATTTCCTCGACCTGATCGTCGACCAGGTCCGCTACGCCAGGGCGCAGTACGGCGCACGGCTGCCGCTGGTCTTCATGGACAGCTTCCGCACCAGCGAGGACACCCTCGCCCACCTGGCCGGCCATCCTGACCTGGCCGTGGACGGGTTGCCGCTGGACTTCCTGCAGAACGCCGAACCCAAGATCCTGGCCGGCGACCTCAGCCCGGTCTCCTGGCCGGCAGACCCGACCCTGGAATGGTGCCCGCCGGGGCACGGCGACCTCTACCCGGCACTGCTGGGCACCGGGCTCCTGGACGCCCTGCTGGCTGCCGGGTTCCGGTACGCCTCGGTGGCCAATGGGGACAACCTCGGCGCGGCCCCGGATCCCCGGCTGGCCGGCTGGTTCGCTGCTTCCGGCGCCCCGTACGCTGCCGAGGTCTGCCCGCGGACGGTCAATGACCGCAAGGGCGGCCACCTGGCCGTCCGCATCGCTGACGACCAGTTGATCCTCCGCGACACCGCACAGACCGCCCCCGAAGAGATGGACTTCTTCACCGACGAGCACCGCCACCCCTACTTCCACGCGAACAACCTGTGGCTTGACCTGGCCCAGCTTCGGGAGATCCTCACCGAGCGCCGGGGGGTGCTCGGGCTCCCGCTCATCCGCAACGAGAAGACGGTCGACCCCGCCGACCCCGGCTCGCCGAAGGTGATCCAGCTCGAGAGCGCGATGGGGGCAGCGATCGAGGTGTTCCCCGGTGCCACCGCCATCGCTGTCGGCCGGGACCGCTTCCTGCCGGTGAAGACCACGAACGAACTCCTGCTGCTGCGCTCGGATGTCTTCGACCTCGGGGTGGACGGTCGCCTGGTGGCCGGGGTGGACCGGATTCCGGAGATCGACCTCGACCCGCGCCACTACCGGCTGATCGAGGACTTCGACCGGCTGGTGACAGTGGTGCCGTCGCTTCGGGATGCGGATTCCCTGGTGGTGAAGGGGGAATGGCTGTTCGACTCGCCCGCACGGGTGGTCGGCGATGTGCGTCTCGAAGCTGCCGGTGCACCGCAGCGGTACCGGTGAGTGGCCGCTGGCAGACCGCCCTGGGCTACGCGCTCACCGGCTGCGAGCTGGAGCTGGCCGAACCGGGCCGACCGGACGCTGTGGCCCTGGCCAGCGCTCTCGAGGCTGCCGGGTGGCCCGCTGACCGGACGGGAGCGCACGCGCGCAGCCGGGTGGCCGCCGGGTTGCCGTGGCCGCACGAGGTGCCCGCCGACCTGCGGGCCGGCTGTGGTGCAGCGCAGTTCGCCGCAGCCCTCCGGCAGGCGAGGGAACTGCTCGACCTGGCCAACCTCGAGGTCCGGCCCCCGTCCGGGCGTCGGCAGCTCAACGCCGACGAACTTCGGCTGATGCGGGACGTGCCGCCGCACCACGGCTCCTGAACGGTCCTCGCCGCACGCGCAGAGCCCGCAGCCCAGGTGCTCTGCTGCGCCCGGAGCGGGTCCCGGATCTCCCGAGCAGCTCCTCGGTGGTCGGAGCAGCCACCCCTCCTCCGGGGCAGGTCAGGCGCCGACCCGATCATCGCAGGGCGAAACTCAGGGCCGAGACGGCAGCAGCTGCAGCGATCGCCGCAGCCCGGGTCTGGTCCACCTCCACCAGCACCAACGCTGCCTGGCTGCCGCCGAGGAGCCCGGACTCGGCGACCTCCGGGACGGCGACCACCCGCACGTAGCTGGCGACGACGCCGTATCCGGCGCCGTCCTCGGTCGGGCCGAGGATGTCGATCCGGCCACCGACGCGCACCAGTTGCTGTGCAGCCGAGTCCTCGAACCGGATCGGCATGGCCACCTTGCCGGCGCCCGTGAGGCCCGCCGACTCGAGCAGGTCCGATTCGGTGAGCAGCCGCCGCTCCGGAACCTGGGTCACCACGGTCCGGCCGAGCAGTTCGGCGGGGCCGGGGAACGCTCCGTCTGCGGCCAGGTTCGCCGGTACCCTCACCACTGCCAGGTCGTCGGCGGCCAGCCGGGCCCCGCCCGGAATGTCGCGGGCAGCCACCACCAGGCTCACGCCGGCGGAATCCCGGGACGAGAGCGCGTTTAGGCCGGCCAGGACGGCAATCGCGGCGAACAGGGCAGCGAACCAACGTCGGTGCCAACGGAATGCGCGACGCAGCGAATCGATGGCGGGAAGAGATCTCACTCCCAGATCTTCGGGAGCAGGGCCCCGGCTGCGTCAGCCGTCCACAGGCTCAGGCCGCGCTGGGTGCCCCTGTGGATGAGGCCGGCTTGGCCTCCGACTTCGGCTTGGCCTCGGCGGCGGGCTTGCTGTCCGTGGCCGGCTTGCCGTCGGACTTCTCGGACGCACGGGCGGCAGCGGACTTGCCCTTGGTGCGGTTGTCGGTCGCGTAGAAGCCGGAACCCTTGAAGACCACACCGACGGCGTTGAACACCTTGCGCAGGTTGCCATCGCACTCGGGGCAGTCGGTGAGGGGGTCGTCGGTGAACTTCTGGACGACTTCCAGCTCCCGATCACACGAGGTGCAGCGGTACTGATAGGTGGGCATGATCACTTCCTGCGGACTTGCGGGTTTGGGAGAAGCTTAGCGAGCAGTCAGGAGAACCGGTGAATCGCTTCTCCTATTCCGGGCAGTCCAGCCGCCGGAGCTCGGTGACCAGCAGGTGCACATCGCGATCCCAGGGGTCGGTCGGGACGACTTCGAGCACCTCCTCGTCGAACAGCAGCAGTCCGAGGCGCGCCGCCGGGTCCGCCCAGGCGAGGGCCCGGTCGTACCAGCCGCCACCGGTGCCCAACCGGTGACCGTCCGGGGTCCCGGCCAGGCCGGGCAGCCAGATCCATTCGGCGGCCCCCAGCGCCTCCGGGCCCAGCGACGGCCCGGTGGGGCGCGGAATTCCCAGCGGCCCGGGTGACAGCCCTTCGGGCCCGGAGTACCAGGCCCAGTCCGGCCTGCCGGTGAGCACCGGGAGCAGTACCCGAACGCCGGCCAGCCGCAGCCGCTCGATCAGGTCCAGGGTGGCTGGCTCCCGCGGCTGCGAGGCGTAGGCGGCCACAACGGCAGCGCCGGCGCACGCGTCCAGCGCTCGCAAGGTGCGGATCTCGTCACCGGCCGGGTCGGCCGCGCGGGCGGTGCGGGCCGCCCGGAGCCTGGACCGGAGAGCCGGCTTGCCCACCTCCGCGGATCGGGTGGCTCGCGGCTGGCCTTCGCGGGAGCCGGAAGTCATTGACTTATCGTAGGCCCATGCCCACACCCCTACCCGACCGCCCCGAGGATGAAATCCTGCCACCGGCCCAGAGCCGGGAAGCAGTCCCGCTCGAGCCCCCGGACCCGGTAGAGGTGCCCGCTCCGCGGAGCCTTCCGGCCCATCGCAGCTTCCTGCTCGACCGGGTCTCGACCCTCCGCCCGTTCGGCATCGGCCTGCTCGACGCTGCCGGGCTGACGCTGTGCGAGACCATCGTCGCCGATCTCGACCTGCCCACCTTCACAGCCGCCACCACGGCCGGCTGGGCCGTCCGCGCCTCCAACCTGGTCGGAGCCAGCAGCCAGCGCCCGGTGATCCTTCCGGTCGTCGACGAGATCGAGGCCGGCGATCATCGCGGCGCGCCGCTGACCAAGGGGACAGCCGTGCGGGTTGCTGCCGGCGCCCCGCTTCCGGAGGGCGCTGACGCCGTCATGCCGCTGGCTGAGGGGCTGGCGGTGGCGGACGAGGTGCAGTTCACCGGCGAGGCCCGCTTCCAGCAGCACCTCCGGCTGGCCGGGTCGCGGATCGCGGACGGCGACACGCTGGTGGCCAAGGGATCGGTGCTCACCCCGAGGACGTTGGCCGTGATCGCCGAGGTCGGCCACGACAAGGTGCTGGCCCGGCCCCGGCCCAGGGTCGTCGTGCTGACGGCGGACGAGTTCCTTACCGCACCCGGGCTGCCGCTGAGCCGGCTCTCCGAGACCTACGACGCCACCACGACCCTGCTCGCTGCCACCCTGCGTGACGAGGGCGCCCAGGTGTTCACTGCCAGCGTCGCCGCCGGCGAGCCGAAGGCTGTCGGCAACGCGCTCAGCGAGCAGCTGGTGCGCGCCGACCTGGTGCTGCTGGTCACGCGGGTGACCGACGACCTGGTGAGCATGCTGGCCGGCCTCGGCGAGGTCGATGTGGCTGAGGTGGACGCGCTTCCCGGCCGGCAGGTGTTCGCGGTGGTCGGCGAGGAGCGGGCGCCGGTGCTGGTGCTGCCGCCGGAGGTCGTCGCGGCCTACCTGGCCTACCTGGTGATCGGACGTCCCCTGGTGCAGCAGTTGGCGGGGCTGGAGCCCACCGGTCCGGTCGAGTCGTGGGCGCCGGTCACCCAGGAGGTGGCCGCCGATCCGGTGCGCACCCGGCTGCTGCTGGGTCACCACACCTCACGCGGGGTTTCCCCCCAGCCGAGCGACCAGCCGGGAGCTTCCGAGCTCGCCGACGCCAACGCCGTGATCGTCCTGCCACCGTCTGCAACCCCGATCCCGGCCCACGGGGACGTGAACTGCTGGTTGCTGGACTAACCTGCCGCCATGGCAGGGTCCAATTGGCCGGTCCGGCTGAGTCACCGGGCGGTGACCCTGCGTCCGCTCCGTCGGCGCGACGAAGCTGAGTGGGCGGCGATCCGGCACCGGTCTGGTGACTGGTTCCGCCCCTGGGACTCGACTCGTCCCCCGGATGCCCTGGAACCCGGCATGACGTTCGGCCAGCTGGTGGCAACCTTCTCGGCGCGGGCCCGCCGGGGCCAGATGCTGCCCTGGGCCGTCGAGTACACCCCACCGGGGGAGCGGCCGGTGTTCGCCGGCCAGGTGACCGTTTCCGGGATCACCCACGGTTCGGCCTGCTGGGCCCAGGTCGGCTACTGGATCGACCCGAGGTGGGCGGGCCGCGGGATCATCCCGACGGCGGTGGCGATGGCCACCGACTACTGCTTCGAGGTGCTGCGGCTGCACCGAATGGAGATCGCGATCCGTCCGGAGAACTCGAACAGTCTGGCTGTGGTCCGCAAACTGGGCTTCGGCTACGAAGGGCGCCGCGAGCGATACATGCACGTCGACGGTGACTGGCGCGACCACGACGTCTTCGTGCTCACCAACGAGGAGGTTCCGGACGGCGTCCTCGCCAGGCTGGAGCGCCGGCAGCGAATGGGTGAGTCCGGCTAATCCTCGACACTCCGCCCGTGGTCGGCCGGATGCACAGTGGTGGCCAATACGGTTCGGGGTGTGGGACTGACCGGGTTGATCTTCGCGGCTATCGCCGCGTTCTGGTTGATGTACCTGGTTCCCTACGTCCTCAGCCACCGCGGCGACGATGCCGCCGACGACGGCGGGGACCTGGCCATCCCGTTCACCCCTTCGGTGACCATCGTCCGTAGTGGATCCTCCCTTGCCGAGGCGGACCCGGGAACGGCGCCGGTCTCCACACCGCTGACCCGTCGGGCCCAGCTCCGCGAGCTGCACAACGTCGACCTCCGGGCTGCGCAGCGCCGTCGCCGCGTCCTGATCTTCCTGCTGATCGTGCAACTGGCTGTCGGCACCCTGGCGATCTTCGGCATCGGCGCCTGGTGGGGTGCACTGATCCCGGCAGCCCTGCTGGCCGGCTTCCTCGTGGTGGCCCGGTTCAGTGTCCGGGCCATGCGAGCCGACCTAGCCCGGCGGGCTGAGCTGATCCGCGAATGCCCCGACGAGGAGACCGTGGCCATCTCGCTCACCGCGGCCGACGTCGCCGACCACGAGCACTCAATTGAGCTGAGCACGCCGATCGTGGCCGTGGGGTCCCTGTGGGAGCCGATCCCGATCACCCGGCCGACCTACGTCTCCAAGCCGCTGGCCGCCCGGACGGTGCGCACGATCGACCTGACGGCTCCGGTGCCGGCAGCCAGCATCCCGGTGACCGCCGATCCGATCGAGGCCGCTGTGGCCGAACTGGACGCCCAGGAGGATGTGGGCTGACGCCCGCGCCGACCGGAAGCCCGGCAGTCGTGTTGAATGTTGCCGACAACGTCGTCCGCACGGGAGCAGCCATGGGCAAGACAGCCATCGTCGGGCACCTGTGCGTCGACCTCCGCCCGCACCTGCCCGTCCCGCCGACCCTCGAGCCGGGGACCCTGATGCAGGTCGGCCCGCTGGCGATCGGGTTGGGCGGGGCCGTGGCCAACACCGGCCGGGTCCTGGCCAGGCTCGGGCACCCGGTGGTCGGTTGGGGCGCCGTTGGCCCGGATGACCTCGGGGCGATCGTCCGGAGCCGGCTGGCCGGCCTCTCCGGCTTCGACTTCCGCCCGGTCCCGGTGCCGGCCGGCACCTCATACACCATCGTGGTCGAGCCGCCGGGCACCGATCGGGTCTTCTGGCACCACCCGGGCTCGAACGGCGAGCTCGACCTCGCCGGTGTCTCGGTCGACGGAGTCGAGCTGCTGCACTTCGGCTATCCGTCGCTGCTGCCGGGGGTCTGCGCCGACGCCGGGTCAGCACTGCAGGCGCTGTTCGGGCGGGCCGCTGCCGCCGGGGTGGTGACCAGCCTGGACCTGGCTTGGGTCGACCCCGGTTCGCCGGCCGCCGCGGTGGACTGGCCGGCGTTGTTGCGCCGGATCCTCCCGCTCACCGACATCCTCAGCCCCAGCTACGACGATCTCGCCTGCATCTTCGACCTGCCCACCCGGTACGACGCGGCCACCGCTGCCGACCTGGTCGACCTGCTGCTGGAGTGGGGGGCCGGGGTCGTGATGATCACCGCCGGGGCCGACGGCCTCGTCCTCGGTTCCGGCGGGGCGCGGCGACTCGAGCGTCTGTCGGCGTGCGGCGCCGATACGGCCGGCTGGGCCGGCGGCCGGCGGGCGGGGCCCGCCCGGCCGCGGTCCCGGCAGGGGG
>CAYQXH010000128.1:0-7509 GCA_964421325.1 uncultured Propionibacteriaceae bacterium
GGCCTGCTCACCGGCGACACCAGCATCAACGGCGACGCGCAGGTGGTCGTGATGACCACAGAGGTGCTGCGCAACATGCTGTACGCCGGCTCGCCGACGCTGGCGAACCTCGGCTTCGTCGTGATGGACGAGGTGCACTACCTGGCCGATCGGTTCCGCGGTGCGGTCTGGGAGGAGGTGATCATCTCCCTGGCCGAGTCGGTGCAGCTGGTCTCGCTCTCCGCGACCGTCAGCAACGCCGAGGAGTTCGGCGACTGGCTCTCCGAGGTTCGTGGCGGAGTCGAGGTGGTGGTCACCGAACGGCGTCCGGTGCCGCTCTACCAGCACGTGATGGTGGGCAGACGGCTGCTGGAGCTGTTCGCCGGCAACGATGTTAACCCCGAACTCGTGCGGTTGGCGCGAGAGGAGTCCAGAGGCCAGCGGGACGACAGTCGCCGACCCCGCGGACGGAGCGGCAACGGTCGCCGGCACACCCCCTACGGCTCCGGACGCTACGGGGGAGGGGCGGCGCGACAGAAGGTCGACACCGGGCCGCGGCTGGTGCCCCGCCGCGACGCCACCGTGGAAAGGCTCGAGGCCGAGCGGCTGCTGCCGGCCATCTTCTTCATCTTCTCCAGGCAGGGCTGCGACACCGCCGTCGCGCAACTGATGAACTCCGGACTGCGGCTCACAACCGCCGTCGAACGGAAGGCGCTCGCCGAGATCGCGGAGCGGCACACCGCCGGGCTCAGCCAGTCCGACCTGGCCGCGCTGGAGTTCGACGGCTTCGCAGCTGCCTTCGGCAACGGCATCGCAGCCCACCACGCCGGCCTGCTGCCGGCCTTCAAGGAGGCGGTCGAGGAGGCGTTCACCGCCGGCCTGGTGAAGGTCGTCTTCGCAACCGAGACCCTCGCGCTCGGCATCAACATGCCGGCCCGCAGCGTCGTGCTGGAGAAGCTGGTCAAGTACAACGGCGAGACCCATGCCGACATCACCGCCGGTGAGTACACCCAGCTGACCGGACGCGCCGGCCGCCGCGGCATCGACGTCGAAGGCCACGCCGTCGTCTGCTGGCAGCCGGGGCTCGACCCGCGGGCGCTCGCCGGCCTCGCCGCCCGCCGGACCTACCCGCTGCGGTCCTCGTTCCAGCCCACCTACAACATGGCGGTGAACCTCGTCGCTACCGTGGGTCGGGAGCGGGCCAGAGGCCTCCTTGAGCAGTCCTTCGCCCAGTTCCAGTCGGACCGTTCCGTGGTCGGCCTGGCCAGGGCGATCGCTGCCAACCATGAGCGGATCGCGTCCGACTGGGCGAAGGCTGCCTGCAGCGCCGGCGATGTCGAGGGCTACTTCCGGCTGCGCGCCCGGATCTCGGCCGCCGAGGCCGAGGCCGCCCGGAACCGCAAGGCCGACCGGCGGGCAGAGGTGATCGAGGCGCTGCGCGCGCTGCGAGCCGGAGACATCATCGACATCCCGACGAAGCGGCACCGCGCGTGGGCGGTCGTGGTCGACCCGGGTCTCGGGCCGGACGGGCCCCAACCCACCGTCCTCACCGCAGACCGGCAGCTGAAGCGGCTCTCGGTGCTGGACTTCCCGTTCCCGCCGAGCGTCGGCGCCACCATGAAGGTGCCCAAGCACTTCGACGCCCGGTCGGCAGCGTCGCGCCGCAACCTGGCTGCAGCCCTGGAGTCGAAGCTGCGCCGCGAACCGATCGAGGCCGTGGACGTCGGCGATGCAGCGGACGCCGATGCCATGGCCAGGGTCGCCGACCTCCGCCGGGAGCTCCGCGACCATCCCGTCCACTCCTGTCCGGATCGGGAGGAGCACGCCCGCAGCGCCGAGGCCGCCCTGCGGCTGGAACGGGACAGCGCCACCCTGCAGCGGCAGGCCGACCGGCGCACCAACACCATCGCCGTCCGGTTCGACCGGATCTGCTCGGTGCTGGAATCGATGGGCTACCTCAGCGCTGACGGCGGGACCAGGGTCACCGATGCCGGGCGGATGCTGTCGCGGATCTACTCCGAACTCGACCTGGTCACGGCCGAGGCGGTGCGCGAAGGGATCCTCGACGGGCTCAGCGCACCCCAACTGGCTGCGGTGGTTTCCAGCCTGGTCTTCGAGTCCCGTGGCGATCGCCACGCGCCCTACCGGATGCCGGACCGGGCTTCGGAGAACGCCCAGATCGCGCTGCGCGGGATCTGGCGGCAGGTCTCGCTAGCCGAACGCGACCACCGTCTGCCTAGCCACGCCGAACCGGACATCGGGTTCGCCGAGGCCATCCATGCCTGGGCGGCCGGAGCCGACCTGGCCGAGGTCCTGTACCGCTCCGCGCTCACGGCCGGCGACTTCGTCCGCTGGGCGCGGATGGTGGTGGATGCGGCCGGGCAACTCGCGCAGGCGGTCGGCCCGGGGCAACTCCGCGACACCTGCAAGGAACTGATCGCCGGCATCCGCAGGGGCGTCGTGGACGCCGCCCCGCTCGAGGACTGATCACGACCACCCGGGCCCGACCAGCGCGCCGGGCTTCGATAACCTGAACCCATGTCGCTCGCCATCCGCGTGATCCCCTGCCTTGACGTCCACGACGGCCGCGTCGTCAAGGGGGTCAACTTCCGCAACCTGCGCGACGCGGGTGACCCGGTCGCCCTCGCCGCCGCCTACGGGGCGGAGGGCGCCGACGAGCTGGTCTTCCTGGACATCTCCGCCTCCAGCGAGGGCCGGGACACGACGCTGGACGTGGTGCGTCGGACGGCGGAGACCGTCTTCATCCCGTTGTGTGTCGGCGGGGGAGTGCGCGGGGTCGGCGACGTCGACCTCCTGCTGCGCACGGGCGCCGACAAGGTCGGGATCAACACCGGCGCCATCACCCGGCCCCAGGCCATCGACGAGATCGTGGCACGGTTCGGCAACCAGGTGCTGGTCCTCTCCCTGGACGCCCGCAGGGAGGAGGGTCGCCCGTCCGGTTTCGGGGTGACCACGCACGGCGGGCGAACCGCTGCCGGCCTGGACGCCATCGAGTGGGTCCGCGAGGCCGTCGACCGGGGCGCCGGGGAGGTCCTGCTGAACTCGATGGACGCCGATGGCACCACCGGCGGCTTCGACCTGGAGATGATCGCAGCGGTGAAGGCTGTCGTCGACGTACCGGTGATCGCCTCCGGCGGCGCCGGTTCGGTTGCCGACTTCGTCGCGGCTGCCGGGGCCGGGGCGGACGCCGTGTTGGCGGCCAGCGTCTTCCACTACCAGAGCCTGACCATCGCAGAGGTCAAGGCCGGCCTCGCCGCGGCCGGATTCGCCGTACGCTGACTCCCATGAGTTGCCTGTTCTGTGGCATCGTCTCCGGCGAGATCCCGGCCCGCCAGGTCTACGCCGACGAATACGCCATAGCTTTCCTCGACATCGCACCCTGGCACGTCGGGCACACCCTGGTCATCCCGCGCCGGCACGTCGACGACCTCGTGGCCGACCCGGAGGCGCTGAGCGAGATCGCCCCGGCGATCAGCGCGACCTCACGGCTGCTGGTGGAACGCCTGGCCGCGGACGGGCTGAACGTGCTCAGCAGCAACGGTGCCGCAGCGGGCCAGGAGGTCTTCCACCTGCACTTCCACCTGCTACCGCGGTTCGCCCACCGGTCTGGCCTGGGTGAGCTCTTCAAGCGCGAGCCGGGGATCGACCTCGATCGCGTCCACCGGCAACTGGTCGGGAACCCTCAGCCGTAGCTGATGACGCAGTCGGCGCCGGTGGTGCAGGTGATCCGGCCGAGCTGGAAGTCGGCGACGGTGCCGGTGTCGGTCGTGGTCACGTCGGTCTTCGGGAAGCCGAGCTTGGAGGCGGCCCCGCCGAGTTCGTTGTAGGCGGTGCGAACGTCGCCGGTGATCAGGTGGCTGCCGGTGTCCGCCGTCCACCACAGGTCGGCGGTGGCGAACTCGAGCCGCAGCCCGCCGGCGACGGCCTTCTCCTCGCCGACGGGGGAGCCGATGGGGTTGTCGGCCCCGCCGAGCTCCTGCCAGCGCAGGTAGTTCTCCGAGGTGGTGGAGGTGGTGTCGGTCGCCGTTCCGCCGACGACCTTGAACAGCCGCTCCTTCAGCCCGAACTTGCTCTTGAAGGACCCGCCGTTGACGCTCACCGAGCCCTTGCTGCCGGCGATCTTGATCATCTCGACCCGGCCGCCGTACGTGCCGTCGCCGTCCCGGTCAGTGACCTGCACGTACTTGAGGGTGCCGATGCTGGGGTAGGCCTTCTGGATCTTCGAGGTGCTCAGCGTCACCGACCAGGACTGGTCCCGCTTGACGCCGTCGTAGGGGTCCTTCTGGGCCTTCAGGTAGGGATAGTCCGAGCCGCCGGAGGCGGACCAGCCGCCGTTGGAGGAGGAGAACATGGTGAGGGCCAGCTTGCCCTTGTACTCCAGGACCTTGTCAGCAGTGGCTGCGATGGCCTTGTCGCTGGTGTCGTATTCGCCGGCGACCCCCCGGTAGACCTGGCAGGCCGAGGTGTCGCACAGGTCGTAGGCGGCGGAGTCACTGGCCGTCGAGCGGAGCTTGGCTGCGTAGGTGCGCGCAGCCACCGACTGGGCCTTGACCGCCTCGAACGCCCAGGAGGCCGGCATCTCCGCCGGGACGACCCCGCGCAGGTAGCTCTCCATGGTCACGTAGTTGACCGTCTTGGCGCTCGTCGAGGTGAACTTGAGCGCCAGCTTATGGCGGTAGGTGCGGGTGCTGCCGTCCGGCATCGCGAGCTTCACCGTCCCGGTCTTGGTGTTCTCGACGAGCCACAGGCGAGCGCCGTTCAGCTTGTTGGAGTAGTTGGCGTACTTGCTGGAGCTGGTGAGGTACTGGAGCACCCGCTTGCCGCCGGACTTGATGATGCGCCACTTGCGGTACTTGGAGGCTGTCGGCAGGCTCACGATCGCGCCGGCGGAGTCGCGGACCCGAAGCCCGGCGACGGGGCGGAAGTGCAGGATCCCGTCGGTGTCTGCGCTGATCAGCACCTTGAGCTGGTTGCCACTGGGCAGGTTCTCCAGCGTGGTCCCGGGATAGTAGAAGGCGACGATCTCCTTGTAGTTCAGCCCCTTGGTCGCAGCGCCGTAGGCGCCGTACTGGGACATTCCCTTGCCATGGCCCCAACCGGCGCCGACGATCGTCACCTGGCTGCTCTTCGGCGCGACTGCTGCGTCAGCGTGCGCGGGGACGGCGGAGCCGATCGTGCCTGCGGTGAGGGCGAGCACACCGAGGGCAGCGGTCGCTGCCTTCCGGAGGGCTTTCGGCTGCGGGAAGGTGGGCATCGGGGGGATTCCCTTCGGTTGCTTTACGGCTCATGTCATGGTCACCCACCGGCTGGGTCGGATTCCAGTCAGAGGCTGAGAATCCCTCAGAGTCGAAGGGACGGGTTGAGCCTTGGCCGCCCGGGGACCACCATGTGGAATCCGCGGCCCACGTGTTGACACGGATGGTGGTTGGGCGGGAACCTTGTGCTGTGCGGAACATCGTCCTCGTAGTTAGCCAGCGTGTCGGCTGAGATCCTTCTCAATCCCGACGCGCTCCCTCGCCTGCCTTAGCAGCGGGGGTTTTTTTCTGCTTCCGTACGCCCAGTTTCGATGAAGAGAGGTAAAGATGCCCGGGGAGTCACCGAGAACCATGACTGGAGCCCAGTCCCTGGTCGAGTCGCTCGAGCGCGTTGGGGTCGAGGTCATCTTCGGCATCCCGGGCGGGGCCATCCTGCCCGCCTACGACCCGCTGTACGACTCGAAGATCCGCCACATCCTCGTCCGCCACGAACAGGGCGCCGGGCATGCGGCCGAAGGCTATGCCCACGTCACCGGGCGGGTCGGGGTCTGCATGGCGACCTCTGGCCCGGGGGCGACCAACCTGGTCACAGCGATCGCCGACGCCTACATGGACTCCGTGCCGATCGTCGCGATCACCGGGCAGGTGGCGAGCCGTTCGATCGGCACCGACGCCTTCCAGGAGGCGGACATCCGCGGCATCACCTTCCCGATCACCAAGCACAGCTTCCTGATCACCGATCCGGCGGAGATCCCGCACGCGATCGCCGCAGCGTTCCACCTGGCGATCACCGGCCGTCCCGGCCCGGTCCTCGTGGACATCGCCAAGGACGCACTGTCCGCGCAGACCGAGTTCGTCTGGCCGGAGGAACTCGACCTGCCCGGCTACCACCCGGTGGCCAAGCCGCACAACAAGCAGATCCGGGAGGCCGCCCGGCTGATCGCTGCTGCCGAGCGTCCGGTGCTCTACGTCGGCGGCGGCGTGAACCGTGCCCGGGCGTGGGGCCAGCTGGACGAGCTGGTGAAGCTCACCGGGATCCCGGTGGTCACGACGCTGATGGCCCGCGGCGCCCTGCCCGACAGCCACGAGCTGAACATGGGCATGCCCGGCATGCACGGCACCGTCGCAGCCGTCGGCGCCCTGCAGCGTTCGGACCTCCTGGTGGTGCTCGGGGCGCGGTTCGACGACCGGGTGACCGGCAAGCTGGACTCGTTCGCGCCGGAGGCGAAGGTGATCCACGCCGACATCGATCCCGCGGAGATCTCCAAGAACCGCGTGGCCGACGTCCCGATCGTCGGCGACCTCGCCGAGGTGATCACCGAGCTCAACCTGCTGCTGCGCGAGACTGCCCTGCCCGACTACGGCGAGTGGGTGCGGTACCTGAAGAACCTGCGGCAGCGCTACACGCCGACCGAGTTCGAGCCGATCGAGGACGGGCTGCTCAGCCCGGAGTACGTGATCAAGCGGATCGGCGAGATCGCCGGGCCGGAGGCGACCTTCGTCTCCGGAGTGGGCCAGCACCAGATGTGGGCGGCCCACCTGCTGCCGCACGAGGAGCCGAACCGGTTCCTCAACTCCGGCGGCGCCGGCACGATGGGCTACTGCGTCCCGGCCGCGATGGGGGCCCAGGTCGGCCTGCCCGGCACAGTGGTGTGGGGGATCGACGGTGACGGCTGCTTCCAGATGACCAACCAGGAGCTGGTCACCTGCTCGCTGGAGGGGATCCCGATCAAGATCGCGATCATGAACAACCGCAGCCTCGGCATGGTGCGGCAGTGGCAGACCCTCTTCTACGGTGAGCGCTACTCCAACACCAACCTCAAGTCGCACCTGGTGCCCGACTTCCCGAAGCTCGCCGAGGCCATGGGCGCCGTCGGGCTGCGGGCGGAGACCACCGAGGAGGTGGACGACGTGATCGCCCAGGCGATGGCCATCAACGACCGGCCGGTCGTGGTCGAGTTCGTGGTCCACAAGGACGCCATGGTCTGGCCGATGGTCGCAGCCGGCACCAGCAACGACGACATCAAGATCGCCCGGGACCTCGCGCCCGAGTGGGAGGGGGAGGAACTGTGAACACGCACACCCTTAGCGTGCTGGTGGAGAACAAGCCCGGTGTGCTCGCCCGGATCGCCGGCCTGTTCGCCCGCCGCGGGTACAACATCGAGTCGCTGGCTGTCGGCCCCACCGAGAACGAGGACTTCTCCCGGATCACCGTGCAGGTGGCCGTCGACAACCAGCAGGTGCTCGAGCAGAT
>CAYQXH010000129.1:0-7416 GCA_964421325.1 uncultured Propionibacteriaceae bacterium
AGTGCTCATTTCGAGATTTTCATCGAGTGGTCATGAGCGTTAGCCCACTTTCTGGTTGTGCTCGCACTGGAACGGCGAACGCGCAGGGTCGATTCTATCGCCGGAACCGGCGATTCGCCTAAGCGGGACCGGCGGTGGCCAGTCCGGCCAGCACAGCTGCCACCTGTTCGGAGTCGACCGGCCGCCGCAACGCCCGCCCGATCCCGCCGCGCCGGGCAGCCGGCGCTGCACAAGCCGGGTGTAGGTAGCAGCCGCGACCGCCCAGCACCAGGCGGTGGTCGATCACCACGACACCGGCCCGGGCGTCCCAGGCGAGCCTGACCAGCTCTGACCTGAGCGCCTTGCCGCGGCAGCCGAGGCAGGTGCGGACAGGTGGGGTCACGGGATCCGACTATACGACGCCGATCCACAGCAGGCACCCAGCCGGGCCTCCACCGGCGCACAGGCCGACCGGCTTTGGTTGAGTCCGAACCTCAATGAAGGAGCCGAATGGAAACCAAAGCGAAGCTCGCCCTCGCCATCGGCGGCGGTGTGATCGCCCTCGGCGCTGCCGTCGGAGTCGGGGCACTCGCCGCGAACCTCGCCGGCGGCGAGTCAGCGTCCACCCAGGCCGGTTACGGGCAGGGCCAGGCCGGGAACGACTCCCGGGAGGGCCGGAACGGGCTGGACACGACCCAGCTCGCCAAGACGCTGGCTGAGCAGCTCGGCGTCGACGAGGACAAGGTGGCTGCCGCGCTCACCGAGGTGATGGCTGCCGACCGGCCGGCCGGCCAGCCTTCGGGAGAGCCGTCAGCGCAGCCCAGCGGCGCGCGGAACGACGGCTCCGGGTTCCTGGAGACCATGGCCAAGTCCCTTGCCGAGAAGCTCGACCTCGACGAGGCCAAGGTGCTGGCGGCGCTGCAGGAGGCCATGCCGGCCGGCGGCGGCAGGGGTGGGGCGGCCGGCCAGCCGTCCGGTGGGCCGACCGGCTGAGCTCAGCCGACCGTGTCGGAGTGGATGTCGATCCGCCAGCCGGTGAGTCGGGCCGCGAGCCGGGCGTTCTGCCCCTCCCTGCCGATGGCCAGCGACAGCTGGTAGTCCGGCACCACCACGCGCGCGGACCGGGCGGCGAGGTCGGTGACGGTCACCGAGTTGACCTTGGCCGGGCTCAGCGCCTGGGCGACGAACACGGCCGGATCGTCGGAGTAGTCGATGATGTCGATCTTCTCCTCGTTCAGCTCGTGCATCACCGCACGGACCCGCTGGCCCATCGGCCCGATGCAGGCGCCCTTGGCCGAGACGTCCGGGACGGTGCTGACCACGGCGATCTTGGTGCGGTGGCCGGCCTCCCGGGCGATCGCCTTGATCTCGACGATGCCGTGCTCGATCTCCGGCACCTCCAGCTTGAACAGCTTCGCCACAAGGTTCGGGTGGGTCCGGGAGACGACCACCTGCGGCCCGCGCTGCTCCCGGCGGACGCTGACGACGTAGACGCGCAGCCGCTTGCCGTGGGTGTACTCCTCGCCGGGGGACTGCTCCGCCTGCGGCATGATCGCCTCGATGCTGCCGAGGTCGACCCGCACGGTCCGGGAGTCCCGGTCCTGCTGCACGACGCCGAGCAGGATGTCGCCCTCGGCGCCGGCGAAGTGGCCGTATTTCTGCTCGTCCTCAGCCTCGCGCAGGCGCTGGAAGATCACCTGGCGCGCGGTGGCCGCCGCCACCCGGCCGAAGCCTTCCGGGGTGTGTTCGAACTCCCCGATCTTGTTGCCCTCCTCGTCGAGTTCCGGCGCGAGGACACTCACCTTCCCGCTGCGGCGGTCCAGCTCGACCCGGGCACCCTCGATCGCGCCGGGCGTCTTGGTGTAGGCGTTCAGCAAGGCATCGGTGAGCGCGTCGACCAGCACTTCCATGCTGATCTCCTTGTCCCGCTCCAGCGCCTTCAGTGCGCTCATGTCGACGTCCATGTCAGCCTTCCTCAACTTGGTCTTCGATCGTCCGGTTCAGCTCGATCTGCACGACGGCCTTGGTGATCCCGGCCAGCGGTACCCGCCGGACGGCGCCGTCCACGTCCAGGTCCACGGCTTCGGAATCCACTGCGACCACCCGGCCGGTGAGTTGCTCGCCCGAGGTGTTCACGGCGACGAGCCGGCCGGTGTTGCGCCGGAAGTGCCTTTCCTCGGTGAGTGGGCGGGTGACGCCGCGGGAGGACACCTCGAGGGTGTAGGGGCGGCCCCTGGTGATGTCGACGCCGTCGAAGGCCACCGAGATGGAGCGGGTCGCCTGGGCGATCTCGTCCAGCGACGGTCCCCTGCCGGCCGGCCCGTCCCCGTCGAGGAAGATCCGCACAACGGAGCGCTTCCCGGCGGTGAGCACCTCGATGCGATCCACCTCGAGGGCGTGCGCTGCGGCCACCGGTGCGACCAGTGACTCGATGTCAGCGGTGTTCATGACCGTTCCTCGATCCGATTGTGGGTTGCGGTTGTGGTCGCCGGGGCGACCTCCCAATCCTAGGCGAGGTCTCCGGGCTTTCTCGACACCTCAGACGGTGACGAGGGCGACCAGGTGGGCCACCACCTCGTCGAGGGGCAGCTCGACCCGCTCACCGCTGGCCCGGTCCCTGACCTCGACCAGGCCGTCGACCAGGCCGCGGCCCACCACCACCGAGGTCGGCATGCCCATGATCTCCGCGTCGGCGAACTTCACGCCGGGACTCGCCTTCCGGTCGTCCAGCAGCACCCGGATGCCGACGGCGTCCAGCTCGAGGGCGAGCCGCTCGGCCGCCGCAGCGATCTCCTCACCCTTGCCGGTGGCCAGCACCTGCACGTCGAAGGGTGCCAACGCCCGCGGCCAGGCGAGGCCGCGGTCGTCGCAGGTCGCCTCGGCCACCGCTGCCACGGCCCGGGAGACCCCGACGCCGTAGGAGCCCATGGTGACGGTGACCAGCTTGCCGTTGGAGTCGAGCACCTTCAGGCCCAGGGCCTCCGCGTACTTGCGGCCGAGCTGGAAGATGTGGCCCATCTCGATGCCGCGGGCCAGGCTCAACGGCCCGGAGCCGTCGGGAGCCGGGTCACCCTCGCGGATCTCCGCTACGTCGAGGATCCCGTCGGCTGTGAAGTCCCGGCCGGCGACGACGTCCACCAGGTGGGTGTCGACGACGTTGGCACCGGTGATCCACGCCGTCCCGGCGACCACCCGCGGGTCGGTGAGGTAGCGCACCTTCAGTGGCCCCTCAGCCCCGAGGTGCTGCACGGCTCTGCCATCGACGAGCGAGACCGGGCCGATGTAGCCCTTGACCAGTCCGGGGTGCAGGGCGAAGTCCTCCTCGGTGACGGGGGCGGCCTCCGCCGGCGTGATCGCGGCCTCGAGGCGCTTGGCGTCGATGTCCCGGTCCCCGGGCACCCCGACCACGAGCAGTTCGCTGCTGCCGTCGGGGTTGGTGAGCTTGAACACCACGTTCTTGAGGGTGTCGGCAGCCGTCCACGGCCGGTCGGCGCGCGGGAACGCAGCATTGGCCGCGGCCACCAGTTCGTCGATGGTCCCGGTTCCGGGGGTGTCAACGGCGCTGGCAGCCGGCACTGCTGCCGCGTCCAGTGGCTCCGGCGCCGGCGTTGTGACCGCCTCGACGTTGGCGGCGTAGCCGCCGGGCGAGCGGACGAAGGTGTCCTCCCCGGTCGCAGAGATCGCCAGGAACTCCTCGGAGGCCGAGCCGCCCATCGCCCCGGAGGTGGCCTTGACGATCACGTAGTCGAGGCCGAGCCGGTCGAACATCCGGATGTAGGCCTGGCGGTGGGCCTCGTAGGACGCGTCCAGCCCGGCGTCGTCGACGTCGAAGGAGTAGGAGTCCTTCATCACGAACTCGCGACCGCGCAGCAGCCCGGCCCGGGGCCGGGCCTCATCGCGGTACTTGGTCTGGATCTGGTAGAGCGAGAGCGGCAGGTCCTTGTAGGAGGAGTACAGGTCCTTCACCAGGAGCGTGAACATCTCCTCGTGGGTGGGGCCGAGCAGGTAGTCGGCACCCTTGCGGTCCTTCAGCCGGAACAGGTTCGGGCCGTACTCGGTCCAGCGCTTGGTCGCCTCGTACGGTTCGCGGGGCAGCAGTGCGGGGAAGAGCACCTCCTGGGCGCCCATCGCGTCCATCTCCTCGCGGACCACCGTTTCCACCTGGTGCAGCACCCGCAGCCCCAGCGGCAGCCAGGTGTAGATCCCGGGTGCGGCGCGGCGGATGTAGCCGGCGCGGACGAGCCAGCGGTGGCTTGGCACCTCGGCATCGGCGGGATCTTCACGGAGCGTGCGGACGAACAGCTTGGAGAGGCGGGTGATCACGACGGCAAGACTACCGACGCGCGAACCCGGCGCCGAACCGGAACCCGCCTCGGACGCAGGTCAGTCGCGGCGCCAGTAGCCCTTGACGATGAGCGCCTCTGGTGGCAGCGCCCAACGGTCCTGGAGAAGGGCGCGCGCCACCGGCACCACACCCGACTCAGCTGCGACGAAGCCGAGCACCTTCCCGGCCGGCCGGTCCGCCGCCGTGAGGGCTGCCAGGGCACCCACAAGGCTCTGCCCGGGACGGACCAGCATGGTGAGGTCGGTGGCCTCGTCGGTCGGCAGCGGCACCAGCCGGTTGGCTTCGGACACCTCGACGAGCACCCGCGCCGGCGTGCCCGGGCTGCGCTGCCGGAGGAAGCGGGTGATCGCCGGGACGGCGGTCTCGTCGCCGGCGAGGAAGAGCGCGTCCGGGGTCCCGGCCACGGCATTGCTGCGCCGCGGCCCGGCGACGGCCGCGCTCGAGCCGAGCGGCGCCTCAGCCGCCCAGGCCGAGCCGGTCCCGCCGGTGTGCACCAGCAGGTCGAAGTCCACCCAGCCCGCGTCGGGGTCGCTGGCCACCGGGGTGTACTCGCGGCTCTCGAACTCCCGCCACTGCTCCGGGGTCGGCGGGGGCGGGGACCCGGTCGGGGCGAAGAAGAGCCGCACGTGGTCGTCGGCTCCCGGCGCGTTGAAGCCCCGCAGCTGCGGTCCGCCGAGGCGCACCCGGACGTAGCCGGGGGTCAGCCACTGCCGCGAGCGCAGCACAGCTGCCCGCAGCGCCGACTCCAGCGGGACGGTCTGGAATGCCACTGTGGTTGCGGTCATGTATCTCCTGGCTCGGCGAAGCTGGTGCGGAATCAGGTTAGCCTGCCCTAACCAACCGCCCCGGCGAAGGGCTGGCAGGATGGCGCCGTGACCGAAACCTCACTCCCGGACGGCGTCCGCAGGGTGGCAGCGAAGCTGGCCGAACTCGGGCATCCCCATGACGTGGTGATGCTGCCGGTGACCGGACGCACAGCTGCCGACGCGGCTTCCGCCCTTGGCATCGAACTTGGCCAGATCGCCAAGAGCATCGTCTTCCGGCGCCGCGAGGACGACGCAGCCGTCCTGGTCGTGACCTCCGGCGACCTGCGGGTGGATGAGCGGAAGGTCTCGGCACTCGTCGGCAAGGTCGGCCGCGCGGACGCAGACTTCGTGAAGGCCGCCACCGGCTTCTCGATCGGTGGCGTCTCGCCGGTTGCCCACAGCATCGAACCGGTGATCCTGATCGACACCCAGCTGTTCCGCTTCGAGCAGGTCTGGGCTGCTGCGGGCCACCCGTACGCCGTCTTCCCGCTCTCCCCCAAGTAGCTGGTGCAGCTCACCGGCGCTCCGGGTGCCGAGATCGCCTGATCCGTGGATCTCCGGATCAGAACAGGATCGTTGCGACCTCCCCCACCTGGTCGTAGCCGACCCGCTCGTAGCAGCGGATCGCCCGGGTGTTGAAGTCGTTGACGTAAAGGCAGACGATCGGGTAGTCGGCCAGCACGTACTCGGTCACCCCGGCCATCGCCGGCTCCGAGAGCCCCCGTCCCCGAAGGGACGGGTCCAGCCAGACGCCCTGGATCTGGGCTGCCGGCCCACTGGCGGCCCCGATGTCGCTCTTGAAGATCACCCGGCCGTTCTCGACGATGCCGTAGGCGCGGCCCTGGTCGACCACCCAGCGGCAGTAGCTCCGGTAGCTGGTGTCGCCGCCGGCCAGTGGGTCGGCGCCGACCTCCTCGGTGTACATGGCGACCGAGGCTGCGAAGTAGGAGTCGAAGTCGGCCGAGGTGATGGGTCGCACGCGGGGGTCGGCCGCGATCTTCGGCGCCGTGACCGTTGCCATCACCGGTTGCCGCGGGCGCACCTCGCGAACCTGGCTGTAGACCTTCCCCCAGCGGTCGCTCAGCGCGCGCCAGAACGGCATCACGAACCACGACGGGCCGACGATGGACTGGCTGTTGCGACGTCGTCCCGCTGCCTCGACGAACGCCGGCAGCGGCTCGGCGTCGGTGACCACGGGGACGAGGTTCGCCCCGACGTGCAGCAGGGACGTCGGCGCTGCGCCCGGCCAGCCCCAGAGCACCCCGGGCGCGCCGTGGTTGAGGATGCCGGCTTCGACCCTTGACGCGACGAAGACGTTCACCACCGGATCCTCCGCGACCAGTCGCCGGACGATGCCGGCGTCCGAGTTGGTGAGGATCCGGGCAGTCATGGTTTCAGCCGACCGACACCTGGACCGGACCGGACTCGACAGCCGGCATCTCGGCCGCCAGCCGGTTGGCCTCCTCGATCAGGGTTGCCACGATCTCGGACTCGGGAACGGTCTTGATCACCTCGCCGCGGACGAAGATCTGGCCCTTGCCGTTGCCGGAGGCGACCCCAAGGTCGGCCTCGCGGGCTTCGCCCGGGCCGTTCACGACGCAGCCCATCACGGCCACGCGGAGGGGAACCTCCATCCCGGTGAGCCCTTCGGTGACCTCCTCGGCCAGCTTGTACACGTCCACCTGGGCGCGGCCGCAGGACGGGCAGGAGACGATCTCGAGGTGACGCGGACGCAGGTTCAGCGACTCGAGGATCTTGATGCCGACCTTGACCTCTTCGGCCGGCGGAGCGGAGAGGGATACCCGGATGGTGTCGCCGATGCCCTTGGCGAGCAGGGCACCGAAGGCAACCGAGCTCTTGATGGTGCCCTGGAAGGCCGGCCCGGCTTCGGTGACGCCGAGGTGCAGCGGGTAGTCACAGGCCTCGCTGAGCTGTTCGTAGGCGCGCACCATGACCACCGGGTCGTGGTGCTTCACCGAGATCTTGAAGTCGCGGAAACCGTGCTCCTCGAAGAGGCTCGCCTCCCACAGGGCCGACTCGACCAGGGCTTCGGCGGTCGGGGCGCCGTGTTTCACCAGGAGGCGCTTGTCGAGGGAGCCGGCGTTGACGCCGATCCGGATGGAGACGCCGGCGTCGGTGGCCGCCCTGGCGATCTCCTTGATCTGGTCGTCGAAGGCGCGGATGTTGCCCGGGTTGACCCGGACCGCGGCGCAACCGGCGTCGATCGCAGCGAAGACGTACTTCGGCTGGAAGTGGATGTCGGCGATCACCGGGATCTGACTCTTC
>CAYQXH010000130.1:0-7393 GCA_964421325.1 uncultured Propionibacteriaceae bacterium
CATGATCGCCGGCGACGACCTGACGGTGCGGATCAGCGCTGCCGGCGACGGGGAGCCGAAGGTGCAGCAGTTGATCACCTTCGGTACCGCGCTGCAGCTGGCCACCGGCAGCTTCGGATGACCCAGCCGCTGGTCCCCGAATACGGTCAGTCCACCCTCGCCGAGCTGCTGCCGAGCATCGGCGCCCACCTCGGCGTTGCCGGGGCCGACGATTCCCTCGGACTGCCGGACGCGGACCGCTACCTGCTGGTTCTGATCGACGGCCTCGGCTGGCACCAGTTGCTGGACCACGCCGATCACGGCCCCCACCTCGCCGGCCTGGCTGGCCGCTGGATCACCTCAGGGGTGCCGAGCACGACAGCCACCTCGATCACCAGCATCGGCACCGGCCTGCCGCCCGGCCGGCACGGGATCGCCGGTTACTCCTTCTGGTACCCGCCGGCCGCCATGGTGCTGAACACGTTGCGCTGGCCGGCCGACCTGAGCGGACTCGACGTCCAGCCGCAGCTCACCTATTTCGAACGGCTGGCCGGCGCAGGCGTCCGAACGGCGACGATCGCACCGGCCCACTTCGCCGGCAGCGGCCTCACGACGGCTGCGCTGCGGGGCCCGGCCTTCCTGCCGGTGACCAACGAGCGCGATGCGGCCAGGCGGATCGAGCTGGCGCTGCAGGCCAGCACGGCGGGGGAGCGGACGTTCACCTACTTCTACGAGCGCCAGCTCGACCACGCCGGCCACGTGCACGGGCTCGGCAGCCCGGAGTGGCTGGCCGAGCTGGCCGCTGCCGACGCGCTCGTCGCCGGCCTGCGTGCGGCCCTGCCACCCGACGTCCGGCTGGTGATCACCGGCGACCACGGCATGGTGAACGTCCCGCCGGGGCACCGGGTCATCGTTGAGGACGAACCCGGCCTCCTCGCGGATGTCACGGCCTTCGCCGGTGAGGGCAGGCTGCGTCAGCTGATGACCGCCAGGGCAGAACTGGTCGCAGCCCGCTGGCAGGACCTGCTCGGGGAGCGGGCCTGGGTGCGCACGCGGCCGGAGGCGATCGCTGCCGGCTGGTTCGGTGAGCTCCAGCCGAGGCTGGCAGGCCGGTTCGGGGACGTCCTGGTTGCCCTCGCCGACGACTGGGCGGTGCTGAGCCGCACCCTGCCGCGGGAGCTCGACCTGGTCGGCATGCACGGATCGCTGACCCCGGCTGAGCTGGCCGTGCCGCTCCTTGCGGAGTGAACGAGCCGATCCCCGGAATGGGCAAGAATGTGGCCCATGGCTGAGCTGACCTACTTCACCGGGCCGATGGACTGCGGCAAGTCGACCCTGGCCCTTCAGGTCGCCTACACCGAGTCCAACGCCGGCCGTCAGGGCCGCCTGTTCACCATGCTGGATCGCTCGGGCGAGGCCGCGATCACGTCCCGCATCGGCCTGAACGCGCCGGCGCTCGAGGTCACCGCCGAGCTCGACCTGTGGCACTACGTCGTCACCGAGCTGACCGGCGGCCGCCGCGTCGACTTCCTGGTCTGCGACGAGGCCCAGTTCTACTCCCCGGCGCACATCGACCAGCTGGCCCGGATCGTCGACGAGCTGCAGATCGACGTCTTCTGCTTCGGCATCCTCACCGACTTCCGAACCGAACTGTTCCCCGCGTCGCGGCGGCTGGTGGAACTGTGTGACCGGATGGAACTCCTGCAGGTGCGGCCACGCTGCTGGTGTGGGGAGCCCGCGACGCACAATGCCCGCACCGTGAACGGGGTGATGGTCACGGAGGGCAGCCAGGTGGTGGTGGGGGACACCAGTGACGCCGAGGTGGCCTACCAGGTGCTGTGCCGTCGGCACCACCGGCGCCGGGTCACGGCCCAGGTGGCGGCTGTCACCCTCAGCCCGGAGCCGTTGCCGTTCGAACTGGCCTGATCAGCGCTTCCTCGGGTTCTTGGGCGACCCGAACATGATCTCGTCCCAGCTCGGCACCTGGGCACGCTTGCGCTTCGGCTTGGCCGCAGGCGCAGCCTCCTCGACCAGTGCCGGCTGCTCCGGTTGGGTCACGACCGGCTCCGGCTCGGTGTCGATCTCGAGTTCGATCTCCACGGCGAGCCCTGCCACCGGCTCTGCTTCGTCAGGCTCGTCTTCGGGGTCCTCGTCGAGGACCGGTCGGGCCACCGGTGCATCGGATGGACGGATCAGCCCGGCATAGATCTGCACCGAGTCCTCGTCGAAGCTGGACAGCATGTCGTAGAGCACGTCCAGGCCGGATCCGGCTGAGGGGACGATGTCGTAGACCCCGTCCACCTCGGCCAGTTCGCCCTCTGCGTAGGCGTCGTCGACCTCGCCGTCGATGTCGTCCAGCGGCATGGTGTCGTCCGGGTCGGCCGGCTCGTCCACCCGCGGCTGGACCACCCGGACCAGCGCCAGTTCGTCGTTGAGGCCGACGGTCGGCTCGGCCTCCTCCTCCCGGCGGCGACGGCCGGGCTGCGGCCCGTGGGATGCGGAGTGCAGGCCGAGCAGCCAGCGGGCGTCGTCGTTGTCCGCTACGGAGAACCGTCCGCTGGCGTCGTAGATGAAGCGGGCCTCGCGGTGCGACTTGCCCGAGTCGTAGTCGACCCGAACCATCCAGCGACGGGCCTCGAGCTTCCACGCGTCCCAGACCACCGTGTCGGCGTCCACGCGGCGGGAGGCGAGCCGGTCGCCGACGACCTGGCCGAGCGTGCGGTGGGCGATCGTCTCCGAGCCGCGACGCACCGGGTGCGACTGTGCCTGGCCGGCGATGAACTCGCGCTCGGCCAGCACCGGGGCCGCGAACGGCTCCACCCAGTCGACGCCCATGCCGGCTGCGCGCGCGACTTCCGCCAGGGGCGCACCCGCCCGGATGCGTGCCTGGATCTCCCGTGGGGTCAAGGCACTGTCCATTTGGATCTCCAGGTGGGTGGTCTGTGGCTGCTGGCGTACCGGACCCCTGGTGTCGCGGCCCAGGTCTCGGTGAGTCATGGTCTCACTTCCAGTTTGTCTATGCAGGTAACCTACCAACCCGATCCCTGATCACCACTGCCGCCGGGCCGCCTTGTGCAGCCATCGGACCGTGGGGGCAAGGGGGGAAACCAGCCCGGGATGTGATATGCATTCCTCGCATCAGATGCCCAACCAGCCGCCGACGCGGGCACCGCGGAATGGAGATGGAACCAAGTGGCGACCGACTACGACGCCCCTCGCAAGACCGACGAAGAGAGTGAAGACTCGATCGAGGAACTGAAGACCCGTCGGAACGACAAGAATTCCGGAAAGGTCGACGAGGACGAGGTCGAGGCTGCCGAGACCTTCGAGCTGCCCGGAGCAGACCTCTCCCATGAAGAACTGACCGTCCGCGTGCTGCCGCGGCAGGCCGATGAGTTCACCTGCGCTTCCTGTTTCCTGGTGAAGCACCGCAGCCAGATCGCCGAGGTCAAGAACGGCCTGACCTACTGCGTGGATTGCGCCGGCTGACCGACCGTGCGCGCCGCACGAAAGGGGACTGTCCCCTTTCGTGCGATCTGTCGCGAGGCGTCACAACCGCGAGGATGGGGTGCGAACTAGATGCGCAGCGTCGACTTGTTGAAGCGCGGCGCAGGCGTGCCCATGACCCGGGTCCACTGACCGGCGGCGAACCGGTTCACCAGCAACTGCGACAGCCCGATGCCGACCCCGCTGGCGATCGCCCAGGTGAGCGCCCGGCGCAGCGGAACCTCCGGATCGTTGGGTTCCGGCGGTGCGTCGCCGGTGGCCAACTCCCACGCAGCGTTCACGGCCTTCGCCGCCAGCATGGCTGTGAGCGCCCCGACCGCGCCGGCGTAGAGATTCCAGAGCAGCTTCTGGGATGTGTTCACGTTGTTCCTCCTGCGGCCATCCTGCCAACCCCCGCTAGCTTTGGGCAATGAGCTACTCCGAGCAGCTGCGGGTTCCGGCCAGTTGGTGGGCGATCGGCCTGTTCTTCGGGCTGACCTTCGTGACCGCCGTCGGTTTCTACGCCGGGCCGGAGGTTGCCGGGGCAGCCGGCCTGGTCACGGCCGCGGGAATCGCCGGGGCGTTGCTCTGGTACGGGCGCCCCAGGGTGCTGGTCGACTCCGAAGGGCTCCACGCAGGCGACGCCGTGCTGGAGTGGGCCTACGCAGGTGAGGTGCTGGTGCACGACCGCGCCGCCACCCGGCACCGCCTCGGCGCGGGCGCAGACCACGCTGCCTGGCTGCTGGTGCGGGGCTTCGTCCCGGGCTCGGTGGAGGTTGCGGTGACCGACCCGGCAGACCCGCACCCCTACTGGCTGGTCTCCAGCCGGAACCCCGCACTCCTGGCCGACGCCATCGAGCGCTGCCGGGCCATCTCGCCGTCCGGGAGCTGACGCCGTCCCGGCTAGACTGCCGCAATGACTGCGGCCAACCCCGAACGGGTTCGGGTCGGCCTGACCAGGCTCGACCCGGGGATGCCGCTGCCCGGTTACGCGCACCCGGGAGACGCCGGCGCGGACCTGGCGATCGCCGAGGACTGCGAGCTGATGCCGGGGGAGCGCCGCCTGGTCGGAACCGGGCTGGCAATCGCCCTGCCGGAGGGCTGGGCCGGTTTCGTCCATCCCCGTTCCGGGCTGGCTGCCCGCTCCGGGCTCACCATCGTCAACGCTCCGGGCACCGTCGACTCGGGTTACCGCGGCGAGATCCGGATCTGCCTGCTGAACACCGACGCCCGCCGGCCGATCCGGCTGGCTCGCGGCGACCTGATCGCGCAACTTGTGATCCAGCGCGTGGCGCAGGCCGAATTTGAGGTACTTGAACAGTTGCCCGGGAGCGTCCGGGGCGACCGGGGCCACGGCTCCAGCGGTGGTGTCACGGAATGGGCCGGCCAACCGGCCGGGAAGACTACAGAGGTGGACAAGTGATCTTTGGGCGAAAGCGCAAGGCTGCAGTGACCGACCCGATCGACACCGAAGCGGAGGCACTCGAGATCGTCGGCGAGGACGCCGGTGATCATGAGGCCGAGTTCGACGAGGACGCGGCCGAGGGAGCACCGGCGGACAGCGACGGGTTCGATGAGATCGACGACCCCGACGAGCTGCTGGCCGCAGAGGACGCCGCAGCCGAGGAGAGCGGCGACGAGACCGACTGGCGCGCCGACGGCCCCTTCGACTCCGAGGAGGTGGAACTCGGCGAGGACCACGTGACCCGGATCGACCTCGGCTCGCTGATCGTCACCCCATGGGACGGGCTCGGCCTGCAGCTGCAGGTCAACGAGGCCACCCGCCAGGTGCAGGCAGTGACGGCCGTCTGGAAGAACTCCGGGCTCGAGATCGCCTTGTTCGCAGCCCCGGCCAGCGGCGGCCTTGCCGAGGAACTGCGCGAGGACGTGGTCGACGAGGCCGAGCAGGCCGGCGGGAGCGCGACCCTCGCCGACGGGCCGTTCGGATCGGAGGTGCGCCGGGTGCTGCCGCAGGAGGGCCCCGGCGGCGAACAGCTGTTCCACGTCTCTCGGATCTGGTTCGCCGAGGGCCCGCGGTGGCTGCTGCGGGCGACCCTGCTGGGCGAGGCGGCCCTCGGCGACGCGGATGCGCCACTGGTGGCGCCGTTCGTCGAGTTGTTCCGTAATCTGGTGGTGCGCCGCGGCGACAAGCCGATGGTGCCGGGCGAACTGATCTCGATGACCTTGCCCGAGGCAGCTGCCGGGGAGGGCTGATGGCGAACACGAACCCACTGGTTCGGGCATGGCGCCGGATCGGTGCCACCAACGCCGAACTCGAGTCCGAGGCCCGGCAGAAGGTGGTCGAATCGGCCGGTGCGATGCTGATCCGCGACCTGGAGGACCGCCAGTGGGCCAAGCTCCGGGGCACGATCACGGTACTCACGATGAAGCCGCGCAGCGGCACGCCCTGGCTGGAGGCCGAGTTCAACGACGGCTCCGGCACGGTCACCCTGATCTGGATGGGGCGCCGCTCCATCCCCGGCATCACTGCCGGACGCGAACTGACCGTCAGCGGTCGGGTGTCCTACGTGGACGGGCAGCGCCGCCTGTACAACCCGCTCTACGAGCTGGTGGCTAGCTGAACTCGGCCGTGCGGGCCGCCCTCGGCACCAGGTACTGGGCCAGCTCGGTCTCCGAGCCGGGGTCGGCCACGAACAGCAACTCGTCGTTGCCCTCTAGGGCCGCATCGCGTTCGGGTGCCCGAGCCGCGCCGTCGCGGATGATCGTCACCAGCACGGCGTCCCCGGGCAGGTTCAGGTCCGCCACCCGGGTGCCGACGCGCGGCGAGCCGTCCGGGAGCGTCATCTCGACCAGGTTGGCGTGACCGCCGCGGAAGCTGAACAGCCGTACCAGGTCGCCGACCGTCACCGCCTCCTCGACCAGGGCGCACATCAGGCGGGGGGTGGACACGGCGACGTCGACGCCCCACAGGTCGTCGAACATCCACTCGTTGCTCGGGTGGTTCACGCGGCCGACCGTGCGCGGCACGCCGAACTCGGTCTTGGCGAGCAGCGAGTGCACCAGGTTGGACTTGTCGTCGCCGGTGGCGGCGATAGCGACGTCGCAGGTGTCCAGGCTGGCCTCCTCGAGGCTGGCCAGTTCGCAGGCGTCGGCCAGCAGCCATTCGGCCTCCGGCACGCTCTCGGGCTTGATCGCGTTCGGATCACGGTCGATCAGCAGGATCTGGTGGCCGTTGGCGATCAGCTCCCGGGCGATCGAGCGGCCGACGTTCCCGGCCCCGGCGATGGCTACACGCATGGCGCTACCCCTCTCAGTGCTCGATCGGCTCGGAGCCGAGGATGTCCTCGACCTCCGGCACCTGCTCGTTGGTGACAGCTGCATAGATCAGGTCGCCGTCCTGGAAGACGGTGCTCTCCACCGGGACGATGCCGGCGCCGAAGCGCATCAGGAACGGGATCCGGGCCCGGGAGGCGGCCTCCATCGCGGAGATCTTCGTGCCGACCCAGGCCGAGTTCACGTGCACCTCGATCAGCCGGACGCTGCCGGAAGGGTCCCGCCACTGCGGCTCGGAGCCGGAGGGCAGCAGGCGGCGCAGGACCTGGTCGGCGGCCCAGCGCACCGTTGCCACGCTCGGAATGCCGAGGCGCTCGTAGACCTCGGCCCGGCCCTGGTCGTAGATCCGCGCCACGACGTTGTGGACCTCGAAGGTCTCCCGGACGACCCGGGCAGCCAGGATGTTGGAGTTGTCGCCGCTGGAGACCGCGGCGAAGCCGTCCGCTCGTTCGATCCCGGCCCGCTGCAGTACCTGCCGGTCGAAGCCGACGCCCTTCACCGTCTTGCCCTGGAACTCGGGGCCGAGGCGCCGGAACGCATCCTGGACGATGTCGATGACGGCCACGGAATGGCCGCGGCGCTCGAGGGCCCGGGCCAGGGACGCGCCAACGCGTCCGCAACCCATGATGACGAT